>JAWSVN010000022.1:0-52769 GCA_033851875.1 Acidimicrobiales bacterium
CCGATGTTGAGGGTCTGCACGTTCTTGGCGCCCTCCACCTGGTAGCCGCCGGCCGTGCCGGTGACCTGCTTGTAGGCGTCGAGCAGCTGACGAACGCCGGTGGCACCGACGGGGTGGCCGGCGCCGATCAGGCCACCCGAGGGGTTGATCGGGATGCGGCCATCCAGGTCGATCCAGCCCTCCTCGACGGCCTTCCAGCTCTCGCCGGGGGCGGTGATGCCGAAATGGTCGATGGCCATGTATTCCGAGGTGGTGAAGCAGTCGTGGGTCTCGATGGCGTCGACCTTCTCGCCGCCGTCGGTGCCGAGCACGTTGCCGATGCCGGCCCGCTCCATGGCCGAGGTGACCGTCGAACGAACGTGGGGCAGCACGTACTCGGCCTCGCGGCTCTCGCGCACCTTGTCCTCGAACTTGAGGCGGGCGGTGTTGTGGCCCCAGCCCTTGATGCGGGGGATGTCGGCCAGGCTGAGCCCGTTGGACTCGGCGAAGCGCTTGGCGTAGCGCTCCGAGGCGAGGAATACGCACACCGCGCCGTCGGTCACCTGCGAACAGTCGGCCAGGTGGATGCGGCCGCCGACCTGCGCGTTCATGTCGTCACGGGCGAGGGCGTGGTCCTTGTTCATGTACCACGTGCGGGTCTGGGCGTTGGGGTTGAGCTTGGCGTTGTCGTAGTTGATGCGACTGATCTCGGCCAGGTGCTCATCGGCCAGGCCGTAGCGCTTGTCGTACTCGTCGCCGAGCTTGCCGAACAGCTTGGGGAACGGGAACTCGATCCCCTCGGCCTCCTTCTCGTACCAGGCGGCGGTGCCGAGGTAGGAGCCGCCGAGGGCGGAGTCGACCGTCTTCATCTGTTCGATGCCGACGACGGCCTGGAGGTCGTAGCGGCCGGCCTCGATCTCGGCCGACGCCGCGAGGAGGGCGATGGAGCCCGACGCGCAGGCGGCCTCGTGGCGGCCGGTGGGCAGGCCGCTGAAGCTCGGGTCGGCCTCGATGAAGAAGGCGCCGAGGTGACCCTGCATGCAGTAGAGCTCGGCGGCGAAGTTGCCGACATGGGCCGACTCGATGTCGCTCGGGTCGATCCCGGTCTCGGTGAGCGCGCCCTGCACGGCCTCGTTCATCAGGGCTGAGAAGTGCTTCTTCTCCTTCGACCAGTTGCGGGCGAAGTCGGTCTGGTAGCCGCCGATGATGTAGACGGCGCTGTCGTTGGTGCTCATCTTGTTCTCGTCTCTCGTGCGTGTCGGTGCTCAGGCAGCCACGAAGAACCGGCCACGGTTCATGTGGGGGTGGTTGAAGAAGACGGTCGATTCGTCGGCATCGGCGATGGCGGTCGGCACGGTGACCCCGGCCTCGCTCAGCATCTTGACGGTGTTGGCCGGGCCGAGGAAGTCGACGAGAACCGACGGCGGCGCCCAGTTGAAGCCGGCGCCCATGATGCGGTCGATGTCGGTGATGGTCTCGCACACCTCGCCGACCCGCTCGAAGGAGTAGGAGATGTAGCCGGACACGATCTTTCGGGCCAGCTTGGCCTCGTCGCCCGGCGCGTTGAGCAACACCTCGAGCCCCTCGGAGTAGCGGGCCTGAGCGTAGAGGTCGGCGATCTCGGCGACGTAGGGCAGGTCCGGCATCTCGATCTGGTCGCGGCTCACGTACTCGCCCGACGGCAGGTCGAGCACGAGCCCCTCCTTGCGCTTGAAGAAGCCGCCGCCCGACTTGTTGCCGAGCACGCCAGCGTCGATCAGCTTGCGCATCGAGTCGGGGAGACGGTTGGTCTCGCGGGCCTCGTCGTTGGTGTTGTCGTAGACGTTGTCGACGATCGCCTTGTGCACGTCCCAGCCGACCAGGTCGATCGTGGCCAGCGGGGTGAGGGCACGGCCGGTGTAGGGGCCGACGATGGCGTCGATCACGGCCGGGCTCATCGTCTCGGCCAGCAGGGCGCACTCGTTGAGGACCTTGAAGCCCACCCGGTTGCCGGCGAAGGCGGGGGTGTCGGCGGTGCGGATGATCTCGCGACCCAAGCGGTAGGTCGAGAACGCCTCGAGGAAGTCGAGCACCTCGGGGTCGGTCTCGTCGTTGGGGATCAGCTCGGTGCCGACGATGACGTTCGGCGGGTTGAAGAAGTGGAGGCCGCAGAAGTTGCGGCGGAAGTCGTCGGAACGGCCGGCGACGAGGCCGTTGATCGACAGGCCCGAGGAGACCGTGGCGATCATCGAACCGGGGCGGCGGTGCTCCTCGACGAGGTCGAACACCGGCTTCTTGATGGCGGGGTCCTCGGCCACGGCCTCGAAGATCAGGTCGGCCGACGCGATGGCGGCGGGACCCTCGTCGTCGTAGCTGCCCACCTCGGCCCGCAGGGCGACGGTGTTGGACCGCACCTGACCGATGGCGGCATCGAGGCCTTCCTGGGCCTTCTCCTTGGTGCGGGCCAAGAACGTCACCTTCGGCACCGCTTGGGTGAAGAGGGCGGCGCTGCCGAAGCCCATCGTGCCGTTCGCTCCGAGCACGACCACGTGCTCGAGCTTCCGGAGGCCGAGGGCGCCGCGGTCGGGGGACTGGGTCCCTGGGGAGGCTGTTGCTGCAGGGGTCATGTTCGCTCCGTTGCGAGATGGCCGATGTTGCTGCCGCCCGGCTGCAATCGCGCGGCAGGACCAAGACGGTGCCAGCAACTAGACCAGATGGTCAAGTTTGGTTACTGACGGGTAACGCCCGTCACACGTGTGTCGGCGGCCGCCCGATGGTCACACGTGGAGGTCGCGGGGGAGGCCGAGCACCTTCTCGGCGACGATGTTGCGCTGGATGGCGAACGTGCCACCGCCGAGGGTGAGCGCCGGCGCGAACAGGTAGCCGTAGTGCCAGATCGGGTCGACGCCGCTGTCGCCCGGGGTGAAGTTGACCTCGGTCGCCCCCGTGCGGGACGTCGCCGGCAGTTCACCGGCGGGGCCCGAGTGGGTGAGCATGCCCGCGGTCCCGGCGGTGGCCTTGGCCAACTCCATCACGTGCTGGCCGTGCTCGTCGGCCAGGATCTTCTGGACCGAGGCCTCGGGGCCCGGGGTGCGGCCCTGGAGCCGGGCGCTCAGCGACCGCAGGCGCAGCAACCGCAGCAGCTCCGACTCGATGTGGAGCGATGCCGCTTGCTGGCGCAGCGACGGGTCGTCGAGCCCGCCCCCGGCCCGCACCACGTCGAGGAGGTCCTGGGCGGAGGGCCCGGATCCCCACAGCGAGCCGGCCGACGACAACGACACCCGCTCGTTCGACAGGGTCACCTTGGCGAGGCGCCAGCCATCACCCTCGTCGCCGATGCGGTTCGCGACGGGGATCCGGACGTCGTCGAAGAAGACCTGATTGAACGAGTGAGCCGTCGTCATGTCGATGATCGGCGTCATCGTCAGACCGGGCGTGTCCATCGGGCACACGAAATAGGAGATGCCCTTGTGCTTCGGGGCGTTGGGGTCGGTGCGGGCGATCAGGATCCCGTACTCGGAGTGGTGGCCGCCGCTGGTCCAGATCTTCGATCCGTTGATCACGTATTCGTCGCCGTCGCGCTCGGCCTTGGTGGCGAGGGCGGCGAGGTCGCTGCCGGCGTCGGGTTCGCTGAAGAGCTGGCAGTAGAACGAGGCACCGGTGAAGATGTCGTCGAGGAATCGTTCCTTTTGCTCGTCGGTGCCGGCGACCAGGATCGTCGGTGCCGCCCAGCCGATCCCGATCGCGTTGGCGGGGCGGGCGATGCCCGCGGCCTCGAGCTCCTCGTCGATGATCAGCTGGTGCATCGGGTCGGCCTCGATGCCGTAGGGCTTCGGCCAGTGCGGCACGACGAGGCCGGCGGCGTGGAGCTCGTCGGCGGTCGGCGACGGGTTCTCGTCGATCCAGCGACGGATCTCGAGGCGGCGAGGATCGTCGTGCGGCGGCAGGTCGAACTCCATGGCCGCTCACCTTCACAGCTCGGGGGCCGGCGCTCAAGTCGGAGCGCCGGCCCCCGGGACCGGGAAGATGCGGTTGTCGAGCTGCCGAGCAGGCAGCGGAGGATTCGTCGTTACCAGTCGTTGCCGGTGACCGCGAGGGCGTTGGTGCCGGTGCAGGCGGTGGCGTCGCTGCTGCCGTACTGGGTGCGCCCGTCGGATCGCAGGTGGATGAAGAAGCAGGTGCCGGAGTCCGACATCGCCGCGGCCGCCCACTCGGTGCCGCCGACCGGGTTGGCGATGCTGACGTCGTTGTCGTTGCGGGCCGCCGAGTTGGCGCCTCGCCACACGAGTTCGGGCTCGGCGTCACGCATCCGGCTGGTGTTGACCCGGCGGAAGTCGGCGTCGTCGGTGTAGATGATCATCGCCGTGTTCTGGGCGGTGCGCAGGTTGGCCTGGGCGGCTCGATCCTGGGCTCGTTCACGGGCGCCGAGGAAGGTGGGGATGCCGATCGCCAGCAGGATGCCGATGATCAGGACCACGACCATCACCTCGACGAGGGTGAAGCCGCCCTCGTCTCGCCGCTCCGACTCGGTGGTGGGGACATCAGTGCTCATGGGGCCGAGGCTCGGCGGGTGTCGATGAACCATGAGGGTGGCACGAAACCGATCAGCTACTGGACGAGATCGATGATGTCGAACATCGGCAGGTAGAGGGCCACGACCATGCCGCCGACCGTCAGGCCGATCACCGCCATCAGCAGGGGTTCGATCAGCGACGAGAAGCCGTCGACGGCCGTCTCGACCTCGTCCTCGAACGTGCCGCCGACCACGTCGAGCATGTCATCGAGGGCACCCGTCTCCTCACCGACGGCGACGAGTTGCCCGACCATCGGGGGAAAGATCGGCATCCGCTCGAGATTCTCGGCCAGGGTCTCGCCGCGACCCACGTTGCGGCGGACCTCGGCCACCGCCTCGGTCACCGCGGCGTTGCCGGCGTTGTCGCCGGCGACGCTCAGGGTCTCGAGCACCGGCACGCCGCTGCGGGTGAGCACCGCCATCACCCGACCGAAGCGGGCCATCGCCGACTTGGTCAGCAGCGGCCCGACGAGGGGAAGTCGCAACAGGAGGCGGTCGCGTTGCAGGCGACCCTGCGGGGTGGCGAACCACCGTCGCACGCCGATCACGACGACGGCGACGGTCACCAGCGCGACCGGGAGGCGGGTGGTCAGCACGGTCGACAGGGCGACCAGGGCGCGGGTCGGTGCCGGGAGTTCGGAGCCGAGGTCCTCGTAGATGCCGGAGAACACCGGGACGACGAAGAGCAGCATGACGGTGACGATCGCTGCCACCATCACCAACACGGCGATCGGATAGGTGAGTGCCGATCGGATGCGGCGCCGGGTGGCGGCGGTCCGTTCGAGGCCGTCGGCCAGCTGGGCGAGCACGAGGTCGAGGGCTCCGGCGGTCTCGCCGGCGCGCAGGAGGGCGCACGTGAGCGGGTCGAACACGGTCGGGTGTCGTCGCACTGCGACCGAGAGCGAGTCACCGCTCTCCACGTCGATCGCGACCTTCTCGAGGCTGCCGGCGAGCACCGGGTGGTCGGTCTGGTCGGCGAGCACGCGGAGGCAGCGAAGCAACGGGACGCCGGCGCCGACCATCGTGGCCAGCTGTCGAGCCATCACCGCGAGGTCGTCGGCGCCGACCCGGTTGCCGATCCCGGGGATCGACCATTCGCGTTCGAGGAGGCCGACGCGGGCGGGGGCGACCTCGACAGGACGCAGCCCGAGCCGACGGATCCGGTCGACCGCGTCGCGTTCGTCACCCGACACCAGCTCGCCGGTCGTGAGGGCGCCGGCAGCGTCGAGGGCGCGATAGCGGAAGGTGGCGAGCGTGCGTTCGGTGGCGGGAGCAGTCATCGGTGGTGCAGCTCCTCGAATCGGTCGGCGTGGTGGGCCGCCGCCAGCGCGGTCTCGCGATCGAGCCGGCCGGCCCGCACGAGCGCCACCAGCGACTGGTCGAAGGTGTGCATACCTTCGCCGACGCTCGTCTCGAGCACGCTCGGCAACTGGTGCACCTTGTCCTCTCGGATCAGGTTCCGGACGGCAGACGAGCCGAGCAGCACCTCGGTGGCGGCCACTCGCGAGCCGTGCGGGCTCGCCAGCAACTGCTGGGAGCAGATCGCCTGGAGGGCCAGGGACAGCTGGGAGCGGACCTGCGCCTGCTGGTCGGCGGTGAACACGTCGACCAAGCGGTGGACGGCGCCGGAGGCATCGGAGCTGTGCAGGGTCGCCAGGACGAGGTGCCCGGTCTCGGCGGCGGTCAACGCCGTCGAAATCGTCTCGAGGTCGCGCAGCTCGCCGAGCAGGATCACGTCGGGGTCCTGACGGAGGGCGTGACGCAGGGCCGTGGCGAACGATTCGGTGTCGAGCCCGATCTCGCGTTGACGGACCAGTCCGCGGCCCCGCGGGATCAGGTACTCGATGGGATCCTCGATCGTCAGGACGTGGGCCGGGCGCCGACGGAGCAGCTCGGACACCAGGGCGGCGAGGGTGGTCGACTTGCCCGAGCCGGTCTCTCCGGTCACCAGCACCAGTCCCGATCGCAGCTCGACGAGCTGCTCGACGGCCGGCGGGAGACCGAGCGACGACAACGCCGGCACCGCCGCCTGGATCAAGCGTAGGGCGAGGGCCGGGTGGCCCTGCTGGCGGAACACGCTGGCCCGCACCCGCACCGGTCGTCCCCGATCGGCGGTTGCTTCGCCGTCGCCCGACGGCTCGCCGGGGGTGAGCTCGAAGGCGGTGTCGACGTCGCCGTCGGAGTCGAACCGGGCGCGCAGTGCGGGGCTCAGGGCTTCGTCGACCAGGAGGGCGACGTCGACTGCGGTGAGGGGCCGGGCGTCGGGCATCGCGATCAGGTCACCGTGCACCCGCACGTGGGGTGCCGTGCCGACGGTCAGGTGGAGGTCGGAGGCGCCGTGGCGGTGGGCTCGGCCGACGAGCGTCGACAGGAGGGCTGACGGAGCGGGGGCGGGAGGAACCGGGATCGTCGGCGGGGTCGATGCGGGCTCGGCGGCGCCACCCAGGGTCTGGGACAAGAAGGCGCGGCTCTCGGCGTCGAGGTCTGCCCACGGATCGGCGCTCATGACCCAACAGCGTCGGACACCACGACGGCGTCATGACCGGGGATCGAAACCGTGCAGACTCACGTCGCGGCCGAAGGCTCCGAGGCTCCGGGTGTGACCGTGACCCCGCCCGATCTCCGCGCCGCCGGCGCCCAACCGGCCCGGCCGGCCCGCCGCCGTCTGGGGGAGATCCTCGTCGAGCTCGGCCTCGTGACGGACCACGACATCGAGAACGCCCTGGCGGAACAGAAGACCCAGGGCAAGCGCTTGGGTGACGTGCTGCAGCAGCGCGGCCTGGTGACGTCGCGCGATCTGCTCCGAGCGCTCGCCATCCAGTTCGACCAGGACTTCGTCGACTTCGACGAGGTCTCGATCGACACCGATCTGGCCGGTCAGGTCTCGGCCTCGCTCGCCCGGCGTCACCGGGCGATCCCGATCCGGTTCGAGGGTGACACGGCGGTGGTGGCGATGGCCAACCCCGCCGACCTGTTGGCGATCGACGATCTCCGCACCGCTCTCGGCCGCAACGTCCGGGCGGTGATGGCCGACGGCGAACAGATCGGCCGGGCCATCGACGGGCTCGGCACCAGCGATACGCGGGTGGAGGAGGCGATCCAGGCGGCGGTCGGCCAGTCGACCGCCCGGGCCCCCGAACCGGTGACCGTGGTGCAGGAGACCGCCAACGAGTCGCCGATCGTCCAGTTCGTCGACCTGCTGTTGTCGAAGGCGGTGCAGGAGCGGGCGTCCGACGTCCACATCGAACCGTCGACCGATGGTCTCCGCGTGCGGTTCCGCGTCGACGGCCTTCTGTCGGACGCGATGACCCCGCCGAAGTCGCTCCAGGCCGGGATCATCTCCCGCCTCAAGGTGATGGCCGACATCGACATCGCCGAGAAGCGCCAGTCGCAGGACGGCCGCATCTCGCGCACGATCGGCGGCGGCAGCTACGACATCCGCGTCGTCACGTTGCCGACCGTGCACGGCGAGAGCGCCGTGCTCCGGCTGCTCGCCAACGACCGCGGCGATCTCGACCTCAATTCGCTCGGCTTCCTGCCCCGCCAACTCGCGACGTACCGCGAGGGCTACCGCCGTCCGTGGGGTGCGGTGCTGGTGACGGGACCGACCGGTTCGGGCAAGTCGACGACCCTCTACGCCACCCTGCGAGAACTGCGGGACCCGACCCGCAACATCATCACGATCGAGGACCCGGTCGAGTATCGACTCGACGGGGTGAAACAGGTCCAGATCAACGCCAAGGCGGGCCTGACGTTCCCGCGGGCACTGCGATCCTTCCTCCGTGCCGACCCCGACGTGATCCTGGTGGGCGAGATCCGCGACGGGGAGACCGCCACGATCGCCGTCGAGGCGTCGCTGACCGGTCACCTGGTCCTGTCGACGATCCACACGAACAATGCGGCGTCGACGCCGATGCGCCTGATCGAGATGGGAGTCGAGCCGTTCCTGGTGGCGTCGTCGTTGTCGACGATCGTGGCCCAGCGTCTCGCTCGCCGGCTCTGCGATCGGTGCAAGCAGCCCCATCGGTTGTCGGCCGAGCGCCGTCACGAGCTCGGCGTCCCCGAGTCGATGGCGGCCGACGACGGCACCCTCGAGGTCTACCAGCCGGTCGGTTGTCCAGCCTGTTCCGACGCTGGCTACCGGGGGCGGTTCGCCGTCCACGAGGTGCTGCCCATCACCAACGAAGTGGCGGCGATGGTCCTCGACCAGGCCCCCGCCGACGCCGTCGAGCGTCACGCCATGGCAGCCGGCATGGTGCCGCTGCGGGTCGACGGGATGTCGAAGGTGATGCAGGGCCTGACCAGCGTCGAAGAACTGCTCCGCATCATCCGCTAGCGAGCACCTCGTCGAGCGCCTCGAGGTGCCAGGCGAACGGCACCGGAGCGGTGGCATCGTCGTCGACGTCGACCGAGCCGAAGGGCGCGATCCGGAGCGAGCCGATCGTGAGCCGACCCTGCAGCGTCAGCTGATCGACCTCGAGGGTTCGGCCGGGCGCGGTGACGGTGCCGCGGACCGCGGCGTTGTCGACGAGGAGGTCGGCCGGGGCGCGACGATCGCTCGCGATCGCGAGCACCAGGTCGTCGACCGGGCCCGAGGGGTTGAGCCGGGCGCCCCGCAGATCGACGGGGACCCCGGGGCCAACCCACACGACGAGGGGCCCGTTGGTGACCTCGATGCTCGCGCCGATCACGACGGGCCGGCCCGGGTCGTCACACACGATCGGGGTGCCGGCGCCGCCGTCGACCAGGGGGGCGGTCCAGTCGTCGGGGCAGGCCCGGACCGGCCCCGAGGGACGCACGGGTTCGACGAGGTCGGGTGCTTCGTCGACGACGATCGGCGCGGTGCAGCCGTCGCACGTCGCCGTCGGTCCGAGCAGGTACTGCCGGGTGCCGGGGGAGAGCCCGTCGACGCGCATCGTGCCGAGGGTGGCGACGGCGCCGTCGATCGTTCCCCTGGCGTTGTCGCTGTCGAAGGCGACGAGTGTGGTGATCAGGGCGTCGTCGGTCTCCTCGAGAGTGCCGGAGACCACGGCCCGCAGCGTGCGATCGATCCCGTCGACCGTGGCGGAGGCCGTCACCTCGAAGCGGTCGACCGCCACCTGGACCGCCTCGAACCGGTAGGCGTCCACCCCGTCGCTGGTCCCGGCGCCGTCGAAGGTACCCCGCTCGCCCGACCGGATGAGGGCGAGGGCCTCGATCACTCCCCGTTCGGCCGCCAGCGAGGCGCGGTCGGTGCGCTGAAGCGTGGCGGTGGTCTCGAGGTCGGACTGGGCCCGGAGGAGCACGGCGACGCCGAGCGAACCGATGATCATCAGGACCACCATCACGAGGACGACCGAACCCCGCTGATCGTCGGCGGCGGGTGTTGGCTGCTCGTTCATGGGCTGCTNNGGCTCCGCCTCGGGATCGTCGGCAGGTCGGCGCACGGCGGCGGTGAGCTCGAAGCTGGCGGTGTCGTCGTCGACCAGCCACAACTCGATCGCTGCGGTCGCCGCGCACCGGTCGACGAGGGCAGGGTCGCCCGGGTCGAGCACGGTGTCGCGGCCCGATCGATAGGTGAAGCGCGAGCGGCCGAGGTCGAGGCGGTCGTCGTCGACGACGACCGCGGTGTCGATCACCCCGTTGGTGGTGGCGTCGATCCGCTGCCGCTCGAGCCGGCCGTTGCGGAGCCGCCAGCGTGTGCGGTCACCGTCGGCGTGGTCGACCACGAGTTGGAGCGTCGCGTCGCCGGCGATCCGGTCGCCTGCAAGGACCTGATCGTGCACGTCGTCGAACCAGCGTTGTTGAAGGCGCAGGAGTTGGGTGCTGTCGTCGAGGCGAGTCGTGAGGTCGGCCTCGGCCCGGGTCGCCGACCGCAGGGTCGACAGGATCGGCACCGCGACGAGCGACAGCAACGCGACCACGACCATCACCTCGGCCACGGTCGTGCCGCGTTCGCCGTCGGCGGTCACCCTGCGGCCTCGGCGCTCGGGTCGCCGGCCACCGAGTCGAGCGCGGCCGACGACGCCACGATCGTGTGCGGTCCCGATGCGTCGGTCCACGAGACGGTGATCGTGACCACCTTGTAGGCCTCGTCGATGCGCACCGCACCAGCGGAGGCCGCGCCCCAGGTGACGTCACGCCGGATCGTGACCTGGAGGCCGGCCACCGTCGTCTGCTCCAACGGACGGACGGCTGCGTCGGGGGTGGTCGCCGTGGCGCGACCGTCGTGCGCGGGCCGGTAGCCGCCGGCGGCGAGGGAGATGCCGAGGACCTCGTCGTCGAGCGCGACGGCCGCCTGGAGTTCCGAGATTGCCAGCCGTTCCATCGCCGAGCGGTGCTCGGTGGCGGCGGTCGTGGTCGCCGCGGCGACGAGCATCGAGGCCGCTCCCGCGATCCCGACCGCCAGGATGAACAGTGCCACCGCCATCTCGGGTAGCGAGAGGCCCGATTCAGGGCTCGCAGGACGACGGCCGGTCACCTCGTGAGACTCGACTGTTGCGAACCGGCCATGAGCCCGGGGTTCTGGTCGGCCGGCCCCGTCCGACACTCGCACCGTGAGTGATGCACTTCTCGCGCTGAGCATCGGCCCCCACGAACTGCGCGCCGTCCAGGTGGCCTCGCGTCGCGCCGGGGCCCCGGTGACGGCGACCGCCACCGAATCCTTGGCGAGCGCGGAGGAGGCCGATGCGTTCGACGGCCGCTTCGAGATCTCTCGGGTCGAGGCGGCAGCGCGGCGAGTCCTCGACCGCGACGACATCGACGCCGAGCGGCTGGTCATCGGCCTGTCCGACACGGCGGCCCTGTTGCGTCGCACCGAGTTGCCGGTGGCAGCCAGGGGTCCGTTGCGCGACGCAGCCGGGCTCGGGGTCGAAGAACTGCTCAGCTACCCCCTCGACGAGGCGATCTTCGACGTCGTCGAGTTGGGACGACGCGACGACGACGAGTTGCGCTGGGTCGACGCCCTGGTGGTCGCGGTCCGTTCGTCGATCGTCGAGGACCTGCACGCGATGTGTGCCCGCCTCGACGTTCGTCTCGAGCGCGTCGACCTGCTGCCGTCGTCGGTCGGGGTGAGCGCCGGAAGCGAACGCAGCGCTGCGGTGGTCGAGGTGGAGGAGGACCACACCGACGTCGCCATCTTCGACGGTGACGGTCTGGTGTTCGCCCGGACGCTCGCCGTCGGCCTCGGCGCGTCCGGCGCCTCGATGGCCGCCGAACTCGAGGCCCACATCCAGGCGATCACCGGCCAGGTCCACGAGGTCCGTCACGACGAACACGACACCGGCGCCGATCGCGACCTGGCCGCTGTCGCCGAGGCGGTGCGTCGAGCCCTCGAGCACTACACCCGCACCACCGGCGACCCGTTGCCGGCACGGGTGATCCTGCTCGGCGCCCGCGGCTCGACCGCCGGCCTGCCCGACGCCCTCGACCGCGCCCTCGAAACGATCAACGGTCACGTCGAGGTAGCCATCGGCGCTCCGCCGACGGCATTCGTCGCCGACGATTGGCTCTCCCACGCCGCCGCCTACGGGCTCACCGTCGGCCGGACCGGGCGCGCCTTCGACCTTCGGGCCGAGGGGGCCCGACGCCGCCGAGGCCGGGTGCAGCGGCTGGTCGTCGGCCTCGCGGCAGCCGCGGTGGTGGCGGTGGTGGCCTGCCAACACACCCTCGGTGCGCGCGACCGTCTGGTCGACCTCGAGGCGAGGGTCGACGCCGACCAGCAGGCGGTGGTCGCCGTGCAGACCCAGGTCGACGACTTCGGGGATCTCCGCGACGATGCGGACGACGTGTCCCGTCGTGCTGGTCAGGTCGAGGTGTTGGAGCGGGCCGTCCTCGACCTCGCCGGGGTCACCCGCCAGGTGGCGGCGTCGATGCCCGACGACAGCTACCTTCTCGCCCTCCGGCTCGAACGGCTCCGCGACGGGGTGGTGCCAGCCGAGTTCGGTGCCGACGACGCCACCGCCTCGTTCTCGCTCACAGGCGTGACCGCCGACCTCGGCGGGGTCGGTCGCTGGCTCCGGGTCCTCGAGACGACCAAACCGTTCGAGGGCGTGTGGTTGTCGCAGTCGGCCCACGGCCCGCTGGGGACCGACGAGGTCGACGCCACCCTGTTCGTGGTCGACGGGGGAGTGGCGCCGTGAGCGGCGACCGGCTGGTACGCCGCCGCCGTGTCGTGGTCGAGCTCGCCTGGCCCCTCGCCGTCGTCATCGGCGCCTGGGCGATCGTGTCGGTCGGCTGGCTCGGGCGAGCGACCGCCGACGCCGAGGCCGAGGTCGACGCGATCGGGGTGGAGCGGCTGGCCTTGATCGACGAGCTCGATTCGTTGCAGACCCTCGACGCCGAGCGGGCCTCGGTAGCCGCAGAGGACGAGCGTCTCGCCGCTGCGGTCCCCGACGATCCGGATCTCGACGGCTTCGTCGACGAGGTGGCGGCGTCGGCCGCCGCCGCCGGCGTCGTCGTCGAGCAGTTCGCGCCCGTGGCCGTGACGTCGGCTGCGGTCGGCGGCGGGAGCGACCTCCCCGACGGCGTGACCTCGATCGAGCTGAGCATCACCGTCGTCGGCGACTACGCCGGGTTGATGGCCTTCGTCGCCGACGTCGAGTCGTTCGATCGGTTGGTGTTGATCGACGCGATCTCCCTGCTGGCCGACGACGACGTGGTCGACCGGTTGACGCTCGACGTCGTGATGCGGGTGTTCACCCGGGCCGACTCGGCGTCGGCCCTCGACGTCGGGTTCGACGAGTTCGAGGTGTCGGCCGCGGATGACGGGGCCGACGACGGTTCCGGGACGGAGGGTTCGCCGTGACCGCCACCACCGGTGACCGCTCGGGACGCAGCAACGCGCTGTTGGCGATCCTCTTCGTCGTCTTCGGCGTATTGATCGTTCGCGTCGCGTTCCCCGGGTCCGACGAGCCGGCCGAGAGCGGTTTCGATCCCGGCTACGAACTCCCGCTGGTCGACGAGGATGACGCCGACGACGGCGAGGAATGGATCGCTCCGCCGGTCGGCCGCGACCCGTTCGACCCCACCGAGGCGCCGAACGCCCCTCAGGCGCGGCGCACGACGACCGAACCGACCGAGTAGCCGGCGCCGAACGAGCAGATCACGCCGATGTCGCCGCTCGACAGGTCGGCCCGGTGCTCGTGGAAGGCGATGATCGAACCCGCGGAGCTGGTGTTGGCGTAGGTGTCGAGCACCACGGGGGCCTCGTCGGTGTCGGGGACTCGACCGAGCACGCCCTTGGCGATCAGCTGGTTCATCTTGAGGTTTGCCTGGTGGAGCCAGAACCGACGCACCGCGGTGGGGTCGAGATCGAGGCGGCCGAGGTGGTCGTCGATGTGGGCGACGACGAGGGGACAGACCTCTTTGAAGACCTTGTGGCCGTTCTGACGGAAGATCAGCTCGTGGGGGTCGCGCTCGCCGTCCTCCGCCAGGTTGAGGAAACCGCGGTCGTTGCGGATGTTGTTGGAGAACTTCGTCGCGAGCGACGTCCCGAGGACCTCCCAGCCGGTGCCCGGGGCGACCGCCTCGTCGGTCCGCTCGAGCACGAGCGCGGTGCAGGCGTCGCCGAAGATGAAGTGGAAGTCGCGCAGCTCGAAGTTGTTGTGGGCCGAAGTGATCTCGGGGTTGACGACCAGCACACATGACGCCGACCCGTTGCGCAGGGCGTCGACGGCGGCCTGCAGGCTGAACGTGGCCGACGAGCACGCGACGTTCATGTCGTAGGCCCAGCCACCGGCGCCGATGGCGTCCTGGATCTCGACCGAGACGGCGGGATAGGCCCGCTGGAGGTTGGAACAGCCGACGATGACGGCGTCGACATCGGAGGCCTCGCGGCCCGCCTGGGCGAGGGCCGCGGTGATGGCCGGGATCGCCATCTCGGCCTGCAGGCCGAGCTCGTCCTCGCCGCGGAGTTCGAGGCGAGGCCGCAGCCGCTCGGGATCGAGCACGCCGGCCTTGTCCATCACGTGACGGCTCTCGATGCCCGACGCCTTGACGATGAATGCCTCGTCGGGTTCGGCCCGGGCCGCGACCTCGCCGCGCGCGATCTCGTCGGCGTGAGCCTCGTTCCAGGCTCGCACCGACACCGACAGCGATTCGACGAGTTCGGCGTTGGAGACGGTCTCGGGCGGCGCCCACAGCCCGGTACCGGTGATCGACACCGACGGAGCAGCGGGGGACAGCGCATCGGCGGACAGGGCGGCGGCGTACGTGTCGGAAGGCACGTGGTGAACCTAACGGGGTGGCAATCGCCCTGCACGGGGATGGTCCCTGCACAGTGACGGCGACAGGGTCGGGTACGGTTCGACCCATGCTGCGAAGGCCGGAGGGCTTGGTCAAGAAGCTCCAGGAGGCGGGCCAGACGGTGCGCGATGTCGCCGAGGCCGGCCTCGAACGACGACGAGAGCGGCCCCCGGCCGCGTTCGAGCCACGGCCGCTGGCCGAGATCGAGGCCGAACTCGACGCCCTGGTCGGCCTCGACGCCGTCAAGGAGCAGATCCGCTCGCAGATGGCCTATCTCCAGGTGCAGGCCCGACGGAAGGAACACGGCTTGTCGGACGTGTCGACCAGCCAGCACCTGGTCTTCCTCGGCAACCCCGGCACCGGCAAGACGACGGTCGCCCGCCTCCTCGCCGAGATGTACGCCGCGATCGGCCTGCTGGAGCGTGGGCACCTCGTCGAGGTCGATCGGGCCGGACTCGTCGGCCAGTACGTCGGCCACACGGCGCTCAAGACCAACCGCGAGGTGAAGCGGGGGCTCGGCGGGGTCCTGTTCATCGACGAGGCCTACTCCCTGTCGCCGGGCGGCATCGTGGCCACCAACGACTTCGGATCCGAAGCGGTCGAGACCCTGCTCAAGCGGATGGAGGACCACCGCGACCGACTCGTCGTGGTCGTCGCCGGCTACCCCAAGCTGATGCACCGGTTCCTCGAGTCGAACCCGGGTCTGCGGTCGCGATTCGCCCGAGAGATCACCTTTCCCGACTACACGACCGACGAGCTGCTGGCGATCACCCACAAGATGGCGGCCGACGCGGAGTACCACTTCGGGAGCGGCGTCGACGACACCTTGCGGCGCATCTTCGACGACGCCGAACGCCACGATGGGTTCGGCAACGCCCGCTTCGCACGCACCCTGTTCGAGCAGGCGATCGGCGCCCAGGCGGTCCGCCTGTCGGCCGAGGGTGCCACCACCACCCTCGACAAGGCGGCCGTGGTCACGATCGAGCCGGGCGACCTCGAGGCGGCGGCCTCCAAGATGCCGGGCAATTCCAGCAGCTGAGTCAAGCGAGCAGCTGACCGACCCCGGTCACCACGGCGAACCCGACGGCGGCGAACGTGAAGCCGATCGTGGTGACGCCGACCAGGCGGGTGGCGTGGGGATGCACCACCGAGTCGCCGCGCCGCAGCACCCCGTGGAGTTCCTCGTAGTGCAGCGACGCCCACAGCAGCACCCCGCCGGCGATGGCGATCTGGAGGAGCCCGACGAGGACGAAGACGCTCAGGCCCTCGGCGTTGGCGGCGCGGACCAGCACGGCGCCCGCGACCACCCCGGAGATCGCCGTCCGTTCCCAGGCGAGGGCGGTGCGCTCGTGTTGCAGGCCGTCGTCGAAGCGTCGTTCGGGGCGGTTGCGGATCCGTCGCCGGCGTCGCTCGGACCGAGGCCTGCGGCCGCGGCCCGGCGTGGGTTCGGTCACCACTCGCCGAGCGCGAACAGGACGGCGACGGCGAGCCCGATCACGGTCGTGCCGAGGGCGACGATCATCGGGAGTCGGGAGTTGGGGAGGGGCTGTTCGAGCCGCATCGCCAGTTCGACGGACCGCCACCTCCGGTAGGCGTTGACCGCCGCCGTGGCGCTGAGCCCGAGGAGGAGGAAGCCGACGATTTCCTGGCCGTAGAAGTTCTCGATCAGGTTGAGGGCACCGAGCCCGCCGGCGGCGAGGGCGAGGGCCGTGCGGATCCAGGCCAGGAAGGTGCGTTCGTTGGCGAGGGTGAACCGGTAGTCGGGTTCGCTGCCGAGGGGGACCGCCCGACGGTCGGGGCCGATCCAGTCGGGGGGTTCGCTGGCGCGCTCGTGCGCGTCGTCGGTGGGCACTCGGCCATTGTGGCTCGCCACCGAGCGGGACGGGAGCGATGGGTACCCTGGAGTGATGGCTACTCACGCCGCCACCGATGCCGCCGCGCTTCTCGACACGATCCGCTCGTCGGTGATCGGGGCCGGCGACCTGGTCGACGGACCGTTCGGGCCTCGCCCCGTCGTCTACGCCGACTACACCGCGTCGGGACGGTCGCTGTCGTTCCTCGAGGACTACCTGCGCAACGCGGTGTTGCCGCTCTACGCCAACACCCACACCGAGTCGTCGGGCACGGGCCGACAGACCACCCGCTTCCGCGAAGACGCACGTCGGATCATCTCGTCCTCGGTCGGCGCCTCGGCCGAGGAGCATGCGGTCCTGTTCTGCGGATCCGGCTCGACGCACGCCATCCACAAGATGATCGCCGTGCTCGGCCTGTCGATCCCGAGCAACCTCGACGACGAGTTCGACCTTTCGGCCGCGATCCCTGCCGATCGGCGGCCGGTCGTGTTCATCGGGCCTTACGAGCACCACTCCAACGAACTGCCGTGGCGCGAGTCGATCGCCGATGTCGTCGTGATCGGGGAGGACAGCGACGGTCACGTCGATCTGGCCCAGCTCGAGGCCGCCCTCGAGGCCCACGCCGACCGGCCGCTCCGCATCGGATCGTTCTCCGCGGCGTCGAACGTCACCGGCATCACGACCGACACCGCTGCGGTGTCTGTCCTGTTGCACCGTCACGGCGCCCTTGCGTTCTGGGACTTCGCCGCCGCGGCCCCCTACGTCGACATCGACCTCGGCCACCCGGCTCGGGGCGACGACTACTTCGACGCCGTGTTCATCTCGCCTCACAAGTTCATCGGTGGCCCAGGGACCCCGGGTGTGCTCGTCGCCCGTCGAGCCCTGTTCACCAATCGGGTCCCGGCCGTACCCGGGGGCGGCACCGTCGCCTACGTCAACGCCGACGAACACGACTACCTGCCCGACATCGAACATCGCGAGGAGGGCGGCACCCCGGCGATCGTCGAGTCGATCCGGGCCGGTCTGGTGTTCCAACTCAAGGGCGCGGTCGGGGTCGACGAGATCCGCCGGAGCGAGGAGCGCTTCGTGAGGCGGGCCGTCGAGGCCTGGGAGGCGGTCCCCTCGATCGAGATCCTCGGCAGTCACGACGCGGAGCGTCTCTCGATCGTGTCGTTCGTGATCGGCCACCGTCGGGCTGCCGACACCCCGAACGGGGTGCCCTGGTATCTGCACCACAACTTCGTCGTCGCCCTGCTCGACGACCTGTTCGGCATCCAGAGCCGGGGCGGCTGCTCGTGTGCCGGGCCCTATGGCCACCGACTGCTCGGGATCGACCTCGAGCGCAGCCACGAGTTCGAGGCCGAGATCACGCAGGGCTGTGAGGGCATCAAGCCCGGTTGGGTGCGCATCAACTTCAACTACTTCATCGACGACGCCACCTTCGAGTACCTGGTGGCGGCGGTCCGTTTCGTCGCCGAGCACGGGGCGGCGTTCCTGCCGGCGTATGAGTTCGAGCCGACGTCCGGTCTGTGGCGTCACCGCGCCGGCCACGCGGCCGTGCCGATGTCGCTCGACGATGTCGACTACTCGAGCGGCTCGATGCGCTATCCGGACCGACGGCTCCGGGCGAGCGCGCCTCCCTTCGCCGAAATCCTCGCCGACGCCGAGCGGCACCGTCTGGCCCTCGTCGACGCCGAGGCCCGACCGGCGGTGCCGGTCACCAGCCCGGCGTTCGAGCGGCTGCGGTGGTTCCCCTATCCGAGCGACGCGCCCTCGGCGGTCGCGCCGAGCTGAACGCCGATACGCGGCAGCACCTCGGCTGCGATCAGGTGGAGCTGTTCGTCGATCTCGTCGCGGCTGAGCCCCGGGAAGTCGGGGAACAGCAGGAGCTGCTGGAGGTCGAGTCGGTCGGCGGCCCGGCCCAGTAGGTCGGCCACCTGTTCGACCGAGCCGATCGCCATCGTCTCGGCCTCCATCGTCTCCTCGATCGAGGGCTGGAAGTCGAAGGGCGCTTCGCCGTCGCGGTAGTGCTTGAAGCGGCCGTAGGGCGCGAGGAACTTCACGTACTCGTCGTGAGCATCGCGTCCGACCCGTAGCGCGTCGGCGGTGGTGCGTCCGACGTGGATGTTGAGGTGGAAGGCTCGCCCCTCGCCGGGGGCGAGGGGGCGACCGTTGGCTGCGGCCGTCGTCGCGAACCGATCCCAGGTGGCGGCCGCTCGTTCGAGGGGACCGCCGGCGACGATGCCGACGTGACCGGCGGCGGCGGCGTAGTCGATCGTGGCCGGGGACGTGACGGGCTGGTAGATCGGGGGCAGCTGGGGGAACGACCGAGGCTTCGGGATCAGGGTGAGTTCGGTCACCTCGCTGCCGCGGTCGGGGATGCCCGGGGGTGGGAACGAGAAGTGATCGCCGTGGTGGGCGAAGCGTTCCTGGCTCCACGCGGCCTTGATCACCTCCATCGCCTCGGCGAACCGTTCGCGGTTGCGCTGGTCGATGTCGACGGCCATGTCGTTGTCGCCCGACGCCACGACGCCCCCGAGCGTCTCCATCTCGCGCGGGACGGTGCCGCGGCCCACGCCGAACACCATGCGGCCCCGGGTGAGGACATCGGCCAGCGCGAAGTCCTCGGCCAACCGCAACGGATGCCACTGGGGCACGACGTTGAACGCCTGGCCGAACTTGAGCCGGGTGGTCAGCGACGCCAGGTGCTGCCCGAACTGGATCAGGTTGGGGACGACCTCGTAGCCCTCGTGCTGGAAGTGGTGCTCGGTGAGCCAGAACGTGCCGTAGCCGAGGTCGTCGGCGACCACCGCCCAGTGCTCGAGGTTGTCGTAGCAGGCGACGACGTCGGCCTGGCCGTAGCGGCGGTCGGTGGGATCCGGCCCGTCACGACCGGCATCGCTCATCGGAACCGCGCAGTAGAAATGCACATCGACGTCCACCCGGGCGATGTTACGACCGGCGCCCCGGGGCGTGCGGGGTCGAGTGTTGCTGCTCGATGAACGTGGCAGGCTTGCACCCGTGACCCCCGCCTCCGACCTGCCCGAACCCGTCATCGCCCCCGCCCGCCACGGGGCGATCGCTGTCCGCACCTTTGCCGGATCCTCGATCGCCGTCGACCCAGATCGGGAACCGCCGGTCGTCGTCGGAGTGAGCGGCCTCAACGGGCACAGCGCTGGGTTCGCGGCCCTGGTGGAGGCGATCGCCGATGCCGGCTCGGCCGTCGACCTGCAGGCCCTCGATCTGCGGGGCCGGGGAGCGGCGTCGCCCGAGGGGCCCTACGGGGTCGACGCTCATGCCGACGACGTGGTCGCGCTGCTCGAACGCACGGCCTGGGATCGGCCGGTGCTCGCCGGCCACTCCTTCGGCGCCCACGTGGTGGCCGCGGTGGCGCGACGTCGTCCCGACCTGGTCGGCGCCGTCGTGCTGATCGACGGCGGCACGCCCCGCCGGCTCCCGGCCGACGCCGATCGAGCGGCGGTGGCGGACTCGGTCGCGGCCGGCATCGTGGCCAACCTCGGTGACGACGACCCCGTGACGCCCGCCGCGGTCGAGGCCGACACCCGGTCGCTGTTCTGCGACCCATCGGCCAACGAGGCCGTTTTCGAGGTCGACCGTCCCATCACCGTGGTGCGGGCCGGACTCGGGGTCGCCCCGGGCCTGCCGCCGGTCGTGCCCGAGGAGGCGGTGGCCGAACTGGTGGCGACGGGTCGGGCGCACGTGGCCGACGAGCTCGACGTCGACGCCGATCACTTCTCGGTGCTCTTCGAGCCGTCGCCGCGCCTCGCCCGCGCCGTGATCGAGGCGATCGCCACCGCCCGAACCTGAGCCGGCGATCGNNGCTCACACCGGAGGCTCACATCGCGCGCACGGCGGCCGAGGCTGGGATGATGGGACTTCGGCGACTCTCGATCGCGACGCGGATCGCGCTCGTCGTCGCCGTGCCCACCCTCGCTCTCGTGTCGGTTCTGGCGGTCCGGTTCACCGACGCCTCGTCGAGCCATCGCCAGGCCCAACGCGAGTTGGCGATGATCGACGCCCTGGAGGCGTTGACGGCGATCCAGGCCAACATGCAGCTCCTCGATCTCGTGGAGGTGCGGGCAGCCGTCGCCCGGGACGAGGCGGCGATGGCGACCGAGCGAGTCATCCTCGTCGATGCCACGCTCGATGCAGCGTGGGCCCGGTACATGCCGATCTACCTCGCCGCCGACGACGGGCGGGCCACGCTGGCCATCGAGGTGCAGGCCGTCGTGCCGCCCGACGCCACCGACGCCTTCGACCGGCAACGGGTCCTGGCCGATGCGATCATCGCTCGGGTCGAGGCGGGCGATGACGTGCCGACGTCGCTGCTCGACGACCTGCGCGAGGCCCGACTGACCGCCGATCTCGCCCTGACGGATCTGGCGCTGGCGTCCGGCACACGGGCGTGGACCACCTACCCGGCCACCGTCGAGGTGTCGCGTGCGACGGCCTTGGAGTTCGGCCACCTGGTGCCGGCCCTGCTCGGGGTTCGCGCCGTCGATGTCGTCGAGCTCGCCACGCTCGATGGTCGGCGGGCCAACGCCACCGAGCGGGTCGTGTTCCACCTCAACGCCGAGCGCCGTGCTGAGGTCGACGCCGTCTTCGCGTCGGCCGACTACGGGGTCTGGGCCGACGCCCGCGACCACGCCCTGGCCGTGCTGGCCGGCGACGCCGAACCGTGGAGTCTGCTCGAGGTGACCGCGTTCAGCGGCACGGCGATCAGCCTCGGCGAGGCGGTCGACGCGGTGTCGCGCAGCGTGGGCGACGACGTCCGGCTCGAGACCGAGGCTCGTGCTGCCGACGCTGCCGGACGTCAGCGGACCCTGCTGGTCGCGATCGCCGTGATCACCGTCGGGGTCGGGTCGGTCACGACCCTGCTCCTTCGCTCGATCCTGGCCCCGCTGCGGCGCCTCACCGCCCGCACCTCCGCCCTTTCCACCGGTGACCTGACGAGCGGGCCGGTCGACCTCGACGGCCGCGACGAGCTGACCGACCTGGCGAGCGTGATCGAGGAGATGGCCGGGGCGCTCACCCATCTCGACCTCCAGGTGCGGGCGATCTCCGACGGGCGGCTCGACGATCCCTCGCTCGATCGCTCCGCCCCGGGACTGCTCGGCAGCTTCGTGGCCGAGCGGGTCGAGGCGCTCCGCCTCGCCAGCGAGGACCTGGCCGACGAGGCCAATCGCGATGCCCTGACCGGGCTGCGGAACCGACGCGGCCTCGAGGCCGCCGTCGACTCGCTCGACCCGTCGACGGTCGCCCTCGTGTTGTTCGTCGACCTCGACCGCTTCAAGTCGGTGAACGACGACTTCGGACACCGCCACGGCGACGCCGTGCTCCGCGAGGTCGCCGGACGGATCACCACCGCCAGTCGTGGTCAGGACGTGGTGGCGCGTATCGGTGGTGACGAGTTCGTGGTCGTCGCCGTCGGCCTGGCCGAGTCGGCCGTCGCCCAGGAGCTCGCCCGCCGGCTCGAGCTGAGCGTGCGACGCCCGATCGAGGTCGAGGGCGTCAGCCACCACATCGGCTGTTCCGTCGGCATGGCGTGGGTCGATCCGGCGGAGCCGTTCTCCGTGACGCTCGAGCGTGCTGACCTGGCGATGATCGCCGTCAAGCGGGAGCACCGCGACAAGGCCGGCGAGGCGCAACGTGCGCCGGGGCCGTCGCGCCGGTAGTCTCCTCGGAGTCCAGACCAGCAGCGAAGTCCGGTGAGATCCCGGCGCTGTCCCGCAACGGTGGTGGTCGCACGAGCTCGCTCGTGTCGGCCCGAGCCCGGTCGCCTGCCGGTCTGGCGCGACGACATCCCTCGAGGCAAGGGAAGGCTCGCTGACCATCCGGTCGCGGATCCAACTTGTCCTCCCACCCCCGTGGAGGATTCCATGACCACCCCGACGGCCCTGTCCCAGGGCCCCACCCGTTCCTGGCGTGCGCTGCTGGCGCTCCTCGCCGTGCTGGCCTTCGCGGCAGCCGCCTGCGGCTCCAGCGACAGCGAGGGCAGCGCCGAGACCGAGGCATCGTCCGAGGAGGCAGCCGACGACACCACGTCCGACGCCGACGCCGACGCCGACGCCGAGACGGAGACCGACGCCGACGCCGAGAGCGAAGGTGATGGTGCGGTCGATGGCGCCGACGAGGGTCCCGAGTTGCGCGTGGTCTCCCTGAGCGCCACCCACACCGAGATCATGTTCGCCATCGGCGCCGGCGACCTGCTCGTCGCCATCGACGAGTGGTCGAACTATCCGGCCGAGGCCCTCGAGCTGCCCAACGAGCTGTCGGGCTTCGAGCCCAACGTCGAGGCGATCGCTGCCTACCAGCCGGACCTCGTGCTGATCGGTGGAGACTTCACCGGGCTCGGCGACCAGCTCAATGAGATCGGCATCGATTCGTGGGACGGCCCGGCCGCGACGTCGTTCGACGATGTGTACGCCCAGATCGAACAGCTCGGCGCCGCCACCGGCCACATCGGCGAGGCCGCCGAGCTCGTCGGCCAGATGCAGACCGAGATCGCAGCGGCCGCCGAGCGGGCGCCTGTCACCGACGCCCCGCTCAGCGTGTACCACGAGCTCGACGCCACGCTCTACAGCGCCGACTCGACCACCTTCATCGGCCAGGTCTACGCCATGTTCGGCCTCGAGAACATCGCCGACCCCGAGGGCGCCGACGCCTTCGGCTACCCCCAGCTCAACGCCGAGTACCTCGTCGAGGCCGACCCCGACGTGATCTTCACCGCCGACGGTGAGGACGCCGCCGCCCTGGCCGCCCGCGACGGCTGGAGCGACATCACCGCCGTGGCCGACGGCAACGTGTTCGTCATGGACGCCGACATCGCCTCCCGGTGGGGTCCGCGCATCGTCGACTACATCAACGAGGTGGCGGCGGCCCTGGAGACCGTCGTCGTTCCGGCGATCAACTGATCCAGCGAACCGACGGCTTGCGATGACCACGTCCCCCAGCACCCACCGCACCGGCGATGCCGTGTGGTTGGGTGCTGGGGCCGTGTTCTGTCTGGCCGCCATCCTCATCGGCGCCTCGGTCGGTCCGGCCGGCCCCGACTGGTGGCGGGTCCCACTCGTCCTTGCCGACCACCTGCCCCTGATCGCCCTCGATCACGGGGTGACCGACCAGGAGTGGAACATCGTCTGGAAGATCCGGATGCCCCGGGTCGTGCTGGGTGCACTCGTCGGCGGCATGTTGGCGATGGCGGGGTCGGCCTACCAGGGCGTGTTCCGCAACCCGCTGGTCGACCCCTATCTGCTCGGCGCCGCCGCCGGCGCCGGCCTCGGCGCGACGGCCGCCATCACCCTCGGTTGGGGCGACGCCGCCGCCTGGCCCGTCAACCCCATCCCGGCATCGGCCTTCATCGCCTCGGTCGGCACCGTCTCGCTGACCTATGTGCTCGGCGGCTCCTTCGGCGGGTCGCGAGCCGGCATCACCCTCGTGCTCGCCGGCGTCGCCGTGGTGAGCTTCGCCACCGCGGCGCAGACCTTCCTGATGCAGCGCCACCTCGACGTGATCCGCGAGGTGTTCCAGTGGATCCTCGGGCGTCTGGCCGGCGCCACCTGGGATGACATCCGCCTGATCGGCCCCTACGTGGCCTGCAGCGTCGTCGTGCTCCTGCTGCAGCGCCGCCACCTCGACGTGTTCCGGGTCGGCGACGCCGAGGCCGAGAGCCTCGGGCTGTCGGTCACCCGGATTCGCCTGGTCATCGTGCTCGCCGCCACCCTCGGCACCGCCGCGGTCGTCTCGGTGTCGGGGCTGATCGGCTTCGTCGGCCTCGTCGTGCCCCATACCGTGCGGCTGCTCGCCGGCGCCGCCTATCGACGACTCATCCCCCTCTCTCTGCTCGTCGGCGCCGGGTTCCTCGTGCTGGCCGACGTGCCCGGCCGCATGCTGACCAGCCCGGCCGAGACGCCGATCGGGGTGGTCACCGCCTTCCTCGGCGCCCCGTTCTTCCTCGTCTTGCTGCGGTCCCGGAAGATGACCGCATGAACCTCCGACTCGAGCAGGTAGCGGTCCGCTACGGCCGCCGCGAGGTGGTGTCGCCGTGTGATCTGATGGTCGACGAGGGAGAATGGCTCGGCGTCATCGGCCCCAACGGGGCCGGCAAGTCGTCTTTGCTCAAGGCGATCTGTGGTCTCGTCTCGTGTCGCGGGTCGGTCGTCGCGGGCGACATCGACCTCCTCGCCCTCTCGCCCCGAGATCGAGCCAAGGTCGTGGCCGTCGTGCCTCAGGCGCCGATCGTGCCCGACGACATGACCGTCGTCGACTACGTACTCCTCGGCCGCACCGCCTACGCCGGCCGCTTCGGGCTCACGTCGCGACGGGATCGAGCCGTGGTGTCGGGGGTGGTCGACGAGCTCGATCTGGGCCGCTTCACCGGCCGACGGCTCGGGGAACTCAGCGGCGGCGAACGTCAGCGGGTGGTCCTCGCCCGGGCCCTGGCCCAGGAGGCACCGATCCTCGTGCTCGACGAGCCGACCTCGGCCCTCGACATCGGGCACCAACAGCAGGCGCTCGAACTCGTGGCTCGACTTCGAGGCGAACGCCGGCTGACGGTGCTGTCGGCGATGCACGATCTCACCCTCGCCGGCACCTACGCCGACCGGCTGGCCCTCCTCGACGACGGTGCTGTGGTGGCCCACGGCACCCCGGTCGAGGTGCTCACCGCCGAGCGGGTCGGGGCGGTGTTCCGGGTGTGTGTCAGCGTCGACGTCGACCCCGACGACGGCGCCGTGATCGTGGTTCCTCGTCGCGGGTTCCCGGCGACGGACCCCTCCCTGGCCGAGGCCTGAACGCAGCCTCCTCGGATGAGCGTCCCGCACCGGGGACGGATCAGTCGACGTGGAAGCCGAGGGGCAGTTCGAGGCGGTGGGCGGCCAGGAGCTCGGGCTGGGCCAGGAGCTCGCGAGTCGGTCCGTCGGCGACGATGCGGCCGTCGGACACGATGATCGATCGGGGGCACAGCTCGTAGGCGAAGGGCAGATCGTGGGTGACGACGAGCTGGGTCAGGTCGAGCGAGGCCAGGAGGTCGAGCAGCTCTCGGCGTCCGGCCGGGTCGAGGCCCGAGGTGGGCTCGTCGAGCACGAGGAGCTCGGGTTCCATCGCCAGGACGCCGGCCACCGCCACCCGTCGCTTCTCGCCGCCGCTCAGGTGGTGGGGTGCACGGTCGAGCAGGTGGGTTGCCCCGACCGCCTGGAGCGCCATCGCCACCCGGACGGTCTGCTCGTCACGATCGAGTCCGAGGTTGGCGGGGCCGAAGGCCACGTCCTCGCGCACGGTCGGCATGAAGAGCTGGTCGTCGGCGTCTTGGAAGACCATGCCGACCCGGCGCCGGATCTCGGCCAGGGTGTCGTCGGCGAGGGCGAGTCCGGCCACCGAGATCGCTCCGGTCTGACGTTCGATGATGCCGTTGAGATGGAGGATGAAGGTGGTCTTGCCGGCGCCGTTGGGGCCGAGCACCGCCAGCCGCTCACCCGGCTCGACCCGCAGGTCGATGCCCTGGAGGACCTCGTGACCGTTGGGGTAGGTGTAGGCCAAACCGGCGACGTCGAGGGCGGGTATGGTCGGGTGGTCGGTGGTCATCGGGCTCCCAGGATGGAGGTGGCGGCGACCGCGGCGGCAGTGACGACCACACCGATCGCGGCCGCCCAGTCGGAGGCCGACGCTCGGCGTCGGCCCATCTCCGGCATCCGGCCGGTGAAGCCTCGGGCCAGCATCGCGGCGTGGACCCGTTCGCCCCGCTCGTAGGAGCGGATGAACAGGGCGCCGGCGGCCGAGGCGATCGGCTTGGCCTGCCACAGCCAGCGGGGGTCGTGGCCACGTGACGTCATCGCGACCCGCATCCGACCCATCTCGCCGACGATCACCTCGAGGTAGCGGAACATGAAGGTGATGATGGCGGTGATGGTCGCCGGCACGCCGAGTCGCCCGAGGCCGCGGATGATGTCGGGGATCGGCGTCGTCGACGCCAGCAGGCCGGATGTCGCCGCGCCGATCCCGGCCTTGGCGACGATGTTCCAGGAGCCCCACAACCCCTCGGTCGCCAGTGCCACACCGGCCACCTCGACCGTCGGGCCGCCGGCCACGAAGGGGACGAACGCGGCGGCCGTCATGAAGGGCAATGCCACGCTCATCCGCCGCAGCATGACGACCGGGCCGAGCTTGGCCACCAGGTAGCCGACGACGACGACGGTGGCGTAGACGGCGAACGCCCAGACCGCCCGCCGGGGCGTGATCGCGACCATCGCCACGAAGCCGAACGATGCGACGATCTTGGCCTCGGGGGCGAGGGCGTGGACCGGCGAGCGGCGCGGCAGGTAGAGCTCGTCGTGGACCGCGCTCACCGAGCGCTACCCGACGGCGGCATCGGGTGCGTTGGAACGACCCGACGACCCGGTGGCCCGCAGGGCGCCGAGCATGCCGAGGCCGACGGCCAGGGTGAGCACCGTGCCGCTGATCCCGGCGATCGCCAGGCTGAGGCTCTCGTTGCCGACGCCGGACGTGGCGTAGTCGGCGAACACCGAGCCGCCGAGGGCGTGCTCCTCGGCCGTGTCGATGAAGCCTTCGTCCTCGGCGACCCGCTCGAGTCCGTCGGGGTTGTCGACGGCGAACTGGCTGACGACGGCCGCCATCAGCAGGGCGACGGCGACGCCGCCGATCACGAACACCCGGGTGGAGACCCGGGTGCGGTCCTGGAGCTGGGTGCGGTCGAGGTCACGGGCGCCGTAGACGAGGTCGGGGCGAGCGCTGAGCACCGCCGACACGGCGAGGGCGGTGATGATCGCCTCCCCGATCCCGATGAGGAGGTGGACGCCGACCATGGCGCCGAACACCGTGTCGAAGGGGACGGGTGCGGCCGCGCCGAAGAGCCACTGGATGCTGAACGCTGCCGCCGACAGCACCACCGACAGGCCGGCGGCCAGGGCGGTGGCGCCGACCACACCGGCGGCGCTGCGGGGGAACAGGCGGCGGAACAGGGTGTAGAGGGCGTAGCCGCCGAACGCCGGCACGACCGCCATGTTGAGGACGTTGTAGCCGAGCGCCGTCAGACCACCGTCGGCGAACACGAGGGCCTGCACCACCACGACGATGGCCACGACGAGGGTGCCGAGCGATGGCCCGAGAAGGATGGCGGCGAGCGCGCCGCCGATCAGGTGGCCGGTGGTGCCGGCGGCCACCGGGAAGTTGAACATCTGCCCGGCGAAGATGAACGCGGCGGCCACCCCGGCGAGGGGGATCTGCCGGTCCTTGAGTTCGGCGGCCGCAGCGCGGCCGGCGGCGCCGACGCTGGCGACACTGAGTGCGCCGGTGGCGAGAGCGGTGCCGGCGGTGAGAAAGCCGTCGGGGGCATGCATGGCGGGACTCCTGGATCTGGGACACCTGGCGTGCGCCCGGCGGATCTCTCGGCAGATCTCGACGCGACGCACGTTCGACGGTGAGCACGCTACTTGCGACCTGGTCGCAGGTAGCCAACCGGGCGCCCAGGAATCTCATTCCCGACGGCTCGGGTACCAAACGAGTGCCGGTGGTACCGTCCGGTCGTGCCCGACGCTGCGTCCTCCCGCCCCATCCGCATCGCCAACTGCTCAGGGTTCTTCGGCGACCGGCCTTCCGGGGCGCTGGAGATGGTGGAGGGCGGCCCGATCGACGTCCTCACCGGCGACTGGCTCGCCGAGTTGACGATGCTGATCCTCCACAAGCTCCGGGCCCGAGACCGCGGTGGCTTCGCCCGGACCTTTGTGGCCCAGATGGAGCAGGTGATGGGCCGTTGCCTCGACGACGGCATTCGGGTGGTGTCCAACGCCGGCGGTCTCGACCCCCACGGGTGCGCCGAGGCCGTGAGCGAGGTGGCCGACCGTCTCGGTCTGGCACCGCGGATCGCCGTCGTGGCCGGCGACGACCTCGTCCCTCGGCTCGACGAGCTGCGAGAGGCCGGAGCGCTCGCCGGGTTCGACGGTGGACCCGAGCCCGACTGGGACCAGGTGGTGACCGCCAACGCCTATCTCGGGGCGTGGGGCATCGTGAACGCGCTCGAACGCAACGCCGACATCGTGATCACCGGACGAGTCACCGACGCCGCCGTCTGCGCCGGCCCGGCCGCGTGGCACCACGGCTGGGGACGTGACGACCTCGACGCCATGGCCGGCGCCGTCGTGGCCGGCCACGTCATCGAGTGCAGCGCCCAGGCCACCGGCGGCAACTACTCGTTCTTCACCGAGATCCCCGGGTGGGACGATCCCGACCGAGTCCGGTTCGGATTCCCGTGGGCCGAGGTCGCCGCCGACGGTTCCTCGGTGATCGGCAAGCACGACGGCACGGGCGGCCTGGTCGACGTCGGCACGGTCACCTCGCAGCTCCTCTACGAGATCGGTGGCGCCCGCTATGCCGGGCCCGACGTGGTGGCCCGTTTCGACACGATCGAACTCGAGCAGGCCGGCCCCGACCGGGTCCGCATCAGCGGGGTGCGGGGCGAAGCTCCGCCCGACACCCTCAAGGTGGCGACCAACGAGCTCGGCGGCTGGCGCAACTCGGTGTCGGTCGCCCTGACCGGCTTGGACATCGAGGCCAAGGCCCGCTTTGCCGAGACTGCCTTCTGGGAGCGTTGCCCGTTCGCTCCCGACGACTTCGACGAGGTGGCGTCTCGGATCGTGCGGAGCGACCGAGCCGACGGGGTCACCCAGGAGGAGGCGACCGCAGTGTGGCGGCTCACGGTCAAGGATCGCGACCGCGACAAGGTCGGCCGGGCCTTCTCCGACGCCTTCGTCCACACCGGGCTGGCGTCGATCCCGGGGCTCTACAGCCCGTCGGGCGGTCCCTCGGGGGCGTCGGAGTTCGGCATCTATCGACCCGCCACGGTCAGCACCGCAGCGGTGCGCTCGTCGGTGACCATCGATGACGAGACCTTCTCGGTGGCGTCGCAACCACCCGGTCCGGCGCCGACGCCACTCGCCGAGATCGACGACGCCCAACGCTCGCTCGGCGCAGCCGACGGCGAGCTGGTGACCGTCCCGCTGGGTGCGATCGTCGGCGCTCGTTCGGGCGACAAGGGCGGGGCCGCCAACGTCGGCGTGTTCGCCCGGTCCGACGAGGTGTGGGACTGGCTCGACGCCGCGCTCACCGTCGACAAGCTGCGTGAGCTGCTCCCGGAGACCGCCGATCTGGTGGTGCACCGGCACCGTTTCCCGAAGCTGCGGGCCCTCAACTTCGTGATCGAGCGGCTCCTGGGTGACGGGGTCGCGGCGTCGACCCGCCAGGACGCTCAGGCCAAGGCCGTGGGGGAGTGGCTGCGGTCCCGGCCGGTCACGGTCCCGGCCGGTCTCGTCGACGCCTCTCACTGACCGGACGTCAACTCTGCAACCGGAGAGCTACGTCATCTGACGGATTCGCTCCTGGCTGATCCCTGCAACGCTCTGCGCTGTGGAGATCGGCGACCCGAACTCGGGTCGCCCCAGCAGATCGCCGGGCGACCGGCGGGAGAGGAGTGCAGCATGACTGACGGCGCCACCTGGGAGTGATGACTCCCCAGAGGTAGATCTGCACGGCGCCAACGGGGCCCTCACCGGGCCACAATGGTGACGTGGAGAAGCTGATCGGCCGAGTCGAGGAGCTCAGGCGTCTGGAGCAGGCTGCACACCGTGCGGAAGCCGAGGGCGCTCGCTCGATCCTGGTTCGCGGTGATGCGGGAATCGGCAAGAGTCGTCTCGTCGAAGCGGTCAGCGAACAACGATCGACGCAGGGTTGGGGCACCGCCTTCGGCCTGTGCGTCGAGCACGACGACCGGCCCCTCCCGTTCGGGCCGGTCGTCGGGCTTTTACGGGGCTTGCGGCAGGCCGACCCCGGTGCCTTCGATCGGGTGGCCTCGACGCGCCGCGACGACCTCGCTGCGCTCCTGCCCGAACTGAGCGATGCCGGCTCCGGTCCCGCCGGCGATGTCGACCGATTGATCGACGCCGTGGTCGACACGGTCCGGCGACTCGCCGACGAACGACCCCTGGTGCTGACGGTCGAGGACGTGCAGTGGTCCGACCCGGCCAGCCGCGACGTGCTCGCATCGCTCATGATCGATCTGGGGACGGCGCCGGTGCTGCTCCTGCTCACCCAGCGCACCGGGGCGGTGGGCGGTGATCCGCTCGCGACGTGGATCGGCGAACGGCAACGCCTGGCCACGGTCGAGTCGATCGAGCTGTCGGGCTTCGACCTCGACGAGCTGGCCGAACAGGCCGCCGCCATCCTCGGCCGCAGCCCGGCGCCGGAAGAGGTGCGAGCCCTGCGAGATCGCACGGGCGGCAATGTCTACTTCGCCGAGGAACTCCTCCGGGCCGAACGCGACGGCCACTCGACGTTGCCGCCCTCGCTCGAGGCGTTCCTCGCCGGCAGGGTGGCCCGGCTCGACCCCGAGGCCCGCGCCGCGGCCGCCGTGATCGCGGTCGCCGGCGGCCGGGTCGAACTCGGGGTGTTGGCCGAGGCGCTCGGCGTGCGACCCGACGCCGCCTCGTTCAGCAGTACAGCCTTCGGTGACCTGCTCGACCGACTCCACCGAGCGGCCGTGGTCGAGTTCAGCGGTCGGATCTACCGATTCCGTCACGGACTGCTGCGAGACGTCGTCCTGCCCTCGATCCCGCCCCACGAGGCGGCCCGCCTCCACCGGGCCCTGGCGATCGCTCGCTCGGCTCGGCTCGGGGCCACGCCGAGCCCTCGGGAGCTGGCAGAATTGGCCCATCACTGGGACGAGGCGGACCACGGTGAGCAGGCGCTCGTCGGCCTGCTGCGGGCTGGTCGAGCGGCTGCCCGGACCGGCGCCCACGACACCGCCGCCGACCTCCTCTTGCGGGTCCTCGCCCGTTGGCCCCAGGTGCCCGAGGCCAGCGATCTGACCCGTACCGACCGGGTCGAGATCGTCGTGGAGGCCGTCGAGAGTCTGGCCCTCTGCTACCGGGGCGTCGAGGCCGTCCACGTGATCGAGGAGGCGTTGGCCGGGTGGGCCGGCCGCCTCCCGAGTGGCCGTCGGGCCCTGCTCCACGCCCAGATCGCGCCCGTCCAGCACCATCTCGGCAACCCGGCCGCCGCCGACGCCCTGATCGCCCGGGCCGAGACGTTGATCGGTGAGGAACGCTCGGCCGACGCCGCCAGGGTCCACCATCGGGTCTGCAAACACGCCGTGGCCAGCGGTCGGATCCACGCCACGCTCACCGCCGCCGACCGCGCCATCGAGATCGCGACGACGCATGGCCCCCATCAGGTGCTGGTCGAGGCGTCGGCCACGAAGGCGCTGGCGCTCGGCGTGACCGGTCGGCCCGAGGAGGGTCGCCGACTCGCGGCCACGGCGCGCCGCCTGGCCTTCGCCGACGGACTGGTCGCCCAGGTCGCCTACACCCATCGGGTCGAGATGCTGATCGCGGTGTTCAACGACGGCCGCACCGAGGAGTCGTTCCGGGCGGCCGAGGCCGGTCTGGCGTTCGCTCGGGAGCGCTGCGGTCCCCGGTGGCAGGCCGACTTCGAACTCGACCTGTTCCTCGGGCTGGTCGAGGCCGGGCGCTTCGACGAGGCGCTGGAGCCGCTCGAATCGCTGCTCGCCGCGCCGATCGACGACCTGCGCCGACTGACGGTGCTGCAGACGGCGGGGCTGCGAGCCCTCTGCCTCGGCGAGATCGACGAGGCGGCCGCCTGGTTGGACGACGCCCGCCTGTTGGCGGAACGCTACGACTCGGCGCAGGAGACCGGCGTGCAGGCGCGGCTCGAGGCCGAGTTGCACCGCCGCTGCGGCGAGCCGAGCGAGGCGCTCGCCTCGATCGACCGGGCTCTCGAGCTCCAGCTGGCAAGCGACAACCTCGCCTACACCCGCGAGTCGATCGTCGAGAAGGTTCGGGTCCTTGCCGACCTGGTGAGGGTCGACGGTGCTGATGCCTGCGCCGCGGTGGTCGACCAGTGCCACGCGCTGGTCGGCGGGTTCTGGGGACACGGTGCAGCGAACCGGGCGTGGCGGGCGCTGATGGAGTTCGAACTCGAACGATGCGGTGTGCCCCTGTTGACCGGGGCGCTCGACCTGCGATCGATCGATCGCCGGGCTGAGGAGCTGGCGGCCGAGCTGGAGCGATGCGGCTTCGCCCACGAGGCGGCGGGCGTCCGGGGTGAGGTCGCCACCGACATCGTCGCGGCCGACCTCCCGGTGCCCGTCGGCGAGTCGCTCACCCAGCGCGAGCTCGAGGTCGCGGCCCTGGTCGCAGCGGGCCTGTCGAACAAGGCGATCGGGTCCCGCCTCGGCGTGAGCCCTCGCACGATCAGCACTCACGTCTCGCGGATCCTCCGCAAGCTCGGGGTGGAACGCCGAGGCGAGGTGGCCGCCCTCTATCCTGACGCGGTCTCACGCCGCGGGGCTGGTTCGCGTCCGAGGTCGCTCGGCTTCGGCGGGCCGTTGACGATGCGGGCCCGCACCGCCGTGGAGATCGTGTCGACGGCGATCGTGCCGAGCACCACGACGATGAATCCGAGACCGGCGCCGCCCCAGTCCTTGAACCGCAGCGCCTGGGCGAGTTTGTCACCGATCCCGCCGGCGCCCACCAGGCCCATCACGGCGGAGGCGCGGATGTTGACCTCGAACCGGTAGAGCACGAACGACGCGAGTTCGGGCGTCACCTGGGGCAGGACGCCCCACCGCAGGCGCTGGACCGCCGTACCGCCCACGGCGTCGGCCGCCTCGATCGGGCCGCGGTCGATGCCCTCGATGATCTCGTGGAACAGCTTGCCGAGGGTGCCGATCGAGCCGACCCCGATCGCCAGCGCGCCGGCCTTCGGCGTGAGCCCGAAGATCGGGATGAAGGCCAGGGCGAGGATCACCTCGGGGATCGCCCGCAGGACGTTGAACACCTGGCGGGTGACCCAGGCGATCGGACGGCCGACGAGGTTCTCCGCAGCGAGGAACGAGAGCGGCGCAGCGAAGATCGTGGCCAGCACCGTGCCGAACCAGGCGATCGAGATCGACTCCCACATCTCGCCGATCCAGACCGAGGTCTCGGACCAGTCGATGTTGGTGATCATCGCCCGGAAGACGGTGAACAGGTCGGCGGGGGCGTCGAGCAGCCGGTTCCATTTGGCGTCGAGCTGCCACGTCGCCCAGGCGACGAGGGCGAGGGTCACGACCGTGCCGATGGTCCGGAACCGGTCGACCGGGCTCGGCGGCAGCGTCGGCGCGGCGACCGGGGCGGGGGCGTCGGCCATCAGACGAGCCGCCGCCGCAGGGTGATCGAGAGGCGCTCGACGACGAACACGACCATGAAGAAGAGGATGACGAGGCCCCAGAGCTTGTCCCACTCGCCACGGCCCCGGAAGAACTCGATGCGGCTGCCGATACCGCCGGCGCCGACGAGGCCGAGCACCGCCGAGGCCCGCAGGTTCAGCTCGAAGTTGTAGAGCACGAACGAGCTGTAGGCCGGCAGGATCTGGGGGACGACGGCGGTGCGCAGCATCTCGGTGAGGGAGGCGCCGGTGGCGTTGGCCGCCTCGATCGGGCCGTGGTCGATGCCGCCGAGGGTGTCGGCGGTCAGCTTGGTGGTCACCGCCAGCGAGAAGAAGAACAGGGCCAGGAGACCGCTGAGGGTGCCGATGCCGACGGCGGTCACGAACAGGAGCGCCCACAGCAGGTCGGGGATCGAGCGCACCACGTTGTTGAAGGTGCGGACGATCAGTCGAAGGGGGCGCGACGGGTTGCCGAAGTCGGTCGACCAGAGGGCGAGGGGGAGGCTCACCAGGGCCCCCGACGCGGTGCCGAGGATGGCGAGCTGCAGGGTCTCGACGAATGCGCTGCGGGTGCGGCGCGACCACAGCTGCCCCCAGTCGGGCGATAGCAGTCCTTCGACGACCGAGTTCTTGCGGGTCAGGTTCTCGACGACGTCGAGGAGTGAGAACTCGATGCTCCACGCCGTGAGCACCGTCATCGCGATCGCCCCGATCGAGCCGAGCACGGCGAAGCGAGATGGCCCCGGGCGGGGCGGCAGGGCCGGAGCCGTCATTACAGGGCGGCCTGCTTGGCCATCGTGTCGTCGGCGGTGAGGCTGCGGCCGTAGATGTCGGTGAAGACCTGCTCGTCGCAGGCGCTGCCGGGCCCGTCGAACACCAGCTCGCCGTCGCGGAGGCCGATGATGCGGTCGGCGTAGGCGGTCGCCAGGTCGAGGAAATGCAGGTTGACGATCACGGTGATGCCGAGCTCGGCACCGATCTGCTTGAGGTAGCGCATCACCACGTGGCTGGTCGGCGGGTCGAGCGACGCCACCGGCTCGTCGGCCAGGATGATCGACGGTTCCTGGGCCAGGGCTCGGGCGATGCCGACCCGCTGGCGCTGGCCGCCCGACAGGTCGGTGGCCCGGACGCGCGCCTTGTCGAGGATCTCGACCCGCTCGAGGGCCCGAGCGGCGATGTCGAGGTCGGCCTGGGGGTAGCGGCCGAGCAGGGTGCGCCACGTCGGTACGTCGCTGAGGCGCCCCATCAGCACGTTGTTGAGCACCGAGGTGCGGTTGACCAGGTTGAAGCCCTGGAAGATCATGCCGACCTCGCTGCGGAGCTCGCGCATCTGCGAGCGGCTGAGCGTGGGGACGTCGTAGCCGTTGACCTCGAGCTCGCCGCTGGTGAGGGGCACGAGGCCGTTGACGGCCCGGATCAGGGTCGACTTGCCGGCCCCCGACAGGCCAACGATCACCACGAACTCGCCGTCGGCGATCTCGAGGTCGAGATCGCGCATGGCGGACACCCCGCCGGGGTAGGTGACGTTGGCCTGTCGGAACCGGATCATTGCTTGTTTTGTACTCGTTCCTCGATGAGGGTGCGGCTCGAGGCCTACTCGAGCAGGTCGCCCAGCTCGGTCTCGAGGGTACGGATCACGTCGTAGTCGCTCGAGGTGACCGGCACGAGGCCGTCGATCTCGTAGAGCTCGTCGAGCAGGGCCGCGCCGTCCTCGGTGGCGGCGATCGACACGAAGGCGTCGGTGATGGCGGCGACGAGCGACTCGGGCAGATCACCGGCGACGGCGAAGCCGTCGTTGGGGATCGGGCCCGACCAGCCGAAGACGACGACCTTCTCGCCGACGTCCGGGCTGGTCTCCTCGATCTGGCCGCGAGCGTCGTTGAAGCTCACGCCGACCACGGCGTCACCGTCGTAGACGGCCTGGACCGACGAGTCGTGACCGCCGGCGAACAGGGCGTCGATGCCGTCGATCGGGTCGACGCCGGCCTCGGCCAGCTGCAGCGACGGGATGGCGTAGCCGGAGGTGGAACCCTGGTCGACGAACGACACCGTCTGGCCGGCCAGCAGGGGCAGCTTGTCGGCACCGATCGGGCCGTCCTCGGGGCCGGCAGCGTCGATCACGCCGTTGCAGAAGAGGAAGCCGTCCTCGTCGGCGACCGGCTCGTCGTCGCAGTAGGTGTCGGGGTCATTGGTGAACCACTGGGTGACGTAGAGCAGCGAGCCGAAGCGCTCCGCCTGCAGGATCAGCTCGGCGCCGGCCTGCTCCTCGGCCTGCACCATCTGGCGCGGTCCGAGACCACCGGCGATCTGGGCCTGGCCCGACTCGAGGGCGACGATCACGCCGGCGTAGTCCGACGGCACGGTCGCCTCGACCTCGATGCCGAGTTCGGCGGCGAGGAGGTCGGCGAGGGGCTGGGCGGTCTCGATGAGGCCACCGGTCTCCTGCGACGGCGTCAGGGTGAAGACGACCTTCTCCGGCCAATCGCTCATGTCGGCCATGTCGTCGGCCATGTCCTCGGACTCGTCCGCCATGTCGTCGGCCATGTCCTCGGCCTCATCGGCGACGTCCTCAGCGGCGTCGGTGGCCTCGTCGGCCACGTCCTCCACCACCTCGGTGGCGTCGTCGATCGGATCGTCGGAGCCGCATGCGGCCATGGTCATCGCACCTGCGAGCAGGAGCGAGAGTAGGGATCGTCGTTGCATGACGTACCTCTTTGTGTGTTCGGGACGCCCACGGGGGGTGTAGACGTCGTTCTCTCCCGCCCCGGAGGCTATGGCACTGGTCGCTCACCTGACGTTCGAGAGGATGACCACTTCGTGACGGCGTCGTGAAACTCGGACCAGTCGGCGACGTCGCCGACCCCGTCGATCGCGCGGTTCCAGGGCCGGATCATGCGGCAGACCAGGGATTTCGGCGCCCGGTGGGCGGCCAACGCCTCGAGCACATGGGGCGCGTCGTCGAGATAGATGTCACACGGGACGGTGTATTTGTCCTCGACGAAATGCACCGCTTTCAGTGGCAGATCGTGGTCGGCCAACCACCGTAAGGTGTCGGGGACCGCCCAGGGTGGTTTGGCGGTCACGATGTGGAGTTCATGGCCCTCGGCCGCGAGGGCTCGCAGGGTGTCGACGGCGCCGGGGAACGGCTCCATGTGGCGGAAGATCGACGGGCGGTCGGTGCCGCCCTCGGCCCACGTCCAGAAGGCCGCCATGTCGGCGAAGCCGGCGAGGGTGTGGAGGCCGTCCCACGATTGCACCATCTCGGGGTGGAGGTCGCTGTCGAACTCCTCGCGGTGGAGACGGACCCACTCGGCGTTGAAGTCGACGATCACGCCGTCCATGTCGATGCCGAGACGCAGCACTCTTCGAGCCATCGGGCGAGGGTAGGGGATCAGACGCCCGAGCCGTGCCGACCCTCACCACCGGCGAACCGGCTGGCGCCGGACCGGGTCTCGCCCGAGGTGATCGTCTCCAGGCCGAGCTGGGTCTCGTTGGCCATCGCGTCGGGGTGGGGGAGATCCCACGCCTCGATCGCGGCCTGGCGGTCGGAGCGCACGCATCGCTGGGGGAACGCGGCGATCCGGCCGGCGAGTTCGAGGGCGGCGTCGAGTGCGCCGCCGGGTTCGGCGACGACGTTGACCAGCCCCATGCGTTCCGCCTCGTCGGCGCCGACCCCGCGTCCGGTGAGGATGAGGTCCATCGCCCGCGAATGGCCGATCAGGCGCGGGAGGCGCACGGTGCCGCCGTCGACCAGGGGCACGCCCCAGCGTCGGCAGTAGACGCCGAGCACGGCGTCGGCGGCGGCCACCCGGAGGTCGCACCAGACGGCGAGCTCGAGCCCGCCGGCCACGGCGTGGCCCTCGATCGCGGCGATCACCGGCTTCGACAACTCCATGCGCGTCGGCCCCATCGGACCCGGCTCGTCCTGGTCGGCGAGCACCCGGTTGCCCCGGCCGTCGGAGATGGCGCCGAGGTCGGCGCCGGCGCAGAAGGCGCCGTCGCTGCCGGTGAGGATCGCCACCGACAACGAGTCGTCGGCGTCGAAGGCGGCGAAGGCCGACTCGAGGGCGTCGGCGGTCGCCCGGTCGACGGCGTTGCGGACCTCGGGACGGTCGATGGTGATCACCACGACGTCGTCGTGGCGTTCGGTCCGGACCAGTGGTGCGACGGTCGGCGAGTCGGCAGCAGAGTGTTCAGCCATGGCGCGCAGCCTCGCCGATCGGCGTCGGGCACGGCAAACGTGATGGCGCCGAAAAGCCACCGAAACACGGCGGTCGTACGGTCCTCGCATGAGCGCCGCGCCCACGCCCCCTCCACCGACGCCGTCCCTCCCTCCGACGCCGTCGCTCTCACCCGAGGCGGCGGCCGAGTGGGATGCCTTCCTCCGCCTCTTCTGGCATCCGGTCACCCGGGTCGTCGACGTCGGCGAGACCGGGGTGACCGGGGCCCGGGTGCTCGGCACCGACCTGGCCGTCGCCCGCCTGCCAGCCGGCGATACGGCTGCTACTGGCGATGCGGCTACTACTACCGAGGCTGGTGACCGATGGGTGGCCTACGCCGACCGCTGTCCCCATCGCTCGGCCCGGTTGTCGGTCGGCACGGCCGAACCCGATGGCCTCCGGTGCGCCTACCACGGGTGGCGGTTCGGGCCCGACGGGGCGTGCAACGAGATCCCGTCGATGCCGGGGTCGGCGATCTCGTCGTCGGCGTGCACGACGTCGTTCCGCGTCGCCGAGGCCCACGGCCTGGTGTGGGTCCTGCTCGACGATCGGCTCGACCCGCCGATCCCGCCGTGTCCTGCCCTCGATGCGCCCGACTCGCCCGACACCCGGGTCCTCGTGCCGACGCCCTACACCTGGCCGGTCGGGGCGCCGCGTCGAGTCGAGAACTTCACCGACCTCGCCCACTTCGCCTTCATCCACGACGGCAGCATCGGCCGTCGCGACGTGCCGGTGCCGCCCTTGCCGGAGATCGTGCGGTCGAAGGGGCAGATGGCGTTCCGCTACGACCCGCCGGAGTTCGCCGCCGACCCGACCGCGATGTTCGGCGTGTCGGCCTACACGGTGACGATGCCCCTCACGGTCAACATCGAGTTCTTCATGGCCGACGGCAAGCGGCGCACGCTGTGGATGGCGGCGTGCCCAGTCGAGCTCGGCGTCACCACGTCGTTCTGGGCGATGGGCCGTAACGACGAGCTCGACCCGTCGTTCGACGACGCCCACATCGAGTTCCAGGAGCAGATCCTGACCGAGGACGAGCCGGTCGTCTGCAACCAGGTACCGCCCGAGATGGTGCTGACCCCCGGCGCCGAGGTGTCGGTGAAGACCGACCGGGTGTCGATCGCCTACCGCCGCTGGCTCGGCGAACTGCTCGCCCACATCAGCCACGGGGGCGACGGCGCGGGTGATGGCGCGGGTGTCGACGTCGACGTCGACGGCCTTCGGGCCACCCTGGCGGTCGAGGGCTCGGCGTTCAGCGCCGTGTCGTCGAGTTCTGTGGCGTCCGGCTCTGCCGCAGCGCCTTCCACACTCGCTCCGGGCTGAGCGGGGCGTCGGTCAACCGGGCCGCCGCCCCGGGGTCGGCAGTCGCAGCGGCGGCCGCCACCGCGTTGCAGACCGCGGCGAACGCCCCGTTGGTGCCGCCCTCACCGATGCCCTTCATGCCGCCGGGGGTGAACGGCGACGGGGTGACCGTCTGCTCGATCGTCACCGGCGGCAGGAACCCGGCGTCGGGCACCAGGTAGGACGCGAACGACGCGGTCAGCGGGTTGGCGTCGGCGTCGAAGCGCACCTCCTCCACCAGGGCGGCGCCCGCCCCCTGGGCGATGGCGCCATGGGTCTGGCCCTCGACGATCACGGGTTCGATCACGGTGCCGCAGTCCTGCACGACGTGGTAGCGCTCGATCGTGGTGACGCCGGTGTCGGGGTCGACGGCGACCCGGCACACGTGGGTGCCGAAGCTGAACGTGCAGCTCTCGGGGTCGTGCACCACCTCGCTGTCGAGGCCGGGCGGGTCGCCGGCGGGCAACGCCCGACCACGCCACGCCCGTTCGGCCAGGCGTTCGATCGAGACCGCGCCGCCACCGCCCCGCACGCGGGCCTCACCGCCGACGAGGTCGATGTCGACCTCGGCCGCCTCGAGCTCGTCGGCCGCCAGTCGCCGGAGTCGGCCGGCGAGGTCGTCGGTGGCCCGCACCAGGGCGGCACCGCCGACCGCCATCGAGCGGCTGGCCGCCGTGCCGTACGGGCTGTAGGGGGAACGGTCGGTGTCGGGCCGACGGAGGCGGACCCGTCTGCGGTCGATGCCGAGGCCGTCGGCGACGATGCGGGCGAAGCTGGTGGCGTGGCCCTGTCCCTGGGGCACCGTGCCGAGGTCGAGCTCGACGAGGCCGTCGGGGTCGATGCGCACCTTCGCCGTCTCGTAGCCACCGATCGACAGACCGATCAGGGCGTTGACCGTGCTGGGGCCGACGCCGGCCATCTGCACGTAGCTGCAGTAGCCGACGCCGCGGAGCTTGCCGTCGTCGGGCGCCGCCGGCCACGTGGCGGCCATGTCCCGTGCGGCCCGGAGCCCGGCGGCGTAGTCACCGTTGTCGTAGACCAGGCCGGCCGGCGAGGCCCAGGGTTGGGCGTCGGGCGGGATCATGTTGCGCAACCGCAGCTCGACCGGGTCGACCCCGAGTTCGGCCGCGGCCAGATCGATGATGCGCTCCCGGACATACGCCGCCTGGGTCTGCCCGAACCCGCGGTAGGCCGCCGTCGGCACCGTCGTCGTGGCGACGACCCGCCCTCGAGCCCCGTAGACGCCGACGTCGTAGGGGCCCGGCGCCATGCCCAGACACGCGAACAGCGGGCCGCCGCCGAAGATGGCGAAGTGGGCGCCGCCGTTGCGGACCGAGTCGAGGGCGAGGGCCACGAACCGACCGTCGGCGTCGAGCCCGAGGCGGACCCGGTGTCGTTCGTCGCGGGCCTGGGTGGTGACCGACAGCGACTCGTTGCGGTCCTCGGTCCACACCAGGGCCCGCCCGGTCAGCAGCGCGGCAGCCGCCACGAGCAGCTCGTCGTCGTGGGGGTGGTCCTTCACGCCGAACCCGCCGCCGACGTCGAGGGCCCGCACCCGCAGATCACGGCGCGGGCGGCCGAGCACCTCGGCCAGGGCGTCGCGCACGGCGTGGGGCGCCTGGGTCGAGGTGACCACCTCCAGGCGGGTGGCGCCGTCGTCGAGCAGACCGCCGCCCGTCACCCGGGCCGCCAGGCCCCGGCCCTCCATGGGGGCGCCGGCGAGACGGCCGATGTCGAGGGTCGCCTCGACCACGTGATCGGCGCCGGCCAGCGCGGCCTCGACCTCGTCGAGGTCGGCGCCCGCGAAGAAGGTGCAGAGCACGTTGTCGGGGCGGTCGTCGTGGAGGACGGGAGCGTCGGGGGCGAGGGCGGCGTCGACCGCTGCGATCGGTGGCAGCGGGTCGATCGTCACCTCGACCCAGTCGGCGGCGTCGGCCAGGGTGGCGTCGTCGGGGCCGATCACCAGCCCGACCGGCTGACCGACGTAGCGCACGTGGGGGTCGGCGACGACGGAGTGGTCATGGGTCTGGTCGCCGAGGTGCCACACGATCGGGACCCGGCGGGGGAGTGCGGCGAAGGCGTCGAGCCCGAGCACGGTGACGGCGTCGGCGATCGCGGCGGGGGCGTCGGCCGACAGCCGGGTGGCCCGCCACGTACCGTGGGCGATCTCGCTGCGCACGACCCGCACCCGCTCCCAGGCCCTTCCGGCGGGCGGCCCCGGCCCACTCGATGCCCGAGCCGTGAGGGCGTCGGCGAGATAGCTGGCCTCGCCGGTGAGGAGGGGAGGGTCTTCGAGGCGTCCGGTCCAGGCGGTCACGCTCGCATCTGAGCACGCGACGCCGCCGGTTCCGACCAGGGCGGGAGGAGGTAACAGAGCGTTCAACGCCCGTTGACCAGCCGGAGACGAGCGGCGGCAAGGCTCCCCGAGGTGCCGCCGCAGAGCCCTGACTCGTCCGTCTCTCCCGTTCCGTTCGTCCCCCTCCCGGAGGCCACGCCCTTCGTGGTGACCGGGGCGACCGTGCTGCCGATGGAGGGCGACAAGACCGTGTTCGACCCCGGTTCGGTGCTCGTCGTCGACGGATTGATCGCAGCGGTCGGCAGCGACGACGAGGTCGCCCACCATCCAGCCTTCGAACACGCCGAACGCTTCGATCGCACCGACCACGCCGTCCTGCCCGGCCTCCACAACACCCACCTCCACTCCGGGCTGTTGCGGGGCACCGCCGAGTCGATGTCGCTGTGGGACTGGTTGGAGAACTACGTCGACCCGGCCCATCGGGCCCTCACGCCGGAGATCGCCCAGGCCGCGTCGTGGATGGCCTACACCGAGGGCCTGCTCGCCGGCACCACGTCGGTGCTCGACATGTGGCGCTTCATGGAGGGGTCGGCGGCGGTGGCCGAACAGCTCGGCATCCGGGCCACCCTCGCCCCCTACACCGCGGACGTGTTCGACTACTTCGAGTCGCTCGAGACCAACCGGCGCCTGCTCGAGACCCACCGTGAGGTGGCCGACGGACGGGTCCGGGCCTGGGTCGGGCTCGAACACCTCTTCTACTGCTCCGACCAGATGTTCCGAGACGCCGCTGCCCTCGCCGCGGAGTTCGACGTCGGGCTCCACACCCACTCCAGCGAGTCGATCTGGGAGGTGCAGGAGTCGTTGCGCCGTTTCGGACGGCGCCCTCTCGAGGTGTTCCACGAGCGCGGCATCCTCGACGGCCACGCGGTGGTGGCCCACGGGGTGTGGCTGGATGACCGGGAGGTGCAGATCTGCGCGCAGACCGGCACGGCGCTGGCCCACTGTCCGTGCTCGAACATGAAGCTGGCGTCGGGTCCGGCCCGGATCGGGGTGTATCGCGACGCCGGCATCGACGTCGGTCTCGGGTCCGACGGCGAGAAGGAGAACAACACCCTCGACCTGTTCTCCGAGATGAAGTTCGCGTCGCTGCTGCAGAAGGTGTCGACGCTCGACCCGACCGTCGGCGACCCCTGGGACATCCTCGACATGGCCACCCGGTCGGGAGCCCGGGCCCTCGGGCTCGGCGACGTCGTCGGCACCCTCGAGGTCGGCAAGCAGGCCGACCTGGTGACCGTCGACCTCCGCGCCCTCCACTTCACCCCCCTGTTCCGCGGCGCGGAGCGGCCCGCTCAGGACTTCAACGTGCCGGCCCACCTCGTGTTCAGCGCCACCGGCCGCGATGTGCGCGACGTGTGGGTGCAAGGTCGCCGACTCGTCGCCGACGGTGATGTGACCACGGTCGACGTGGCCGCCGTGTCGGCCGGGGCCCAGGCCGCGGCCGAGGAGCTGTTCGAACGCCGCCGAGCGGTCGGTGGGGGTGCCCCGGTCCGGTCGGTGGAGGTCGAGTGATGGGGCGGGACGTCTTCGAGGTGGCGATCGGGTCCCGGACGATCGCGCTGCCCAAGGTGGCGGTGAACGACCAGCTCGGCATCGCCCTGCTGATGACGATCGACACCGACCTCGACGTGATCGCCGACGCCGGCGCCGAACTCGCCGAACGGCTCGCCCCCGCCGCGCCCGACGTGATCGCCACGGCGGCGACGCTCGGGATCCCGGTGGCGATGGCGGTCGCCGGGGCCCTCGGCCACCGTCAGATCGTCGTGCTCCAGAAGACCGACAAGATCCACCTCGCCGACGCCCTCGTCGAACCGCTGTCGTCGATCACGACCGACGGGGAGCAGGTGCTGCGCCTCGACCGGGCTCGGCTCCCCCTCGTGGCGGGTAGGCGGGTGGCCTTCGTCGACGACGTGATCTCGACCGGCGGCAGCGTGGTGGCGGCCCTGCGCCTCCTGCGGGCCGGCGGCGGCGATGTCGTGGCCATCGGGGCACTGCTCGCCGAGGGAACCGGCTGGCGGCCCCGGCTCGGCGCCGACGCCGACCTGGTGTCGACGCTCGGGACGATCCCGGTGTTCCGGATCGGAGCCGACGGCGCCTGGACCGAGGACTGGGAGTGATCTGGCCGCCCCGGGGCCGTCTGATCCTCGTCGTCTGCGCCGTCGCCATCTTCCAGACGGTCACGGCCATCACCGCCCTCCACGTCGCCGTCCCAACCCTCGCCGAGGCGTTCGACGCCGACACCCGGGCCCTGCAGTGGATCGTCGACGTCTACGCCATCGCCTTCGGCGGGCTCCTCCTCACCGGCGGCACCGTCGGCGATCGGCTGGGACGCCGCACCACCCTGGCCGCTGGGTTCGTCGCGACGATCGCGGCGTCGCTCGTGGCGATGACCGCCACCTCGATCGCCGTGCTGATCGCCGCCCGGTTGGCGGCGGGCGCGGCCGCCGCCGTGCTGTTGCCGGCGTCGCTCGCGGTGCTGACCGACACCTTCGAAGGCCCGTCGCGAGCGCGGGCCATCGCCATCTGGTCGGGCATCGCCGGCGGTGGCGGTGCCGCGGGGCCGGCCCTCGGCGGCTGGGTGCTCGACCTCGCCGGCTGGGAGGCGATCTTCGCCGTCTCGGCATTGCTGTCGGCGCTCGGCCTCGTCGGAGCGTTCACCGTCGTGCCCGGTGGCCGGCCGCAGACAGCGCCGGATGGGAGAGCTGGGCCGATCGATCGGTGGGGCGTCGTCTGGTCGATGACGGCGATCGCCGCCACCCTGTTCACCGTGATCGAGGCACCAGCGCTCGGGCCCGACCCGCTCGTGGTCGGCGCCGCTGCGCTGGCCGTGGTCGCGGCCGTGCTGTTCGTGCGCCACGAGGGCCGAACCGACCACCCGATGCTGCCGCTGGAGGTGTTCGCCTGGTCCCGGGTCCGGATCGGTGCCGTCACGCTGTTGCTCGCCGCGATCGGGTTCAACGGCGTCGTGTTCATCGCATCGCTGATGCTCCAGGACGGCTGGGGCTACTCCGCCACCGCCACCGGGATGCTGCTGTTGCCGATCGGGGCGGTCGAACTGGTGGTGAGCATGAGTGCCGTCTCGGTCGCCGACCGCCTCGGGCTCACCCGCACCGTCCGCCTCGGCCTCGCGCTGATGGCGGCCGGCTACCTGCTGATGGCGGGCGCCGGCGCGGGCGGCTGGCTCGTCTTCCTCGCCGGCGCTGCCGTGGCGGGGGTGGGCAACGGGTTCGCCATCCCCCTCTCGGTCGAACGGATCGTGGGCGGCGACGACTCCCGCTTCGCCGGGGTGCGGGCCAGCATCTCCCAGACGTCGATCGAACTCGGGGCGTCGGCGGGGGTCGCGATGCTGGGCGCCGTGCAACGGGTGGCGGCCGAACGCGACCTCTCGGTGCTGGCCGCCAACCAGGTGGCGATCGCCTCGGCGGTGCTGTTCCTGGCCCTCGCCGTGCCCCTCGAACGGCTGCTCAGGTCGCCAGGTGCGAGCGCACCCCGAGTGCCCGTCGGTACGCGATCGTGAACGTGTCGAACGACAGGGCGATCTCGTCGCCGGCGGTGAGCGTTTCGAGCACGACCCGATCCTCCTCGTTGACCGCCCACTGGAAGTCGTGCCACGCCGCCACGTCGCCGTCGAGGTCGAAGTTGCGGACGTTCTGCTGGAACACCAGCGAGTTGGCCGCGTCGACCGGGGTGGCGACCAGCTGGATCCACTCCCGTCGTTCGGCGTCGTAGTCGATGATCAGCTCGGAGGCATACGGGAAGGTGTGGCGGTAGGAGAAGCGGATCTGCACCGGGACGAGCGGTCCGTCGAGGGTCACCCGATCGAGTTGCCACATGTCGGCGTGGTGGTCCCAGCCGACGGGGGTCTCGGTGAACGCGATGTCGGGCACCAGCGGATGACTCGGGTCGGCGAAGGTGGCGGCATGGACCGTCGAGAAGTGGCCGAGGTCGTTGAAGTTCTCCACGATCAGCGGCGCCGGGACGGCCCAATGTTCGGGTCCGAGTTCGAACGACAGGCGGTCGGGCTCGGCGACGGCGGCGAAGTCGGGAATCACCGCCTCCGGCGGTGATCGGTCGAGGGCCTGCGGACCGCCGTCGAGGAGCACCCACACGAAGCCGTGGCGGACCTCGGTCGGGTGGGCCGCGAGCCCGAGGGTCGACGGCAGCCGGTCGTCGGGTCGCGCCGGCAGGTGCACGGCCCGGCCCGCGGCGTCGTGATGCAGGCCGTGGTAGGGGCACACGAGGCACGGTGTGCCGTCGGGGGCGTCGGCCACGTGTCCCGGCGACAGAGCGGCGCCCCGATGCCGGCACCGATCGTCGAAGGCGACAATCGCAGCGTCGGGACCGTCGCCCAGCCGGGCGACCACGAGCGGCCGCCCGACGACGGTCACCCCGATCGGCCCGTCGTCCAACGCCGACGCGAACCCCACCGCATACCAGTGCGCAGTCACTGACGTGGCAGTCATTGGACCGACAGCCTCANNACAGCCTCATTGGACCGACAGCGCGTCCATCTTCTCCGCCAGGTAGTCGCCGCTGACCACGGGGTCGTGGAGCGGGGGACGGTCGGCGGCGACGCACGCCGGCAGAGGAGCGATCAAGGCGTCGTGGTCGGGTTCGTGGAAGAAGATCAGGCTGACGAGCTCCTCGTCCGGCGCGTCGGCCGGCGGCGGCAGGACCCGATGCTCGTTGGAACACCAGCGGTCGTTGCTCCACCGCCGCAGCAGGTCGCCGGTGTTGACGATCAGGGCGCCCTCGACCACCGGGGCGTCGATCCACGAACCGTCGTCGTCGAGCACCTGCAGGCCACCGGCGCCCGGCTGACGATCGAGGATCGTGAGGCTGCCGAAGTCGGTGTGGGGCCCGATGCGGAACTGGTCGCGCCTCGGGCCGGCCTCGCCGGAGGCGGCCTGATGGCGACGTGACCAGTACCAGTTCAGCGAGACGGTCGCCGTCGTCTCGCCGCACGCGCCGGCCAGCAGGTCGCCCTGGTCGAGGGCCAGGTCGAGGAGGGCGAGCAGTTCGTCGGTGAGGCCGCGGGCCGCCCGCCACCACGCTTCGGCAGCGGTGCGGAACTCGCTGGGCGCCGCTGGCCACACGTTCGGGGCGAACCAGCGGGGCGCCTCTTGCTCGAGCTCGGGCCGGGGCACGTCGACCGGTCCGTAGGCGTAGGTCTCCTTGAGATCGGGCGGGGTGTCGACCCCGTAGGTGGCAGCGTTCGACTCGCGACCCGCGCCCACCCAACCCCGGTAGGCGCCGCCGGCGAACGCCACCTCCTCCTTCTCCTCGACCGGCCGGTGGAAGAAGTCGAGACACGCCGACCGACAAGCGTCCATCACCGCCGGGTCGATGCCGTGGTTGACCACGACGAGGAAGCCGCATCGCTGCAGGTGGGTGTCGACCGCGGTGGCGACGGCACGGCGGGCGGCGACGTCGCCGTCGAACCACGGCGCGAGATCGACGAGGGGAAGCTCCATGATCGGCTCCTCAGACGGTGACGTGGTCGGGGGCGTAGCGGCCCAGCACCACCCGCTCGAGCATCGTGGTGAGGGTGTAGACCACGAGGGCGAACGAGGTGAGGGTCACGGTCGCTGCCCACAGCTGTTTGAAGTCGTTGGTCGTGTTGGCCGACAACATCTCGTAGCCGAGCCCGGCGCCGGTCACGAGCCACTCGGCCAGCAAGGCCCCGAGGATCGAACCGGGCACGGCGATCTTGGCCGCTGCGAACAGCGACGGCAGGGCCGAGGGCAGCCGGACCTTGAGCAACAGGTCGCGTTCCGAGGCGTCGTAGGCCCGCATCAGGTCGATGCTCTGGGCCGAGACGCTGCGCAGACCGTGGGTGACGAGCACGAGGGTGGGGAAGAACACGATGATCGTGGTGACGATCACGGTGCTCACCAGCCCCCGGCCGAAGAGGAGGGCGAGGAGGGGCACGAACGCCACGATCGGCACGGTCTGCAACGCCACCCCGATCGGCAGCAGCGCCCGTTCCACCGGTCGGTAGAGCACGAACACGCACGCCACCGCGATCGACAGGGCGCTGCCGATGATCAGCCCGGACACCGAGTCGAGCAGGGTGCGGGCCAGGCCGTCGAGCACTCCGGCCCGGTTCTCGGCTGCGTCGGACGCCGTGGTCAGGTGTTCCCACACCGCCAGCGGCGACGGCCCGACGAAGGGCGACACATCGAACAGGCGCAGGAACGCCACCCACACCACCACCAGGGCGGCGAGGGCGACCACCATGCCGCCGATCGGTCGGAAGAGGTCGACCAGGAGCGAGCCCGCTCGGTGCTCGCCGGGATCGCGGAGGCCGGCGGCGGTCATCGTCGTCCTCCGTCGGGCTCGCCCCACGGGGCGACGAGTCGACCGACGAGGCCGATCAGGAAGTAGGCGGTGCCGCTCAGCAGGGTGAGCACCAGGGCGATCGCCCAGGTCCGATCGGGCTGGAGGGCGAACGCCGAGTTGACCATGAACAGGCCCAGGCCGGTGCTCACCCGCCCGAGGTACTCGCCGAGCACGGCGCCGAGGATGGCGGCCGGGCCCGAGATGCGCAGCCCATTGAAGTAGACGGGCAGGGCAGCGGGGATCTGCACCTTGCGCAGCGCCGCGAGCCGACCGCCGCCGAGGGCTCGAACCACCTCGACCGACGTCGGACTGGCCGACCGCAACCCGAGGATCGTCGAGATCAGCGCCGAGAAGAACACCGCCAGACCCGACAGGATCGCCCGGGGCTTGTCGCCGGTGAAGGTCACCTGCAGGATCGGGCCGATGGCGATGATCGGCAGGGAGTAGGTGGCGACGGCGAACTGCAGGGTCGCCCGCTCGGTGATCGGGAACAGCACGGCGAAGATGCCGAGCAGGGTGGCGATGCCGACCCCGAACACCCAGCCCTTGGCCGCCGGCCCGAGGGTGGCGGTGATGTGTCGGGGGTAGAGCTCCCACTCGGCGACGAGCGTCGACACCATCGCCGTCGGCGGGCTGAGCGTGGCCTTGCCCTCGAAGTAGGTGCGACCCGCCACCTCCCACACCAACAGGATGACCGCGGCCGCCAGCACGGTCGGCACCCACTCGGGCAACCGCCGACCGGCCCCCGTCTCGTCGAGGCCGGGGACCACGACGATGTCGTCCTCCGCGGTGGCGAGGGTGGTCTCGGTGGCCACCACGGTCATGAGGCCATCGCCAGCTCGTCGGCGAAGAGCAGCTCGCTGATCTCGTCGACGTAGGCGTGGAACTCGGGGGTTCGCTGCATCTCGGGGGTGCGAGGCCGCTCCAGCTCGATCGGCAGGACCGTCTTCACCCGGCCCGGTCGGGCGCTGAGCAACACCACCTGGTCGGCGAGGAACACGGCCTCGGCGATCGAGTGGGTGACCAGCACCGTCGTGGTGCGGCGCTCGGTCCAGATGCGCAGCAGTTCGAGGTTGAGGCGCTGCCGGGTCATCTCGTCGAGGGCGCCGAACGGTTCGTCGAGCAGCAGGATCTGCGGCTCGAGCACCAGCGCCCGAGCGATCGCCACCCGCTGTCGCATGCCGCCCGACAGCTGGTTCGGGCGGGCGTCCTCGAACCCTTCGAGCCCGACCAGTCGGATCAGGTCGTCGATCGCGGCGTCGTCCGACGACTCGCCCGTCACCTCGTAGGCGAGCCGGATGTTCTTTCGCACCGATCGCCAGGCCAGGAGCGCGGCGTCCTGGAAGGCGATGCCGAGCTCGTGGTTGCGTCGGATCGTCGACGGCTCGACGCCGTTGACCCGGACCATCCCCGACGTCGGGTGCTCCAGGTCGGCCAGGATCCGCAGGATCGTCGACTTGCCGCAGCCCGACGGTCCGAGCAGAGCCGTGAAGCTGCCGGGCGGCGCCTCGATGCTGACGTCGTCGAGGGCGGTGATCGTGTCACGCCCGATCGTGAAGGTCTTGGTGAGGTGGTCGATGGCGATCCCGCCGGCGGGAGCGCTCACGACAGCAGATCGAGTCCGTCGGCGTAGATCTCGTCGAGGATCTCGGTGGTGTAGAGGCTCGGGTCGACCGGGAGTCCGATGCTGGTGAGGGTGGCGACGTTCTCGGCGATGGCATCGTCGGTCATGTAGAACAGCCCGAACTCGTCGGTCGTCTCGGTCACCATCATGCGGCCGATCTGATCGTTGATCTCGGCCAGCGAGGCGTCCTCGTGGAGGCCGAGGTCGGCGCCGTACTTCTCCATCGTCCACTTCAGCCCGAGCTCGGGCTCGGCGATCGTCGCCTGCCAGCCCTGGATCTCCGACCGGAGGGCGGCGACCAGGAAGTCCTTCTCGTTGGCCAGGGTCTCCTCGGTGCAGCAGATCAGCTGCTGGTAGAGCACGAAGCCGAAGTCGGACAGGGAGAAGTCGACGACGTCGATGCCCTCGGAGCGCAGAATGTTGGGCTCGTTGGTGACGAAGCTGAACCAGCCGTCGACCTCGCCGTTGACGAAGGGGGCGGGATCGAAGCCGGCGACCACCTTCTCCACCGACCCCGGCTCGATCCCGTTGATCTCGAGCAGGGCGTCCCACAGGAGATCGTTGACGGCCTGCACACCGATCTTCTTGCCCACCATGTCTTGGGGCGAGAGAAGCGGGTTGTCGGCCATCGACATCACCCCGAACGGGTTGTTCTGGAACGCCGCGCCGATCACCTTGAGCTCGGCACCCTCGCCGATGGCGCCGGCCAGCGACTCCGACACGGTGTAGGCCATCTTCGAGGTACCGGCGATCACGGCGGGCTCGACCGCCACGTCGGGGCCGCCCGGCACCACGTTGACGGTCGAGAAGCCGTTCGCGGCGTAGTAGCCCTCTTCGACGGCCACGTAGGTACCGGCGAACTCGGCGTTGGTGATCCAGTTGAGCTGCAGGCTGAGCTCGCCGAAGTCGGCGGCGGCCGCGGTGCTCGTGTTCTCGTCGGTACTGCTCTCGTCGGTGCCGGTGTCGGTCGACTCCTCGGCATCGGACCCGCCACAGGCGGCGAGCAGGCCGGAGCCGCCGAGCACGAGGGCACCGGCGCCGCCGGCCCGCTTGAGGAAGCCTCGACGGTCGTAGGCGGCGCGGCGGGCGGCGTTGGCCTGGAAGGCGGCTCGGGCGGCGGGGGAGAGGGACACGGTGCGGCGGTGGGGGGAATTCGTCATCGGCTCGAAGGTAGGAATGCGTGATGAACCATCGTTTGCGCTCGTGTGAAGCGCCCGTCGCAGCTTGCTGACGTCGTCGGTTCAGCAGGCGGTCGTCTCACCGACACGATGACGAAACGGTCCGGCAGCGTGCCCGCCCTAGCTTCCCTCGATGCGCCAGACCACGATCGATCTCCGATCCCTGCCCAAGGCCGAGCTCCACTGTCACCTCGAGGGCACGGTGCGTCCCGGCACCGTGGCCGACCTCGCCCTCGCCCACGGGGTGCGGCTCCCCGTGGTCGAGCCGACCGATCTCTACGCCTACACGTCGCTGGCCGACTTCCTCGCCGCCTTCGGCGTGGTCTGCTCGGTCCTGCGGACCCCCGCCGACTTCCATCGCATCGCCTACGAGGCGTGCCAGGACGCGGCGGCCGCCGGCATCCGCTACCGGGAGATGTTCTTCTCACCCGGCTTCCACCTCGGGCGCGGCGTCGAGCTGTCGACCGTGTGGGACGGCATGATCGCCGGCCTCGCCGACGGCGAGGCCGACACCGGGGTGGTGACCCGCGTGATCCTCGACATCGACAAGCCCGCCGGACTCGGGCCGGCGATGGCCCTGCTCGAGGTGGCCAAGGGGCTCGATCGCGACTGGCTGCTCGGCGTCGGTGGCGACTCGACCGAGCGCGGGGTCGACCACCGGGCCTTCGCTCCCTTCGTCGCCGCGGCCCGCAAGGCCGGGCTGCGCACGTCGTTCCATTGCGGTGAGGACGGGCCGGCCGCCAACATCGCGGCGATGGTCGACGCCGGCGTCGACCGCATCGACCACGGCACCCACCTGCTCGACGACGCGGACCTGACCCGGCGGGTGATCGACGAGGGCATCCCGCTGACCAGTTGCCCGACGTCCAACGTCGAACTCGACGTCGTGCCCGAGCTCGCCACCCACCCCTTCGGCCGCTTCCGTGAGCTCGGCGTGCCGGTGTCGCTCAACAGCGACGACCCGGCGTTCTTCCAGTTCGACCTGGCCGATGAGTACGAGCGGGTGGCCGACGCGTTCGACTACGGCGACGACGACATGATCGACATCGCCCTCGCCGGGGTGGCCCAGAGCTGGCTGCCGGCCGACGAACGAGCCGACCTCGCGACGGAGATCCGCAGCTTCGTGGCCGTCGGGGTCTGAGCGGGGTCCGAGAGCGAGCGGCGTGTGATCCGGGTCTTTGGACCCTGACGGCGGCGAGGTCCGCTCCGTAGCGTCGCCCCCAGGACGAACCCGGGGGAGGACTCGTGGACTTCGCAGCGTCGGAGCCGATGCAGGTGATGCTCAGCATGGTCAGGGATTTCATGGACGCCGAGGTGATCCCCCTCGAGGGGGAGATGCTCCACGGCGATCCGCAGGTCCTCGAGAAGAAGATCGTCGAGGCCCAGCACAAGGTCCGGCAAATGGAACTGTGGGCCCCGAACCATCCCGTCGAGTTCGGCGGCCTCGGCCTGTCGATGGTCGACCACGGCCTGCTGACCGAGGCGCTCGGGCGCAGCCCGCTCGGGTTCCGCATCTTCGGCGTGCAGGCCCCCGACGCCGGCAACATCGAGATCCTGCACACCTACGGCACCGAGGAACAGAAGGAACGCTGGCTCCGACCGCTGGTCGAAGGCGAGATCCGCAGCTGCTTCTCGATGACCGAACCCGAGACCGCGGGCTCGAATCCGACCCTGCTCGCCACCCGGGCGGTCAAGGATGGCGACGACTACGTGATCTCGGGCCAGAAGTGGTTCACCTCGAGCGCGGACGGCGCGGCGGTGGCGATCGTGATGGCGGTGACCGACCCCGACGCCCCGCCCCACCGGCGGGCGTCGATGATCCTGGTTCCGACCGACACGCCGGGCTTCGA
>JAWSVN010000023.1:0-32580 GCA_033851875.1 Acidimicrobiales bacterium
GGCCCGAAGTCGTGGGCCAGCCACCCGAAGCTCACCGACCCGCCGAACTTCACGTGGTCGTTGGCCGCCAGGTGTTCGGGCACGTTGCGGCTCGCCAGCTCCATGCGCACCAGATCGGGACGCAGGTGGAGCATGAGCGACGTCTCGCCGAGGCCGCCGTGGATGCCGAAGCCGAGCTCCTCCTCGGTGGACGGGCCACCCTGGTCGGGCGGCACGCTCGGGTGGAGCAGGAACGTCTCGAGGCCGTGGTGCAACCGCAGCTCACGGCATGCCACGTTGAGCAGCGACGAGTTGCCGCCGTGGCCGTTGAGGAAGGCGAGCTTGCGGCAATCGGTGGCCGCCACCGACCGCCCGATGTCGTCGAGCACCCTGAGCATCGTGTCGGGCCCCAACCACACGGTTCCCGGCGTGCCGGCGTGCTCGTTCGACTTCGTGTAGGCCAGTGGCTCCAGGAACCACAGATCGAGCTCGGCGCCGACCCGCCGGGCCACGCCGGCCGCACATGCGGAGGCGATCACCAGGTCGGTGTTGAACGGCAGGTGGGGCCCATGCTGTTCGATCGCCCCGACCGGCAAGACCAAGACCGAGTCGGCGCCCAGGTGGTCGCCGAGATCGGACGCCCGCAGCTCCGACAACCGTCGACCAGCCCACTCGTCGTGACGGGTGGCATCGTTGGACGGTGAGGAGGCGGCGGTGCTCATGACCGCAGCGTAGATCCGGCTCCCGGACGAAAGGACCAGCTCGTGCCCACTCTCAACGCTCCCGGCGCCATCGTCGTCGGCGGCGGCCACAACGGCCTCGTGTGTGCCGCCTACCTCGCCAAGGCCGGCATCCGTCCCCTCGTCGTCGAGGCCCGTCATCAGGTCGGCGGCTGCGCCGGCACCGAGTCCGCGTGCGGGGTGCGGGTCAACATCTGCAACTGCGACCACGGCATGGTCCGCACGATGCCGATCTTCGACGAGCTCGACCTCGGCTCGTTCGGGTTGCGCTACGTCGATCTCGAACCCGGCGCGGCCATCCTCGGTTGGGATGCCCCGGGCGCCCTGCCCCTGTTCCACGACCCCGAGCAGGCGATCGAGGCCGCCGAGCGACTGTTCCCCGGCGAGGGCGCGAACTATCGCCGGTTCCTCCACGACGCCACCGGCCCGGCCGAGCTCCTGATCGAGATGGCGGGCGCCAACCCGACCGCGCCGTCGCTCCTGCGTCGGGCGATCGGACGCCGCACCCCCGCCGCCCTCACCCTGCTCGCGTGGTCGCGGCGCTCCGTCGGCGACGTGCTTCGCAGCTATTTCACCGACGAGGGCATCCTCGGCCCGGCGATGGCCGCCGGCCCGGCGGTGTGGGGGCTCGGCCCCGACACCCCCGGCACCGGCCTCGGTGCCCTCTCGCTGGCGTTCAAGCACGTCGTCGGCGTCGGCCGCCCCATCGGGGGCAGCGGCGCGCTCACCGACGCCATCGCCGCCGCGATCGAACACCACGGGGGCGAGGTCCGCACCAGCACCCCGGTGCGTTCGATCCTGTGTGAGGGCGAACGGATCCGCGGCGTCGAGGTCACCGGCCCCGACGGCGAGACCGAGACGATCGAGGCGCCCCTCGTCGTCATCGCGTGTGACCCGCGCGAAGCGATCGTTCGCTACCTGGCGGACGCCCCGGCCTCCGCGTCCGACTTCGTCGCTCGCTGGGCCGACCACGAACCCCAGGAGGGCTACGAGGCCAAGATCGACGCCCGGCTCACCGAGCTGCCCCGCTGGCGCTACGCGACCGACAACCCCCTCTACGACGACCTCGGCTTCACCGACCGCCTGTCACCGACCACGATGGTGGCGCCGAGCCTGGCCGAGATCGATCGCGGCCACCGTCTGATGGAACGGGGCGAGATCCTCGAGCGGCCGATGTTCTACGTCAACATGCCGTCGGTCCTCGACGACACCCTCGCCCCGGCCGGGTCGCACGTGTTCAGCCTCGAGGTGCTCTTCACCCCCTACCGGTTCACGGGAGGGTGGGAGTCGCGTACCGAACCCGAGCGCTGGCTGCACGTCGCCGCCGAACTGTTCGAGCCGGGCTTCCTCGACTCGGTGGCCGAGTGGCGGGCGGTCACCCCTGCCCACTACGAGCGGGAGTACCACCTACCCAAGGGCCACGCCACGTCGTTCTCGGGTGGTCCGCTCGATGCCATCCTCGGCCGCCAGAAGGAACTCACCCGCTACGCCACGCCGATCGACGGTCTCTTCCTGACCGGCGCGGCCACCTTCCCCGGTGCGGGGGTGTGGGGCGCGTCGGGCCGCAACGCCGCCCACACGATCCTGGCCACCGGTTGACCACACGGCCGGCCCCGGGCGCGCTCCGTCCGTCACTCCTGGCGGCCGGCGTGGTGGCCACGATGGCGATGGCGTCGTCGTCGGTCCTCGTGCACTGGGCCGCCGCGCCGGCGGTGGCGCTCGCGTTCTGGCGCACAGCGGGCGGGGCCGTCCTGCTCGGGGCGGTGGCCGGTGTCGGTCGTGGGGAGCCGGGCCGCAGCGCCACCATCCCGTGGGCGCCGACCGTGGCGGCCGGAGTGGCCCTCGGCGTCCACTTCTGGGCGTGGCTGGCCTCGCTCGAGATGACGACGGTGGCGGCGTCGGTCACCCTCGTGTCGACGGCGCCGATCTTCGTCGCCCTCGGCCGGGCCGTCGCCGGGGAGGACCTCGCCCGCCGGAGCTGGCTGGCGATCGTCGTGATGTTCGCGGGCGGCGCGTTGCTCACGACCGGCGGCGGCGAGGCGGGGGAGGGCGCGGCCCACGATCTCGGCGGTGACGCCCTCGCCCTCGTCGGCGCGGTGACGATGGCGATCTACCTCGAGCTCGGGGCTCGGGTGCGGGCCACGGTCGACACCACCCGCTACGCGGCGGTCGCCTATGCGTCGTCGGCGGTCGTGCTGCTCCCCGCCGCCCTCGTGAGCGGGGCGGCGCTCGCCGGGTTCGACCGCACCACCTGGCTCGTGATCGGGGCCATGATCCTCGGCCCCCAACTGGCCGGTCACACCGTGCTCAACGCCCTCCTGCAACGCCTGGGCGCGCTCACTGTCGCCCTGGTTCTGCTCCTCGAGCCGATCGGGGCGACCGCCCTGGCCTGGGGGTTCCTCGATCAGCGCCCATCGGCGCTGAGCCTGGTCGGTGTCGTCGTCGTGCTCGCCGGCCTCGGGTTACACCTCGCCGCAGCGACCGGGTCGACCGAGCCGCCCGGCGGGTGACGCGGGCGATTCATCCCACTCACCTCGGTCGGGTCGGTGCCGATGGATGAAGGAATGCAGCCTTCCCACCGACCCGCCGAACTCGCCGACGAGCTCGCCGCAGCCCTCGACAACGGGGAGCTGTCGGTCGTCTACCAACCCCTCGTGGCGGTCGACGACACCGAGACGGTGGCGTTCGAGGCGTTGCTCCGGTGGCACTCACCTCGCTTCGGCGAGATCCCGCCGTCGGAGTTCGTGCCGGTGGCCGAGCGCACCGAACTGATCGTGCCGATCGGTCGGTGGGTGCTCGAGGAGGCTTGCCGGCAGCTGATGATCTGGCGGGAGGAGTTCCCCTTCCGTGACCTGTCGGTGTCGGTCAACATGGCCGCCGTCCAGCTCCTCCATCCCGAGTTCGAGCTGCTGATCCGCGAGGTGCTGGTCCTCACCGGCGTCGACCCCCGGGCCCTCCAGGTCGAGCTGACCCAGGCGGTCTTCGATGCGTCGCCGCTGGTGGCCGAGCGAGCGGTGTTCCTGCGTTCGCTGGGCGTGGCGGTTGCCCTCGACGACCTCGACCCCGACGCCACCGGACCCGAACGCCTCGGCGACTACGGCGTCGACGTCATCAAGATCGATCGCCACTTCATCGAACGGCTCGCCGGCAACCGGGCGGGCGGCGATCGCCTCACCTCGCTGGTCGACCGGGCCCATGAGCTGGCGATGAGCGTCACCGCCGTCGGCGTGGAAGACGCCGCACAGCTCGACGAGCTCCTGCAGGGACGTGTGGAACGGGCACAGGGATTCTTCTTCGCCCGCCCCCTCGACGCGGCCGCCGTCGTGCCCTTCCTGGCCAGCGAGGCCAGCCTCCCCGCCTCGCTCTGACCAAAACCCCGGAGCCCCCTCAACGCCCAGAGCCCATGAACGCAAGAGCCCCCCGGTCGATGACCGGAGGGCTCGGAGCGAATGAGGCCGGGGGCGAAGAGGAGGCACCCCCGACCTGGATCTCGACGGCGTCAGAACTTCCAGAAGCTGAGGTTGCCCTCGCCGTAGTTGTCGATCTTGGCCACGAGGGTCCGACCGTCGGTCGGCTCCGGCAGGTCGGCGAGTGCGGCGGCGCCCGACCCGGGGATCAGGCGAATGTGGGGCCCACCCATGTCGTTCACGGCTCGGGTGACCACGTTCATGATCTCGAGGTAGTTCTCGAAGAGGTCCTCGTCCTTCTCGCCCGACGCGATGGCGTCCTCGGCTCGACCCTTGGGGACGAGCGCCAGGGCGGCACCGGAGAAGCTGCAGAAGGCGATGTCGCCGCCGGCGAGCATGAGCGGCTCGTCGTCGTCGCCGACGTAGAGCGTCACGTACTCGCCGATGTCGGCGGGGGCCGGGGCATCGCGGACGACGTCCTGGAAGAAGATCTCCTTGCCGATGAGATCGCTCAACAGCGGCTTGAGGGCGGCGGGTTCGGGGAACTGGATGGCGGGCATGGGGGTCTCCTCAGAGGAACTTGTCGAGCTGCTCGGCGAGATCGTCGGCGGTGAACGGCTTGGAGAGCAGGAACGCGGCGCCGGCACCGAGGCCCTGCGACCGCTGTTCGGCCGTGGACTCCGAGGTGACGAATCCGAAGGGCACCTGGATGCCTTCTTCGCGGAGCGCCTTCACGAGCTCGATGCCGTTCATGCGGGGCATGTTCCAGTCGCAGAGCACGATGTCGGGGCACGACTCGCGGATCTTCTCCAGCGCGTCCTGGCCGTCCTCGGCCTGCTCGACGTCGTGGTGGCCATAACCGGCCTGACGGATGCTGCGGGCGACGATCTTGCGCATGACGCTCGAGTCGTCGACGACGAGAATGGTCACGTGTGATCCTTTCGTGGGTCCGTCGCAGAGCGAACGGCGTGATCGGTAGTGGTCTCGGTCGCGGCCGCCGGACCATGAGGGCGATGGCTCAAACGGGTTGCACCACAGCGCCGAGGAACTGGTCGCAAAGCACCGACGCGACGTCGGGCAGGGGCGCGACGTCGTCGGCCAGTCCGGCCTTCACCACGGCGCCCGGCATGCCCCACACCACGCTGGTCGCTTCGTCCTGGGCGATGACGTGGGCGCCTGCATCGCGGAGGTTCTCGGTGCCCCGGCGACCGTCGTCGCCCATGCCGGTGAGCATGACGGCGACCGAGCGGTCGGCGTAGTGCTGGGCGGCGGTCCGGAACAGGACGTCGACCGATGGCCGGCAGCTGTTCTCGGCCGGCCCGTCGTCGGGCTCGACGCGTCCGGCGGCGTTCGCCACCTTGATGTGGCGTCCCCCGGGAGCGATCCATACCTCGCCCCGGCGCACCGTCACCGCCTCGCTCACCTCGCGCACCGTGAGGGCGCACGATCGGTCGAGGCGGTCGGCCAGCATCTTGGTGAAGTTCGGTGGCATGTGCTGCACGACCAGCACTGGCGCCGGGAAGTTCGGCGGGAGCTGACGCAGCACGGCGGCGAGGGCCTCGGGGCCGCCCGTCGACGCGCCGATGACGACCAGGTCGCGGCGGTGGGAGGCCCGGAAACTCGGCCCGGGGCGGGACCCCGGCCGGGACGGCGTGGGGGTGCCGTTGTTCGGCTGCCCAGGGTTGCTCGACTGCTCGGCGACCAGGCGATCGAGCGCCGGCCGGAGCCCGGACGGTCGACCGATCCCCGGTCTCGGAGCCGGTGCTGAACCGTCGCGCAGGGCGGCGGGCACCTCGCCAGCTCCCGAGCTCCGGAGTGTCGGGACCAGCTCGCGGAGGCGAGCGATGATGACATCGCCGACGGCGCTGTCGTCCGGCGGTTCGGCCAGGATGCGCTCGCGGGGGATGCCGTAGCGTCGCTGACTGTCGGCCGGATCGTTCGAGACGAGGAGCAGGATGCGCTCCTCGCCCGATGCTCGGATGGTCTCGATGGCCGAGCCGGCGGCGGCGGCGTTGACGTCGATGACGATCCGGTCGAGGCGCTGATTGGCCCGACGGCTCGTGATGGCGTTGCCGGTCGACGAGATGATCACGAGTTCGACGTCTCGCTCGCGGATCGACGCGTCACGCATCGAGCGTCTGGACATTGCGCGCTCGAGCACGACGCCGACACGAAGTCGTTGGCTGCTCAGCACCATGGCGATGTCCCGGCTCCGTGCACGACAAGGAGACTCGGTTCTCGCCGGTTCGCTATGAGGCCCTCCGTGCAACGGGGGAGCTGCCCGCTGACTCGATGACGCGACGCTGCTGGTCGGGCAGCGGCCGGTCCGGACGCGCCCGAGCCCACGCACAGTGCGTGGGCTCGGGTCCGAAGCGGAGAGGGTGGGATTTGAACCCACGGTGGGCGTGAACCCACACCTCCTTAGCAGGGAGGCACAATCGGCCTAACTCTGTCACCTCTCCAGGAGTGGGCGATTGTAACCCCTGAGATCCCGGGAGCGGCACGGAACCACCGCGGCGAACGGGGTTGCCGCTGTGCCCGGGGTGTCAGTGACGACCGAGGCTGATGCGGCGCCCGCCGACCCGCTTGGCGGTGCACTTGGCCACCGGCAGGTCGGGGTTGAACACCCGCCGCTCCATGGCGGTGCAGGCCTGGTCCTGCGAGGCGCCGGCGGCGAGGATCGCGCCGATCTGCACCCGCTCGACCGACGAGGCCAGCGACCGGTAGGGGCGACCGGGGCACCGGTCGGTGTCGAGGGTGGCGATGCGGTCGAGCCGGTCGAGGAGGCCAGCCGGGGCGTAGAGGGCGCCGGCGTAGGCCCGGCACGCCAGCCACAGTTCCTCGGTGTCGTCGCTGTGGAAGCTGCGCCGGGCCTCGACCCGCTCGATCAGGGCGTCGAGGTTCTTCTGCCACTGCTCCCAGAAGCGGGCGGTGAACACCGCAGCCTCGGGGCCGGCGGAGGCAGGCCCGATGCTGATGGCCAGTTCCTCGAGCACCGACGACGAGTCTTCCCAGCGGCTGGCGTCGCGTTCGAGCTCGCGGCCGACCCAGTCGAGGAGCCAGCTCTCGCCCATCGTGGGCTCGATCGTGTCGACGAGGCCGCCACGCAGGGTCTCGAGGCCCATGCGCCAGCCTTCGATCGCCAGGGTGGTGAGGTTGGCGGCGGGGATGTAGCCCACGCTCGGGTCGCCGGGCAGCGAGGCGATGCTGGGGCGGATGCCAGAGACGAGGGCGCTGAAGCGAGTTTGGTGCGGCGCGCGGATCATGGCCGACTCCTGTCTGTCGGGTGGAGTGGGGGGAACACTGGTCACGATCCGTGAGGGGGGTACCACCCGGGTACCACGTGTTCTGCAACGGCCCAGGTTCGCCCAGCGTCGATCGCATAAGCTGTGGAGATGCTGTCTCGCCTGACCCTCCTGCGTCGCTGTGCCGCGCACCGTGGGTTGGTGGTCATCGAGACACGTCCCGACTTCGATTCCGAGGCATTCGTCGACGCCCTGGTCGCCGAGCTGGCCACGGTGATCACCGCCGATGACCCGGCATCTCCCCTGGTCGAGCGGCCCGAGCCGTTGATGGTGACCGGCCTGTTCGGTCCGGCGGTCACGACCTGGCGAGAGGTGCTGATCCGCCGCTTCCGCCGCGAACTGCTGACGATCATGGTGCTACCGAAGGGGGTCGGCGCCGACCTGTTGGCGGCCGAACCGGTGCCCACCCTCGTCGTCGACGCCGGCGCGCTGCGCTGCGGGGTCGGCGACGTGGCCCACTACGCCGCTGCGTTGGGTATGGATGACCCCGGGCCGATGGTGGCCTCGGCGATCGTCGAGACCGGCGGCAGCTGGCCGGCGTGGGTGAAGTCGGCGCTGGGTTCGGTGGCGTCGACCGTCACCGCGATCGACGACCTGCAACAGGTCGTGCTCGCGCCACCGTTCCGGCGTCGGGTGATCGATTCGATCCTCACCGACGTCGACCCCCACTCGCTCGACACCCTGGCCCAGCTCGCCCACCTCGAACGATTCTCCGCCGCGGCGGCCGATGCCGTCGGCGGCTTCGGATTCGCCGACACCCGGATCGGCCACCTGCCGGGCGTGTTCCGCGAGCCCACCGGCCTGTGGGCGGTGGTGGAGCCCCTGCGTCGAGAGCTGCGGGCCCGCTCCGAGCTGCGCCCGGAGGTGGCCGAGTCCCTGGTCCCGGTGCTCACCGCCGACGGCGAGCTCCTCACCCTGTGCCGCACCCTCGTCGACGGTGGGGCCCTCGATCGTGCCGCCGCCGTGCTGTCGGAGGCGCCCGTTGCCGCCCTCAACGCGTGCAGCCAGCGCGACCTGCTCGGACTGCTGCGGGTGGTGATGGCGAGCCAGCCGCCGTCGACCCGACTCGACATGGTCCTGGCCCGGGTCCACGACAACCTGGCCCAGGTCGACGAGACCACGGTGACCTACCGCCGCATCGTCGAGTCGGCGTCGCAGCCCACGTCGCTCCACCTCGAGGCCGAGGCCGAGCTGCTGGCGTGCCAGTACCGCACGATCTCCACCGGCGAGGCCCTGAACGCGATCGACGACCTGCGGGAGCGCGCCGAATCGGGCCGGGTCCCCACGCCCACCCGCCTGCGCGAGATCGAGGCCAAGATCCTCGGGCAGTCGACGGCGGTCGAAGACGTCGCGGCCGCGGCCGAAGCGATGCTCGAGGTGGCCGCCGAGTGGGAGTTCCAGCACGAGCCGTTGCGGGCCGCTCGGGCGATCCGGTGGCTCGCCGCCGGCCCCCTCTACTTCCTCGGCCGTCACCGGGAGGCCCAGCGTGAGCTGGCCCGCGCCGCGACGATGGCGATCTCGCAGTCGTTCGACTTCGGCCTCACCATGGCCACCAAGGCCTGGTTCGACGGGCTCGTCGGCGACGCCGATGCCCACGCCACCTCCTCGGTTCAGGCTCACGCCTGTCTCGACGGGGGAGGAGCGGCCTGGATGCTCGGCCACGTCGACTGGGGCTCGATGTCTCTCGCCCAGCTCGATGGTTCCTCCGACGCCGTGCGTCGCCACGCCCGCACTGCTCGGTCTCGCCTCGGCGAGGTCGCAGCCGGCAACTCCGGCCTCACCCTCGCTGCGGCCGAGATCATCACGCTCGCCGAGCTGGGGGAGGGCGAGCTGGCGGCCAAGGCCCTGGAGGCGTTGGCGCCGCGCCGCGAACAACACCCGGTCGAGTTCGACCTGGCCGCGGTGGCCTCGCTCGCCGCCAACGACCGTCTCGACGAGGCGTTCGCCCTGTGGACCGAGCTCGATGTCGGTGGATCGGTGCCGTCCGATCGTCGGTGGCGCATCGAACTGCTCCTGCTCGGCGCGGCCGGGCCTGAGACGCACCTGGACCGGCCCAGCATCGAGCGCGAGGCCGATCGCCTCGGTGTCGGCAATCTGCTGCCTCACGTGGCGCCCGCCCTCTACGGCGACACTCGGTCCGGCGTCTCCTTCCGGATGCAGCTGAGCGTGCTGGGCGAGTTCGGGATCGTCGTCGGCACCGACGAGGTCGCCGTACCGAACGGTCACGCCTCCGACCTGCTGAAGCTGCTCGCCGTGATGGGCGGCCGGTGCCATCTCGAGGTGGCCCTCGACCGGTTGTGGCCCGATACCGATGTCGTCCTCGCCCAGCGTCGACTCAAGAACGTCGTGCGGCGGCTGCGGACCGCGCTCGGCGACGACGTGTTGGTACGAGGCACCGAGCATCTGGCCCTCGGCGAGGGCGTCACGACCGACCTCGCCCAGTTCGAGCAGCTCTACGCGATGGTGCAGGCGAATCGCAAGGTCAGCCCGTTCACCGCTCGCCGCGACGCCGTCGCCGCCCTCGACCTCTATGCCGGGCCCCTGTTGCCCGACGACCTCTACGACGACCGCATCGCCGATCGTCGTATCGAACTCGCCGCCCGGGCCGAGGAACTGTTGACAGTGATCAACAGTGGCCCGGACGCGGAACGCCCCCACGCTGCATGGCAGGCGGGGGCGTTGCGCAAGGTGGGTTCACCCGACCAGGTCTTCTGAGCCGACGACGGCCGACTGGTCAGGCCCTGGACGGCTGAACCCGCCCAGTGAAGGGTGCTGCGTCAGATGACGTGGGCGCCATTGGCGAGCTCGGCGGCACCCGACACGGTGGCGACGGCCACGAAGGTGGTGAGCGCGGTGGCGGCGGTGGCGACGGTGGCACGAATCTTCGACATGGTGTTTGCTCCTCTAGGGCGAATGTCTTGCGTTGGACATCTGTGAGCAAACTCGACGGTGGTACCACGGTCGTACCGAGATTCTCGTGGTACCGCATGGATGCCGTTGCATCCGACCTTCAGATCGGTGCGGCGAGGTGCATCCCGGGAGCTTCACCAAGCAGCTTTGGGCGGACGTTCGGCCAGTTCAGGGCGCAAAACGGGCAACGCCCCCGCCGTTGGGCGGGGGCGTTGGTGAGCCGGAGGGAGTGGCTCACGTGTGGTCTTCAAGAAAGCGCACACAGGTACCGCCCCGGTACCGCGAGACAGCGCCCCGACGTGCCGGCTCGCTATCGTCGTCGACGGAGAGATGGCAGAGCGGACTATTGCGTCGGTCTTGAAAACCGTTGGACCTTCGGGTCCCGGGGGTTCGAATCCCCCTCTCTCCGCCACGCGGGAGCCGGGCGTCAGCCCGGCTTGCCGCCGGCGGTCAGCTGTCGGACCGTGACGAGGTCGACGTCGCCCCGCTCGGCCGCCTGCCACGTCTCGGGATCGATCCTGCGTTGCCCGCAGAACGTGACGAGGTCGACGCCGTCGTCTCCTCGAGCAGCCCACGCAACGGCTGCGGCGTCGGGGTGGCGAAACCCCTGACGGCGCAGACGCTCTGTCAACTGCTCGAGGAGCGCCCGACGGGCCTCGGCGGATGCGGCGGATCGAGTCATGCCAGCCATGCCAACTCCTTCAGTGGGGCGAATGCCTGGTCGGTGTCGACCAGCGTCGACAGCTTGGCACGGACTCGCCGGTCGATCTGACGCACGTTGGCCGGTGCCAGATCGGTCATCGCCGCCACCGTGTTGGCCGGACTGGGATCGCCGTCGGCGTGCTGGGTGCGGTAGGCGATGTGGACCCGCTGGTCCCGCTCGGACGCGACCCGGGCGATCGCCTCCCGCAACAAGCCGACGGTCGGATCGCTCTCGGCGAGCGAGTCGAACCCCACGTCGGACATGGCCACGCCGTCGCCGACCGAAGCGCCCGACACGGCCTGTCGGTCGCTGCCAGCGGCGGACACCTCGTCGGCGTCGGTCTCCGCCGACCGATGTCCGGCGGTCTCGGACACGAGACGGTCGATCGCTCGACCGGCCCACACCCACGGCAGGGCGCCACCGTCGGGCGTCCACGACGTGTCGTGGAACAGGAAGGCGATGTCGATCACCAGCCCGGCGAGGGTGTCGCCGTCGTTGGCCAGGTCGAGACGGCCCATGCGCACGAGCCGGTGGCGCGCTGCACCACGGAGTTCGTCGTCGAACTCGGTGGCGAGCGTCCACAGGGCGGCACAGTCGCCGCCGGCCAGGGCGCTCATGACGGCCTCCAACCGTCGTCGTCGTTCGGGTTGCATGAAGGGGGTCCTTTCGTCGGGAGCTGTTGCACGAGTTCCATTGCTACTCACGGGGTGTGACACTCTCGGTGGTGATGCCGACCGCGACCGTGCCGAACCCAGGTCCGAGAGCCGCCGTCCCCGCCGACCTGGCGGCCCTCACCGAGGCCCTCACCGACGCCTTCCTCGCCGACCCGGTGATGTCGTGGGCGTTCGACCAGACGGTGCGGGAACGACGTCTCCGCGCGATGTGGGCCTTCCTCGCGGAGCGCTCCTACCTCCCGACCGGTGACTCGACGGTCTTCGTCGACGAGGCCGGCTCGGTCCCCGCCGCCGCCCTGTGGTCGCGATCGGACCGGCGCTCGGGGGAGGCCTTCTGGGACGAACACGGTGCCGAGTTCGCCGCGGCACTCGAGGGCGACCTCGAACGGCTCGGGACGCTGTCGGCCGTCATGGCCGAGCACCACCCGACCGAGCCGCACTACTACCTGCTGGCGATCGGCGTCGCCTCGACGAGCCAGGGCCGCGGCCTCGGCACCCGCCTCGCCGCGCCGACCCTGGAACGAGCCGACGCCGAGGGTCACGGCTGCTACCTCGAGGCGACGTCGCCTCGCAGCCGCGACCTCTACCGGCGCTGGGGGTTCGAGGTCACCGCCGAGTTCTCGGCGCCCGGCGGCCCACCCTTGTGGGCGATGTGGCGACCGGCGTCTCCGATCAGCTGAGCTCGGCGAGGTCCTCTTCGTCGAAGACCGCCGCCTCGGCGACAAGCGACACGAACCGGTCGACGAACGACTCGAACGCCGGCAGCGTCGGCAACGGACTGCCCCCGATCACGATCGGCTGCGGCACCGCTTCGGCCAGCCGGGTGATCGTCGACGTCGGGTGGAACTGGTTCTCGGGAAACGTCGGCCACAGCACGACCGGCACCGACAGGGCGGCCAGCTCGGCGTCGGCGACGCCGCGGACCGTGCCGCCGTCGGCCAGGTCGTCGACGACCGCGGCCTGCCCCTGCTCGACGGCGCAGACTCGGAGCAGCTCGTCGCGCACCGGATCGCCGGCGACGGCGGGCCATGCCAGGACGAGGCGGGCGATCCGGCCGGGCTGGTCGACCGCCAGGCGCAGCGCGGCCGAGCACCCGTCGGCGGCGGCCACCACCACCGGCATCGGACCGGCGTCGGCGAGCGTCGCCGCCAGGGCGGCCGACTCGTCGGCCCAGCGGGTCGGCTGGGCCGGGCGACGGTGCACCATCACCGGCAACCGCCGGCTGGCCAGGGCGTCGATCACCCCCGACGCGTCCCACCACTCCTCGGCGCTGCCGCCGTCGTAGAGGCCGCCGTGGACGAGCACGATCGTGCCCGTCGCTGAGGTTCCGTCGACCGATGGTCCGCCACCCGTTGTCACCCGGTCGACCGTAGCGGCCCCGGGGTCGCCCGTACCCGTTCGGGTGGGCGCGTTCGGGCGGGGCGCTTCGGGGGGACGCGTGCGAACCCTCGTGTTTGGATCGGGCGCCGCCGGTGAACGCCGATGTCATGACCCTGATGGCCTTCGATCCGACCTTTGCGCCGCGGTGACGCGATCGTGAGCACCATGACCACCTCACTCCCCGCCGTCGCCCGCCGAGCGATCGACGCAGCCCTCGAGTACACGATCGTGCCGAGCTTCTCCGAGATCGGTCCGACCGTGCGCTCCCGCCTCGACCACTGGCAGTCCCTCCCTTCGATGGCCGACCGCAACGTCGTGCTCACCGGCGGCAGCGGCGGCATCGGCCGAGCGATCGCCGATCAGCTCGTCGACTTGGGCGCCACCGTCGTCCTCACCTCACGTGACGCCGAGCGGGCGACCGCTGTCGCTGACGAGATCGACGGACGCGGTACCGATGGGGAGGCGATCGGCATGAGCGTCGACACGGGCGACTTCGACTCGGTCGACGCCTTCGCCGCCGCCGTGATCGGCCGGCTCGGCACGGTCGACGTCCTCATCCACAACGCCGGCGCCCTGACCGACACCTACCGAACGGGCGATCACGGCCTCGAGCTGACCCTCGCCTCGCATCTCGTGGGCCCCTACCGGCTGACGATGGCGCTGCGCGATCACCTCGTCGATGGCGCCCGCGTGCTCTGGATGTCGTCCGGCGGCATGTACAGCCAGGGCCTCGACGTCGACCGACTGCAGATGACGCCCGACGACTACAAGGGCGCGGTCGCCTACGCCCGAGCCAAGCGGGCCCAGGTCGAGCTGGTCCGACACCTCGCCCCGACGTGGGCGCCCGGCGTCGTGATGCACTCGATGCACCCCGGCTGGGTCGACACCGACGGCGTCACCGCCTCGCTGCCCGGGTTCGCCACCGTGATGGGCCCGATCCTGCGGTCGGTCGACCAGGGCGCCGACACGATGACCTGGCTCGCCGCCGGCGGCGCCGACGACGACCCCCCAGGCGGCTTCTACCTCGACCGCCGACCCCGCGGCACGGCCTACGTGCCCGGCACCGACACCAACCCCGACGAGCGATCCCGATTGCTCCGCTGGCTCCAGGAGGTCCAGCACCATGGCTGACTACACCACCACCGTCCGATCCCCGTGGCCGCCCGAGAAGGCGTTCGACTATCTCGCCGACCTGCGCAACTTCTCCGAGTGGGACCCCGGCGTCTCACGGTCGGAACTCGTGACGGGCGCGGCCTGCGGGGTGGGCGCCGAGTTCGACGTCACCGCCAACGGCACCGAGCTCCGCTACCGGATCACCGAGTTCCGCTCGCCCGAAACGGTGGCCTTCGAGGCCCGCACCCGCTTCCTCACCTCCCGGGACCGGGTGACGATCACCGAGGATCCGCTCGGCTGTCGCGTTCGCTACGACGCCGTCCTCGAGCTCAACGGACCCCTCGGCAACCTCGACTCGCTCCTGGCCCCGGTGTTCCGTCGCATCGCCACCAAGGCTGCCGACGGCCTCCTCGAGGCGCTCGACGGCACGTCGAGGACGTAGGCGAACCTCCCCAGGCGACGCTCGCCGGGACGGGGGACCATCGACGGCGGATCGCCTGCAAGACCTCGGTTTCTTCGTGGAGTCGCTGACAAGAATTGATCAGAGAACCTGACGGGCGGTGGCCTCATGACCCCTCTCGCGGCACCGAGCCTCTGGGCCGAGCCGACGAAGGGAAACACCATCGTGGATGAGGTCGTCAACGAGTTCCTCGTCGAGAGCTACGAGCTGCTCGACGACATCGACCAAGGGCTTCTCGCGCTCGAGGAGCGCCCCGACGACGTGCCGGTCCTGGAGCGCATCTTCCGTGCGCTCCACACGATCAAGGGCACGTGTGGCTTCCTCGGCTTCGACCGGCTGGAGAAGCTGGCGCACGCCGCCGAGAACCTCCTGAGTCTGCTGCGCGAGGGCACCCTGGCTCTCGACGAGCGGATCGCCGACGTCCTGCTGGCGTCGGTCGACTCGATCCGCAACTTCCTCACGATCATCGAGAGCAGCGGCAGTGACGAGGGCCAGGACGCCTCCGCCCTCGTCGAGCGTCTCCACGAACTGGCCAGTGCTCCGGCTGCCGACACCCCTGCGGCGTCGACGGACGACGCGCCGGCCGCTGCGGTGGACGCGGGCGACACCCCCGAGCCCGCCGGCCCACCGCAGGAACCCGAGCCCGCCGCCGAGGCCATCGCGGCCGAGCCGGCTGCCCGACCCGCCGAGCCGGCCGCCCCCTCGGCCCCGCCCCCCGCACCTGCCAACGAGGCACCGGCCGCCGAGGCGACGGCCAAGAGCGGCGCCAAACCGTCGTCGTCGTCGGCTGCCGACTCGACGATCCGGGTCGACGTGTCGCTCCTGGACGAACTGATGAACCTCGTCGGCGAGCTGGTGCTCACCCGCAACGAGATCATGCAGCTGGTCGACGAGCGGCGGGACAACACCTTCGGCGCCTCGTCCCAGCGTCTCAACATCATCACCTCCGAACTCCAGGAGGGCGTGATGAAGACCCGGATGCAGCCCATCGGCAACGTCTGGAACAAGCTGCCCCGCGTCGTGCGTGACCTGTCCCATCAGATGGGCAAGCGGGTCCGCATCGAGATGGACGGCAAGGACACCGAGCTCGACAAGACGATCATCGAGGCGACCAAGGACCCCCTCACCCACATCGTCCGCAACACGGTCGACCACGGCATCGAGGCCCCCGAGAAGCGACGCGAGCTCGGCAAGGACCCCGAGGGCGTGCTCCACTTCCGAGCGGCCCACGAGGGCGGCCAGGTCAACATCGAGATCTCCGACGACGGGGCCGGCATCGACGTCGACATCATCAAGCGCAAGGCGGTCGAGCGCGGCCTGATCACGCCCGACGTCGCCGAGAAGATGAGCGACAGCGAGGCCACCCACCTCATCTTCCTGCCCGGCTTCTCCACCGCCGCCGCCGTCACCAACGTGTCGGGCCGCGGTGTGGGCATGGACGTGGTGAAGACCAACATCGAGAAGATCGGTGGTTCGGTCGAGATCCGCAGCCAGAAGGGCGAGGGCACGACCTTCAAGATCAAGATCCCCCTCACCCTCGCCATCATCCCGGCCCTGTCGGTGCAGTGCGGCGGCAACCGCTACGCCATCCCCCAGATCAACCTCATCGAGCTGGTGCGGGTCGAGGCGGGCGCCGACGCCAACGGCATCGAGTACGTGCACGGCGCCCCGGTCTACCGCCTCCGTGGGCGGCTCCTGCCGATCGTCGACCTCCGCGAGGTGCTCGGCTGTCCGCCGGGTGAGAGCGACGTGGCCAACATCGTCGTCCTCCAGGCCGACGACCGGCAGTTCGGCGTGATCGTCGACGAGATCAACGAGACCCAGGAGATCGTGGTCAAACCCCTCGGGCACGTCGTCCAGGATCTCGCCCTCTACTCCGGTGCGACGATCCTCGGTGACGGCCGCGTGGCGCTGATCCTCGACATCCTCGGCCTCGCCCAGCAGTCGCGGATCATCAGCTCGCACGGCGAGCCGACCGCCTTCGGCGACGCCGGCGAGGTCGCCGACTTCCACGCCGCCACCGAGACCGAGGCCGTGTTGGTCCTCGGCCTCAACGAGCGCCGGGTGGCGGTGCCCCTGTCGGCCGTGGCCCGGCTCGAGGAGTTCGCCGCAACCTCCCTCGAGGAGGCCGGCCACAGCCAGGTGGTGCAGTACCGAGGCCAGATCATGCCGATGATCGACCTCGGCATGGCGCTCGGCTACGGCCCACTCCACGCCCGCCGCGACGACGACATGGTCAACGTCGTCGTCTACCAACACGCCGGCCGCGACGTCGGCCTGATGGTGGGAGAGATCCTCGACATCGTCGAGCTCGACCGGGTTGCCGGCGCCACCAGCGTGGTGATCGGCGACCGAGTGACCGACCTGTTCGACGTGGCCGAGACGGTGGCACGAGAGCTGCCCGCCGACTCGCCGATTCTCTGGGGAGCGATGGCATGACCCTCACGATCGACCCGACGGTCGCCGACCGTCACCTCTGCACCTTTCGAGTGGGGGAACTCCTCCTCGGCATCGACGTGTTGAGCGTCCAGGAGGTGCTGTATCACTCCGAGATCACCGAGGTGCCGCACAGCCCGGCGGCGGTGACCGGCTTGATCAACCTTCGAGGCCAGATCGCCACCACGATCGACCTCCACGTCCGCTTCGGCACCGAGCGGCCCGAGCGTCGCAACGGTCCGGTCCACGTCGTGGTGCGCCACGACGGCGAGCCGGTCTCGCTTCTCGTCGACGAGATCGGCGACGTGATGACGGTCGAGGGCGAGATCTACGAGCCGCCGCCCGAAACCGTGTCCCCCCAGACCCGAGCCCTGATCTCGGGCGCCTACAAGCTCGACGACGAACTGCTCCTGACGCTCGACGTCGAGCAGGTCATCGCACTGTCGTAGTGGCGACCGCCGCCCGATCCTCGCCCTCTCCCAGGAGCAACCCGAATGTTGTCCAACCTCACCATCCGTCAGCGCGTCCTGGCCTTCGCCGGCGTCTGCGCCCTGCTGGTCATCCTTCCGTCGTTGAACGGTTGGCAGGCCACCCGGTCCGGCCAGGCGAAGGTCGACGAGATCGCCAACCAGTCGGTCCCGGCGACGCTCCTGTTGTTGAACATCGACCGTGATGGCTACCAGGCCCAGCTCGCCGCCGAGCGGGCGTCGTTGATCGAGCCGGGCGAGATTCGTGACGAGGTCGTGGCTTCCTACACCGACAACCGCGACCAGACCGGTGATCGGTTCGCCCAGTTCCAGGATCTGGCGATGGGCCTCGACGGCGAACAGGAACTGATCGACAGCTTCCTGGTCAAGCGCGAGGCCTGGGTGGCCGCCACCGACGCCTTCATCGAGGATCCGAGCCTCGCCAACCACGAGACCTCGGCGTTGGCCTTCGAGACGATGCGCGACGACGTCGACGTGCTCGAGGAGACGATCTATGAGGCCGCCACGACCGAACGGCTCGACGACCTGCTCGGCCACATCACCCGGGCATCGACCATCACCCTGATCACGATGGTGCTCACGGTCGTCGTCGGACTGCCGCTTGCCATCGTCATCTCCCGCACGATCGACGGGTCGATCCGTCGCAGCGCCGCCGCGCTCTGGGAGTCGGCCGGCAAGCTCCACCAGGTGGCCGACAGCCTCGGCAGCGGCGCCAGCCACACCGTCGACCAGGCCTCGGTGGTGTCGGGGAGTGCCGAGAGCGTCTCGGTCAGCGTGAACGAGGTCAGCACGGCGCTCGAGGAGCTGACCATGTCGATCGGCGAGATCGCCCAGAACGCCAGCAGGGCTTCGATGGTCGCGAACGACGCGGTGCATCAGGCGACGGAGACGAATGCGACGGTGGCGCGGTTGGGGGATTCCTCTGCGGAGATCGGGCAGGTGATCGAGGTGATCACGTCGATTGCGGAGCAGACGAATCTGTTGGCGTTGAATGCGACGATCGAGGCGGCTCGGGCTGGTGAGGCCGGCAAGGGTTTCGCGGTGGTGGCGAACGAGGTGAAGGAGTTGGCGAAGCAGACGTCCGCGGCGACCGAGCAGATCTCGGAGCGGATCGCCGGCATCCAGGGCGAGACGACCTCGTCGGTCGCCGCCATCGAGCAGATCTCGAACGTGATCTCCGAGATCTCCGAGATCCAGCAGAGCATCGCCGCCGCCGTCGAGCAGCAGACCGCCACCACCAGCGACATCGCCCGCTCGGCATCCGAGGCCGTCGCCGGCGCCTCGACGATCGCGGCCACCGCCGCCGACGTCACCGCCGGCACCCGCACGTCGGTCGACGACGTTGCTGTCACCCAGGACGTGGTGGCCGAGGTGCAGCACCTCGCCGCCGACCTCCGACAGCTCGTCGGCAGCTCTGCCACGCCGGGCGGCAGTCTCGCGCCCTCAGTCCCGTCGGGCCCACCCGCCGCCGAAGCCCCGTCATCGCTAGGAGCCACCTCATGACCACTGGTGAAGCCGATCTCATGGAAACGTCATCGCTCACGCTCAACGCCCTCGTCATCGACGACTCGCGCGCCATCCGCCGCATCCTCGGCTCGATGCTCGTCGATCTCGGTTGGCGGACGCACGAAGCCGAGAACGGACGCCACGGACTCGACGTTCTCGCGGAGGCCGAACGCATCGACGTCGCCCTCGTCGACTGGAACATGCCGGAGATGAACGGACTCGAGTTCATCAAGGCCGTGCGGGCCGACCCCCGCTGGGGATCCCTGCCGATTCTGATGGTCACCAGCGAGACCGAGTTCCAGAACATGGCCGACGCCATGGAGGCCGGCGCCAACGAGTATGCGATGAAGCCGTTCGACCGCGACGTCATCCGCGACAAACTCTCGATCCTGGGGTTCTGAGCGTGCCGACCTCCGCCAGCGCCAGCACCGACGAGGACTTCGCCCACGTGCGCTCCCTGCTCCGGCAGCGAGCCGCCATCGTGGTCGACGACTCGAAGGACTATCTGATCCGGTCGCGCCTCCAGCCGATCGCTCACGCCAACGGGTTCGGCTCGCTGGGCGACCTGCTGGGCGAGCTTCGCCGCCGCCCGACCGGGGAGCTGAGCGACCGGGTGGTCGACGCCATGACCACGAACGAGACGTCGTGGCTCCGCGACATCCACCCGTTCGAGACGTTGGCCGAACACGTCATCCCCGAGGTGGCGGCGGCCAAGTCGGGCCCGATCCAGATCTGGTCGGCAGCGTGTTCGAGCGGCCAGGAGCCCTACAGCATCGCGATGCTGGTGACCGACCGACATCCGGCGCTCGCGTCGCGGGTCAAGATCTACGCCACCGACGTCTCGGCATCGATGCTCGACAAGGCCAGCAGCGGCACCTTCACCCAGCTCGAGGCCAACCGCGGCCTCAGCACCCAGCAACTGATGCGCCATTTCCGACGCAAGGGAGCCCACTGGGAGCTCAATCCGACGATCCGTCAGATGGTTCGCTTCGAGTCGCACAACCTCGACGGACCGTTCGCCGGCATCCCGCGCAGCGACATCGTGCTCGTGCGCAACGTGATGATCTACTTCGACACCCCGACCAAGCAATCGATCCTGCAGAAGGTCCGCTCGGTGCTCCAGCCCGACGGCTGGCTGGTGCTCGGCGCGTCGGAGACGACCGTCGGGGTCGACGCGACCTGGCGGCGCACCGTTCTCGGCAAATCCACCTTCTATCGACCGTCCTGAGCCCGAGGGAGCCCCGATGCAACTCACCGACGAAGACCTCCAGTACATGCTGACCGAGCTGTGGTCGAGCATGCTCGACCTCGCTCTCGACGACGAGATCGACCCGACGGCGGCCCATGACCTGTCGTGGTGTGCGGCGGTCGACATCCTGAGCGACGACGTCGTCACCGGCACGGTGATGGTCCGTTGCGGCGACGAGCTCGCCGAGCGCATCGCCGAGGCCCTGTTCGGTCTCCCGTCCGGCTCGGCGTCGTTCGGTGAGGTCCGCGACGCCATGGGCGAGGTGGCCAACATCGTGGGCGGGAACGTGAAGGGGGTGCTCGACGCGGCCACCGTGCTCGGGCTTCCCCGGACGAGTCGGGGCGAGCCCGCCACTTCGCAGGCACCCGTCAACCGTCTCCTCCTCGCTTCCGAGGGCTACGCGGTCGAGGCGAGCTACTCGGCCAGCGCCATGGAGGGAGCAGGACGATGAGCGTGCGGCGAGTCCTGCTCATCGCGATCGCTTCGCTGGCCGTGCCGGTCGTGATCGGCGCGGTTGTGGTCGTTCGCCAGATCTCGACGATCGGTACGCTGCAGGACGAGCAGCAGGCCGCGATGTCACAGCTCGCAGCGACGGCCACCGCCGAAACCGGTCTCGCCGCCAACGACCAGATCGTGGCGCTCACCGAGGACCTGGCCGAGGCTCGCCGAGCTCAGGCGGCCGAGCTGTCGGCCGCCATCGATCGAGTAGTGACCGCGGTGGTCGTCGTGTCCTTCGCCGTGCTCGGGGTATCGATCGCCGGAGCCGTGTTGTGTGGCCGCTCCGTCGCCGGCGTCTTCCGGGGCACCCTCGACGAACTCGACCGCGCCGCCCACGGGTTGCAGGAGTCGAGCACCGAGCTCCAGCGCCGCTCGTCGTCGACCTCCGGCGCCGTCGAGGCGATCGCCGAGCGCAGCGCCGAGGCCAACAGCCGTATCGAGGACTTCGCGACGTCGATCGAACACATGGCCGTCGCGATCAAGGAGATCTCGTCCAACTCGGCCGAGGCGTCCCTCGTCGCCGACGACGCGGTGCATCAGGCGACGGAGACGAATGCGACGGTGGCGCGGTTGGGGGATTCCTCTGCGGAGATCGGGCAGGTGATCGAGGTGATCACGTCGATTGCGGAGCAGACGAATCTGTTGGCGTTGAATGCGACGATCGAGGCGGCTCGGGCTGGTGAGGCCGGCAAGGGTTTCGCGGTGGTGGCGAACGAGGTGAAGGAGTTGGCGAAGCAGACGTCCGCGGCGACCGAGCAGATCTCGGAGCGGATCGCCGGCATCCAGGGCGACACCAACCGCTCGGTCGAGGCGATCGCGGCCATCGGCGAGACGATCATGCGCATCTCCGACATCCAGGCCAACGTCGCCGCCGCCGTCGAGGAGCAGCAGGTGGTGAGCGAACAGATCGGTCTCACCGTGCAGATGGCGTCGGATGAGCTCCGCGAGCTGTCGGCGCAGTCGGTCGGGGTGCGGGCCAACGCCACCTCGGTCCACGAGATCGCCGAACAGAACCGGTCGCGGGCACTCGCTCTCGGCGACCTCCACGCCTCGCTGCAGCGCCAGCTCGGCCCCGCCGGGGCCGGTCAGGCTGCCGGGTCGCCGCCGCCCGCCGACACGTCGATCGAGACCACGTCGAACCCGGCGGCCTCCTTGGTGGCGGCGTCGAGCGTCTGACCACACACGGGCACCGGAAACGCTTCGGTGCCCCTCAGCTGCACCGTCACGACCGTTCCGTCGTCCCGGCTCAGCGTCACGACCGGCTCGTCGTCGCCCGTCACCGTGGCGAGGCGAGCCTGCTCCCACCACCCCCAGCCGAGGGCGCTGAGCGCCGCCACGTCGGCGCGTTGGGTGACCGGGTCGGCGAGTCCGAGCCAGCCCCGCACGTGCCGCTCGACCTCGGCCGGATGGACGCGTCGGTGGGCGAGTGCCCGCACATGACCGGCGTCGACATGGGCCAGGCCGAGGCCGACCGGGAACAGCAGCGCCGTCGGGGCGAAGCGATGCCCGCCGAGATGGCTCGCCCGCTGCACACGGAGGGGACGAGGGCCGTCGGGTTCGCCGTCGGCATCGGAGTCTGTATCGGTCTCGGCCGCCAGGTCGAGCGCGAGTCGGGTGCCGGCCGAACCGCAGCATCGATCACGACTGCCGTGCGCGCACACCAACACCTCGATCGGCGGGTCGTCGTCGCGGCGCAGGCCGCCGAGATCACCGGCGCGGATCGCGGCCACGGCCGCCGCCAGGTCGACGGGGGCGGCCCGGCCTGACCACCGGGTGTAGTGGGCCGACCCGGCCGGCCGGTCGTGGACCACGAGCTCGACGCCGTCGGCGACGGTGGGCGCCCCGTCGGTGAGCGCCGGGGTCACACCGAGCAGCCGGGTCCGGCCCACCGGGAGCGGCCCGTCGACGTCGCCCAGGCCCGCCAGCAGGGGATGATCGCCGATGTCGGCCGGCCACGGCAGCGGCAGGGTGACGAGGAGGTAGCGGTCGGCGCCACCGGCCGAGCCTCCCGGATGCTCACCCAGCAGCCGGGTCTGGGTCGTGCAGCGGAGGTCGAGGGTCGTCATCTCGGGATCGGGTCCGGGGCTCAGTCTCGGATCTGGGAGCGCAGCGAGTCCATCCACGTCGCGGCGTCGCTCCAGGCGTCGGTGGCCGCCTCGCGTTGAGCGCTCGATCCGTTGCCGGCTCGGGGGTAGCTGCCGAGGAACTTCACCTCGGCGTGTTTGGCCTGGATGTTGCGCAGGCAGTTGGCCATGATGTCGTCGGCGATGTGGCCCTCGACGTCGACCATGAAGCAGTAGTTGCCGAGCGTGGTGCGATTCGGCCGCGACGTGAGCTTGGTCAGGTTGAGGTTGCGGGCCGAGAACTCGTGGAGGATCGACACCAGCGAGCCGGGGTGGTCGTCGCGCTGGAAGAGGACGAGCGTCGTCTTGTCGTGTCCGGTCGGGGCCGGCACGCCCTCGGGTGCCACCAGCAGGAAGCGGGTTTGGTTGCCGTTGATGTCGGCGATGTCGGACGCGAGGACGTCGAGCCCGTAGCGCTCACCGGCGAGGGGCGGGGCGAGGGCGGCCACGCCAGGTTCCTTCGCCGCTCGGGCGGCGGCCGCGGCCGTCGAGTTGGCCGGCTCGACGGCGACGCCGGGCAGCTTGGCGTTGAGGAAGCTGCGGCACTGGGCGTTGGCGACCGGATGGGAGTGGACGACGGTGATGTCGTCGAGCGTGGTGCCCGGCGCCGCCATCAGGTTCATCACGATGTCGAGCACCACCTCCCGCTGGATCAGCAGGTGGGTGTCGAAGGCCAGGGTGTCGAGCGTGACGTTGACCGTGCCCTCGATCGCGTTCTCGATCGCCGCGAACCCCAGGTCGACCTCGCCGTCCTGGGTGGCGTTGAGCACGTCGACGAAGGTGCGCATCGGGAGCAGCTCCTCGTCGCGCAGGTCGGGTTGGGTGCGAAGCGCCTGCTCGGTGAAGGTTCCCTCCGGGCCGAGATAGGCGATGCGGCGGGTCGCAGCCCCGCCTGAGGTCGTGTCACTCACGCGGTTCAGCCTATTGTCCGACCATGGAAGGTCGTCTCTATTTCCGTCAGCTCCTCTCCGGCCGTGACTTCGCCGCGACCGATCGGGTGGCGCAGCAGATGGTGAACTTCTGCTATCTGATCGGCGATCGAGAGACCGGCGAGGCGGTTGTGGTCGACCCCGCCTACGACACCGACGGGATCCTCGACGTGCTCGAGGCCGACGGCATGACCTGCACCGGCGTGCTCGGCACCCACTACCACGCCGACCACGTGGGCGGCTCGATGATGGGCTACGACATCGGCGGCATCGCCCAGCTCCTCGAGCGGGTCGACGTGCCGATCCATCTCCAGGCCCCCGAGGTCGACTACGTCACCAAGGTCACCGGCGTCACCGGCGACTCCCTCGTCGCCCACGCCTCGGGCGACGTCGTCACGGTCGGCGAGGTCGACATCGAGCTGATCCACACCCCGGGCCACACGCCCGGCAGCCAGTGCTTCCTCGTCGACGGAGCCCTCGTCGCAGGCGACACCCTGTTCCTCGACGGCTGCGGTCGCACCGACCTGCCCGGCGGTGACCCCGAAGAGCTCTACCGCTCCCTCCACGACCGTCTCGGCAAGGTCCCCGACGACGCCGTGCTCTTCCCGGGTCACCTCTACTCGCCCGAGCCGTCACGTTCGATGGGCGAGACCCGCCAGATGAACGTGGTGTTCAAGCCCAAGAGCTTGGAGCAGTGGCTGATGATGTTCGGTCACTGATCGACGCGCATGGTCGACTGACCTCGGGCAACACGCGATGGCGATCGCTCATGTCTCGACTCCCGGTGCCGATGGGAAGCGGCACCGGTCAGCACGATCTGACCAACAGTCAGAGCGGGAGCCGAGGTTTGTCCGAGATCGACCAACACCACGAGATCGAAGCGCTCCGTGAACAGCTCGCCGAATTCGAGGCGACGTTCGCGGCAGCCGCGCCGCGTCTCGCGGCGTTCAAGCGTCTCGAAGAGATTGCTGCCGCCAAGCGCACCAGCGCCGAAGCGGTGGCGGCCGAGGCCGCGATCGAGGTGCTCGAACGCGACAAGTCCGCCCTCGAGGCCGACATCCTCGAGGCGGAGCAGCGCCGTGACAACGTCCGGCGCGAGCTCGCCGCCGCGTTGGCCGAGCAGGACACCCAGCGCCACGAGCACGAGTCGCTCGTCGAACGTCACGCGGAGGTGGTCACCGAGCTGACCGAACTCCTCGGCGAGATGGAGTCGATTCGGGCCGATGCCGTGCGCCTGGTCGGCGAACGCGAACAGCTGGGCCGTGAACTCCAGACGCTGCGGAACGAGTGCGAGGCGCTGCGTGCCGAACGCGAGGTCGAGCTCGAGGCTCGCGACACCGCTGTGCACGAGCGTGAGATCGCTGAGCGTGAGCGCGACACCGTCATCGCCGAGGCCGTCCAAGCCGCCCGCTCGGCGTCGTCGGCGTTCGCTGCGCCGAGCGACGAGGCATCCCCCGCCGACGAGCCCCGCAACCGTGCGTCCGATGTGGACGACGGTGAGCTGGCCGACGAACCGGGGCCGGTGCACGGCGAAGCCGAGTTCGGCGAGGCCAACCCGCTCGAGGTCGCCGACGATGCCGATCAGGCCGCCGAGGTGAACCCCTTCGCGGAGGCTGCCGACGCTCTCGCGACGGACGACGAGGACGACGAGGCCTTCGACCGGTTCTTCTCCGACGAGGAGGCCAAGGACGGCAAGGCCCGAGACTGGATGCTCGGCTCCTCGTCGTGATCCCGGCCGGCTGAACGCCGCGCCGTCACCGTTCGAGGGCCGTGGCCACCGCACCGGCCCGACGGCGTGACACACTGCCAGGGTGCGTTCGACCATCTCGACCTGGAGATCCAGGCCGTCTCGACCCCCGACCCTGCGGTGCGCCCTCCTGGTGGTGTCGACGCTCGTGATCGGCTTGGTCGGCGCGTCCGGCGTCGCCGTGGCCGAGCAGCCCTACGACATCGTCGACAGCACCACCGACGACGGCACCTACGTCGCTCGGAGCCTCACGTCCACCTACGACGAGGCCGCCTGGGCGCCCGCGATCGAGCGGGCGCGCGCCGCCGGCGTCGACCTCCGGGTGCTGGCGCCGGCCGACCCGGTCCCCGACGCCGCCGCCTTCGCACTCCGGGTCCGGCAGTTGGCCGACGCCGACGCCGTCATCGTGTTCGACCCGGAGGGTCAGTTGTTCGCCGACGTGAACGAGGACTGGAGCGACGGCCGCTACCGGGCGCTCGTGGCGTCGCGTGACGCCACCGATCCGGTGGCCGCCGTCGACGTCTACGTCGCCGAACTCACCACCGAACCCGTGGCGGAGACCCCGGCCCTCGTGCGTCGTCTGGCCGTGATCGTCTTCCTGCTGCTCCTCGTCCTCGGAGCGCTGACGTTCGCCGAGATGACGCTCCGGCAGCGGCGAGCCCGGCAGCGGGCCGCCCACCGCTCGCTTCACGACTCCGGCGCGTCGGCGTAGCGGCAGATCCACTGGTGCATGGCGATGCCGGCGGCGACGCCGGCGTTGATCGATCGCGTCGACCCGTACTGGGCGATCGACCGGCACTGATCGAGCGCCGGACGCATGTCGTCCGACAGGCCGGGCCCCTCCTGGCCGAACACGAGCACGCAACGCTCGGGCAGCGGATCGTGCTCGAGGGGCGTCGAGCCCGGCAGGTTGTCGATCCCGATCAGGGGCAGCTCGGCCTCGGCCGCCCACCCCGCGAACGCCTCGACGCTCGGGTGGTGGCGCACGTGCTGGTAGCGGTCGGTGACCATCGCACCGCGACGGTTCCAGCGCTTCTTGCCAACGATGTGGACCTCGGCGGCGAGGAAGGCGTTGGCCGCCCGCACGACCGTGCCGATGTTGAAGTCGTGTTGCCAGTTCTCGATCGCCACGTGGAACGGATGGCGCCGGGTGTCGAGGTCGGCCTTGATCGCGTCGAGCGTCCAGTAGCGGTAGCGGTCGACGACGTTGCGCCGATCGCCGCCGGCCAACAGCTCGGGGTCGAGCCGAGGGTCGTCGGGCCACGGCTCGGGATGCGGACCGACGCCGACCGCCGCCTCGTCGCCGTCGTGCCGGTCGCTCTCGTTGCGGGCGCTTTCGTTGCGGTCGGGGCCGCGCGAGCTATTCGGTGCCAACCGCCGGGATCCCGAGGTCGGCGTAGGTGAACAGCGGCCGGAACGGGATGCCCGCCTCGGCGAAGGCGGCGGCCGGCTGATCGGATCGGGCGACGAGGGTGGACGCCAACACGATCTCGGCGCCCTCGGCGAGGATGCGTTCGGCGGCGACGAGGCTCGAGCCGCCGGTGGTGATCACGTCGTCGACCAGCAGCACGCGCTTGCCGGCGAGGTCGGCGCCCTCGACGTAGCGGTCGGTGCCCCGTCCCTTGGGCTGCTTGCGGACCACGAACCACTCGGCGTCGCCGACGATGGCGACCCCGTGGGCGAACTGATCGGCGCCGAGCGTGAGGCCACCGCAGGCGTCGAAGGCCACACCTTCGTCGGCGGCGAGATCGACCAGACACTGGCAGGCGAGGGCGAGATCGGCACCCTGGGCGAGGGCCTTCTTGCCGTCGAGGAAGTAGCGACTGCGAGCACCGGACGACAGCTCGACCGGCTCGGGCAGGGCGAGGAGGCCCTTGCTCTTCAGGACCTCGAGGAGGTCGTTCCGACGTTGCGTGGCTTCGGCGTTCATCGGGCTGCCACCCTACCGCCCGAGGGCGCCGTCGATTCAGGCTCCGAGTCCGGCTGGCTAGATTCGGGCGCATGGACGTCGACGTCACCTCCCTGACGGTCTTCTTGTCGGTCGTCGAACTGGGCAGCGTGTCGAAGGCGGCCGCCCGCCACGGCATGTCGCAGCCGTCGGCCACCGCCCGGCTCGCCAAGCTCGAGACGTCGCTCGGTGTCACCCTCCTCGAACGCACCCCGACCGGCTCGCGCCCCACCGCCGAAGGCCGCCAGGTCGCCGCGCTGGCGGGCGAGGTGGTGGCGGCCTCGCAGCACCTCGTCGACGGGGCTCGCGAACTGCGGTCGGCCGGCCGCCCGGTGCTGACCGTGGCGGCCACCTCGACGATCGCCACCCGCCGTCTGCCGGCGTGGGTGGCGGGCGCCGACCTCGGCGACGTCGAGTTGCGCTTGGTCGAAGCCGATACTCGCTCGATCGCCGGCCTCGTGCGCGACGGCGAGGCGACCGTCGGGCTGATGGCCGGACCGAACGCCCCCGTCGGGTTGCGTTCCGAGCTCGTGGCGGCGGAACCGCTCGTGGTCGTCGTCGCTCCCGATCATCCGTGGGCCGGTCGTCGTCGACCGATCCGCGCCACCGACCTGGCGACCACGTCGCTGTTGTTGCGCAACCGTGGCTCGGGCACCCACGACGTGATCGAGGAAGCGTTGCGCCCCCACGGCTTCGTGCCGACCGCCGGTCACCGCAGCTTCGCCTCCAACGCCGGCATCCGGCTGGCGATCGTCAACAGCGACGGCGTCGGCATCATCCCCGAGGTGAGCGCGGCCGACGACCTCGACGCCGGCCGGCTCGTCGCCGTCCCCGTCGATCTCGCCCTCGACCAGCCGATCCGGGTCGTCTGGCGCGACGGCCCGCTGCCGTCGCCGCATCTCGCCCGGTTCCTGCGGGAAATCCGGGCGCGAGCGGGCGGCGAGTCGTCGTAGCGTGGGGCGATGACGATCCCGGCTGCGTCGCCCGGCCGCCTCGGAGCCAGCTACTGGAAGCTCTTCACCGCGAGCGTCATCTCCAACCTGGGCGACGGCATGGGCTCGGTCGCCTACCCGTGGCTCGCCTCGGCGGTCACCCGCAACCCGATCCTCGTCGCCCTGGTCGTCGTCGCCCAGCGCCTGCCGTGGTTGGTCTTCACCCTGCCGGCGGGCGTGATCACCGACCGGGTCGACCGCCGCAAGGCGATGGTGTCGATGGATGTCGTGCGCGGCGTCGCCACCCTCGTCGTGGCCGTGGCCGTGTTGTCCCAACAGGGCGTGTTGCCCGGGCCCGACGAGGTCGAGACGGTCGTCGGCACCAACGTCGCGCTCTACGTCGCCGTGCTCGTCGCCACCTTTTGCCTCGGCATGGCCGAGGTGCTGCGCGACAACTCCGCGCAGACGATCCTCCCGGCGATCGTGCACCCCGATCAGCTCGAGAAGGCCAACGGCCGCATGTGGAGCGTCGAGGGCGTCACCAACACCCTGATCGGCCCGCCCCTCGGGTCGCTGCTGTTGGTGGCGGCGTTCTCGGTCCCGTTCTTCGTCGACGCCGGCTCGTTCCTCGTCGCCGCCGCCCTCGTCGCCCTGATCCCCGGGACGTTCCGGGCCGAGGCCGACGAGGCTGCCCCGAACACCTCCGACGAGCCGGAGCCGTCGATGGTCGCCGGCTTCAAGCGCGACCTGGCCGAGGGTTGGAACTGGTTGCGCGGCCATTCGCTGCTGTGGCCGATGGCGATCATCCTCGGGCTGATGAATGGCGCCGGCATGATCTCGGGCGCCACGTTCGTGCTGTTCGCGCAGGAGGTGCTCGACGTCGGGCCCCTCCTGTTCACCGTCATCGGGTTCGGCGGCGCCGCCGGCGGCCTGCTCGGCGGCAACCTGGCCCCGCAGATCGCGAAGCGGTTCGGCCCCGGCGCCTGCCTGGCCGTGACGCTGGCCGGGATGGCGCTGGCGTCGCTGGTCATCGGGATCTGGGCGTGGTGGCCGGTGACCCTCGTGATGTTCGGCCTCAACTCGTTCCTCGGCGTGCTGTGGAACGTGATCACCGTCAGCCTCCGCCAGAGCATCATCCCGCCCCGCCTGTTGGGTCGGGTCAACAGCGTCTACCGGTTCTTCGCCTGGGGCATGATCCCGATCGGCTCCGCTATCGGCGGCATCACCGTGGTGCTCGTCGAGTCGCTGGCCGACCGCGAGCTGGCGTTGCGGGCCACGTTCTGGGTCGCCGCCGGGGTCGGTGCGCTGCTCTTCGTGTTCGGCCGGGCCAAGCTGACGACCGACAAGATCGAGGCGGCGAAGCACGCGGTCGCTGAGACCGAGCACGACGCCGGCGACTGAGCGTCTCGCCGCTGGGATCGCGCTTGCGATCGCTGCTCGCGATTTGTTCCGAGGTCGGCCACCTGTGAGGCTTCCGGGGAGCGTCGGGGGACGGCGCCACCGACCAAGGGGGACCGCTCGTGGCGACGCCAGCGCTCGCAGGAACACACGCGTTCATCACCGGTGGGGGCTCGGGCATCGGCCTCGGCGCGGCCCGGGCGTTCGTCGCCGACGGCGCCTCGGTCACGCTCTGTGGACGCACCGAATCCAAGCTCGCCGACGCCGCCGCCGAACTCGAGAAGCTGCACTCGGGTTCGGCACGGATCGCCGTGGCCGACGTCGCCGACGAGGCGGCGTTGGCCACCGCGATGGACGAGGCCAACGCCCACGCACCGCTCGGCATCGTGATCGCCAACGCCGGCATGGGCTCGGCCGGCCCCTTCCTCGGCACCGACCTCGAGGCCTGGAACCAGGTGCTGGCCACCAACCTGACCGGCGTGATGTCGACCTTCAAGCTCGGCGGCGCCCACCTGGCCGCCAACGGCGGCGGCACGATGTGCGCCGTCTCGTCGATCGCCGGCTCCCACACCCACCGCTTCATGACCGCCTACACCGCGTCGAAGGCGGGCGTGAACATGATCGTGGCCAACGCCGCGGACGAACTCGGCTCCCTCGGCATCCGGGTCAACGCGGTGGCGCCCGGCCTGGTCGAGACCGAGATCAGCGAACTGCTCCGGGGCGACGGCGCCGTGCTCGAGGACTACGGCGACAACATGCCCCTCGGCCGGGTCGGCACCACCGCCGACACCGGCGCCGCCATCCGCTTCCTGTGCGGCCCCGAGTCGAGTTGGATCACCGGCGTCGTGCTCCCCGTCGACGGCGGCCACCACCTGCGTCGCGGGCCCCGCATCGACGCCCTGCTCGCCCCCTTCGTCCCCGACCTGCCGGCGCCCAGCGCCTCGAACATGCCGACCACGGGCAATCCCAGTGCCGAAGGAGCCGAGTCGTGAGCATCGTCGAGGGAGCCACCCGCACCTACAACGTGGCCGACATCTTCGAGCTCGTCGCCGAGACGATCCCCGACGCCCTCGCGGCGGTCGCCATCGACCAGCGCCGCACCTACGCCGAGCTCGACGAGCAGGCGTCGCGCTTCGGTCGCCACCTCGTCGACATCGGCGTGGAGCCCGGCGACCACGTCGCCATCGTGTCGTGGAACCGGATCGAATGGCTCGAGGCGATGCTCGGCTGCTTCAAGGCCCGGGCCGTGCCGATCAACGTCAACTACCGCTACGTCGACGCCGAGATCGCCTACCTGCTCGAGAACTCCGACGCCGTGGCCGTCGTGGCCGAGCCGGCGTTCGTGCACCGCATCGAGGGGTTGCGCGCCGACCTGCCGTTGCTGAAGGCCGGGATCGCGCTCGAGGCCAACAGTTTCTCAGACGCGGCCGACTCCGACGCGGCCGACTCCGGCTCGGCCGGTGAGAGCCTGCCCGAGGGCTGGGTCGCCTGGAGCGACGCCCTCGCCGCCGCCGACCCCGCCGTGCCCTTCGAGCAACGGTCCAACGACGACCTCTACCTGCTCTACACCGGCGGCACCACCGGCATGCCCAAGGGCGTGATGTGGCGGCTGGAGGACATCTTCTTCGCCGCGTTCGGCGGTGGCCGTCCCGGCGGTGAGCCGATCACCACCCCCGAGCAGATCTGCGAGGTGGTGAGTGAGACGCCGGCCGAGGAGCGCTGGGCCCCCAACGTCGTGACCTCGCCGATGATGCACGGCAACGGGCAGTGGAACACCTTCATGCCGCTGCTGTCGGGCCGCGGTGTCGTCTACTGGTGCGAGCACCGGTTCGACGCCGGCCGCATCGCCGCTCTCGCCGAAGCCGAACAGGCCCGGCTGCTCGTGTTGGTGGGCGACGGCATGGCCCGCCCCTTCGCCGATCACCTGGGCGAACACCCCGAGGGCCACGACCTGTCGGGGTTGGCGATGATCCTGTCGGGCGGCGCGATCCTCTCCGCGTCGCTCAAGGCCGAGCTGGCCCAGCACCTGCCCGACGTGTTGATCGTCGACGGCTTCGGGGCGTCGGAGACCGGCGGCAACGGGGCGTTGGTCGATCCGGGGACCGAGACCGGACGGCCGCGGTTCAACATGGGGCCCCACACCACCGTGCTCGACGAGGACCTCGAGCCGATGGAGGCCGGCACCGGTGAGCCCGGCATGTTGGCCCGCTTCGGCCACATCCCCCTCGGCTACTACAAGGACGAGGCGAAGACGGCCAAGACGTTCCCCACCAGCCCGTCGGGCACGCGCTGGGCGGTACCCGGCGACCAGGCGATCCTCGAGGCCGACGGCACGATCACCCTGCTCGGACGGGGGTCGAACTGCATCAACACCGGCGGCGAGAAGGTGTTCCCCGAAGAGGTGGAGATCGCCCTGAAGTCGTTGCCGGACGTGGCCGAGGCGTTCGTCGTCGGCGTGCCCCACGAACGGTTCGGCTCGGCGGTCACCGCCGTGGTCGAACCCAAGCCGGGAGCGACGCCGGACCTCGAGACGATCCGGGCCGGCCTGCGCGACACCCTCGCCGGCTACAAGCTGCCCCGGGGTCTGGTCGTGGTCGACAAGCTGTCGTACACCGGCGCCGGCAAGCCCGACTACAAGTGGGCCAAGGCCCAGGC
>JAWSVN010000023.1:32587-39614 GCA_033851875.1 Acidimicrobiales bacterium
CTGCGGCGACGCGTGGCGGCCTGATCGACCCACTCGGAGGAACGACGATGATCGACGGCACCAATGGATACGGCATCGCTGCGCTGCAGGCCCCGTGGGCCAATGCGGTCGGCGGCCCCGGACAGGAGACGGTCTCCGAGCAACTGGCATCGGGCGCTCGCCCGGCAGACCTCGAGGGGGCCGTGTCCGGCGTGCTCAGCAGTGCACCGAGCGAGGCGCAGGAGATGGGGTTGGGTCAGGTCGCGGATGTGCTCGACACCGACAGCGGCACCCTGCTCAAGGAGTTGCGGAGCGGCGCCAACCTCTCGGCGATCATGGCCGAGGCCGGGGTGCCGGCATCGGCGTTGGTCGGGGCGCTCGAGCGCGGCCTCCTCGTCGACTACTCCGCCTGAGGGCCGCCTCGCTCGGCAGAGCCTCGATCTCGCGCCCTCGGGCCGTGCCCTCAGACCTCGGCGAGCAGGGGAGCGAAGCGATCGAGGTCGGCGAGGACCTCGTCGCGTGAGCCCTGACTGAGCCCGAGCACGGCGCGGGTCACGCCCTGTTCCGCGAGATCGGCGAGCTTGGCCGGGTCGGGCGCTGCGCCGAACACGCCGAGCTCGACCGTCTGGGGGTCGCGGCCGATCGCCTCGCACGCGGAGCGGATCTCGCCGATGCCGGCGTCGAGGGCGTGGCGCCCGCCGATCGGCATCCAGCCGTCGCAGAACTCGGCGATGTCGCGCGCGGTGCGCGGGCCGGCGGCGCCGCCGAGGATGATCGGCGGGTGCGGCGACTGCACGGGCTTGGGCCACGACCAGCTCGACGTGAACGAGATGTGCTCGCCGTCGAAGCTCGCCTCGTCCTGGGTCCACAGCTCCTTCATGGCCAGGATCGACTCACGGATCCGGGCCCGGCGGTCGGTGTAGGCGACGCCGTGGTGGGCGAGTTCCTCCTTGTTCCAGCCGTAGCCGATGCCGAACAGGAACCGGCCGTTGGAGAGGCGGTCGAGCGAGGCAACCTCCTTGGCCAGCCAGAGCGGGTCGCGCTGGGCGACCAGGGTGATGCCGGTGCCGAGCCGCAGGTCGGTCGTCGTGGCCGCGATCGCGGCGAGGGCGAGGAACTGGTCGTAGGTGCGCCAGTAGAACTCGGGCAGCGGCGGCGCGCCGTCGCGCCCGCCCCACGGGGTGGTGCGGTCGGTGGGGATGTGGCTGTGTTCGGGGAACCACAGCGACTCGAACCCACGGGCCTCGACCTCACGACCGAGCTCGACCGGCTCGATCGTCGTGTCGGTCGGAAAGATCATCACGCCGAGTTTCATCCCGCGGACCTTAGCGCCGCGCCCAGTGGTGGATCAGGCGAAGCCGGAGACGGCCATCGACTGGCTGGCGGTGGCGAGCAGGGTGCCGTCGCGACCCCACATCAGGCACGAGCCGACGGCGAACCCGTTGGCGGCGTACTCCATGCGGTTGTCGAGCAGCACCCAGCCGTCGCTGTCATCGGGGACCGGGTCGCAGAGCCGGATCGTGTTGTCGAGGCTCGAGCAGTGGGTCTCGCGGGCGTAGGCGTTGCCGAGGGCCGAGGGCATGTAGTCGGCCAGGACGGCGAGCGACGCCGCGTCGAGGGGGCAGTCGACCACCTTGCACCACATGAGGGTGCGCTCGTCGCCCGACGCCTCGCCGAACTCGGTGAACCCGAACATGCCTCGTGCCGGCCGGACCTCGACGAAACGATGCAGGGCGTCGGGGGCATCCTCGCCGCGGACCATCAGTTCGCAGCCCTCGGGCGGCGTCGCGTCGGGCATCACCGGTGCGGTCCCGCGGCCGAGATCGGGGCGGCTGCCGACCGCGCCCATGAACGAGAAGACCTCGCGGTCGCCGACCCGAGCGATCACCCGGCCCTGCGACACCTTGCGACCGGCGGCCGACACCTCCACCTCCAGGTCGATCGTGACCGGCCGCTGGGTGATCGACACGAACTGTGTGGTGCCCCACACGGGCGGGCGACCGGTGTGGGCCGACAGGCACTCGAGGCCGGCGGCGAGCCCCGCCCCGCCGAACAGCGACCCCATGCCGCCGGTGTTGCGACTCGTCAGCTCGAGGCGCCATCGGCGGCACTCGTCGTCGAGGGGATGGAGGTCGAGGAACTGGCGCGTGGAAGCCCAAGGGGGTCGGGCTGACCCGGGGGTGTCGGTCGGCATCGCCGCTGACCTTAGGTGGCTAACGCCGTTTTCACCTCTTGGCGGACGGGTGACAGACTCGCCGCCATGGCCGAGCCCCGTCCCCGTCCCCTTCCCGAACCCACGCCGGAGACCGCCCACTTCTGGGCCGGCTGCGCCGAGGGGCGCCTCGTGCTGCAGCGCTGCACGTCGTGCGACGGCGGCGCCTACTTCCCGCCCCGGCCGTTCTGTCCCCGCTGCAGCTCGCGCGACGTCGAGACCTTCGACGCGTCGGGCCGGGGTCGGCTCTGGAGCTACGTGATCTCCCACCGGTCGCGCCCCGACTTCGAGGCGCCCTATTCGATCGCCGTCGTCCAGCTCGACGAGGGGCCGCGGATGATGACGAACGTCGTCGGCGTCGAGCAGACCCGCGAGGCGCTCGAGCTCGACATGGAGCTCGAGGTGACCTTCGAGCCGGGCGAGACCAAGGCCGGTGACGCCATCGCCGTGCCGCTGTGGCAGCCGGTGTCAGCCGACGCCCCGGCCCGAGCTTCGGACCCGGTCGAACCGAAGCCGCTGACGTGGAACTGGAAGCAGAACCCGACGTCGACCGCCGACAAGGTCGCCGTCGTCGGCGCCGCCGAGACGACCGACATGGGCAAGGTGCCGGGCACGTCCGTGCTCGGCCTCCACGCCGACGCGGCCCTCAACGCCATGGCCGACGCCGGGCTCACCGCGGCCGACATCGACGGCGTCGCCACCGCCGGCATGATGCCGGCCGAGCTCGCCCATCATCTGGGCATCGTGCCCACCTGGGTCGACGGCACTGCGGTGGGCGGTTGCTCGTTCATGATCCACGTCCGCCACGCCGCGGCGGCGATCGCGGCGGGTCACGCCACGACCGTGTTGATCACGCACGGCGAGAGCGGCAAGAGCCGCACCGGCGTGGCGCCGCGTTCGTTGGCGCCGGCCAGCACGAGCGGCCAGTTCGAGGGCCCGTATGGTCCGATGGGGCCGCCGTCGCTGTTCACGATCCCGTGGCTGCGCTACGCCAAGACCTACGGCGCCACCGACGAGGACCTGGCGATGGTCGCCGTCGTCCAGCGCGAGTGGGCGGCGATGAATCCGCGGGCCACGTTCCGGGACCCGATCACGGTCGACGACGTGCTCGAGTCGCGCATGATCGCCGAGCCGTTCCACCTGCTGCAGTGCTGCCTGGTGACCGACGGCGGCGGGGCCCTCATCCTCACCTCCAACGAGCGTGCCGCCGACTTCGAGCGCCCGGTGTACGTGCTCGGCACGGGCGAGAGCGTCGAGACCCCGGCGGTCAGCCAGATGGAGGACTTCACGTCGTCGCGGGCGTTCCGCATCGCCGGCCCGACGGCGTTCGCCCGGGCCGGGATCTCGCATGACGACGTCGACCACCTGATGATCTACGACGCCTTCGCCCACCTCCCGATCTACGGGCTCGAGGACCTCGGGTTCGTCGGCAAGGGCGAGGGCTTCGGGTTCATCGGTGAACGCAACACCGCCCCCGACGGCGGCAAGCTCCCGCTCAACACCAACGGCGGCGGCCTCAGCTACATGCACTCGGGCATGTACGGGATGTACGCGTTGCAGGAGTCGATCCGCCAGGTGCGAGGCATCGCCCCCGCCCAGGTGCGGGGAGCCGACGGCGAGTCGTCGGTCGACATCTCGGTCGCCCACGGCGTCGGCGGCATGTTCGCCGCCTCCGGCACCGTCGTGTTCTCCAAGCACCGCCCGACCTGACCCGGCTCGCCAGGCTCCGCGCTCGGGGCGGGTCCGCGCTCGACCTTCTCTGACACAGCGTCGCTCTACGGTCGTGCCCGTGAACGTCTTTCTGTCCGAGGGCTTCCTGCAGTCGGTCTATCAACAGTTGCCCGACGCTCGTGGGACGCGCGAAGACACGCCCTCCCTCTCGTCCGACGACTATCTCCGGTTCGAGCTGCCAGAGATCACGGACACAGTGCTGCGGACGCTTGGCGACCGTCCGGCCCCTGGACTCCATGGCCCGCTCGTGGTCCCAGGAATCCTGGTCCACGCCTCAGCGGTGCTCGTTCGGGTCGAGGGTGACTCGCTCTACCTTCTCGAGGTCGAGATCGACCGGGCTACTGAGACCGCTCGGTCATCTGCTCGACCCGCCGACGGAAGTCGGCCGACGCGTCGGGAAGGTCGTCGAGTGTCACGACCTTCATCCGCTCGCGATAGAGCGCCTTGCGCTCCTCAGGCGACATCGCCTCGAGTTCCTCGACGGAGACGATTCGAGAACCCGGAGCGGTGCCAGCCATGGTCGTGACACTAGCGCCGCCCTCTGACGGTCGTCGCTCGGCGTCCGGGGCGCTCGTCGGGCCACCTACGATCACGGGCATGCGGATCGGCGTCGTGCTCATGCCCACCGAGACCTGGCCCGACACGATGGCCGAGGCCCAGCGCCTCGATCGGCTGGGCTACGACCACCTCTGGGTCTACGACCACCTGTCGTGGCGCCACTATCGCAACGGTCCGTGGCACGCCACCTACCCCTGGCTGGCCGCCGTCGCAGCGACGACCGAGCGGATCCGGCTCGGCACGATGGTGTCGAACCTGAACGTCCGCCACCCCCTCACCCTGGCCAAGGACGCGATGACGATCGACCAGATCTCCGGCGGTCGCCTCATCCTCGGCCTCGGCGCCGGCGGTCTCGGCTACGACGCGGAGGCCCTCGGCCAGGACCCGCTCACCCCCGGGCAGCGGGTCGATCGGCTCGCCGAGGCCACCGACCTGCTCGACGGGCTCCTGCGGCTCGAGACCGAGGACCACGACGGCGACTGGTACACGGTCAAGGGCGCCCGCCTCCTGCCGGGGTGCGCCCAGCAGCCCCGCGTCCCGTTCGCCGTCGCCGCCGGCGGGCCGAAGGCGCTGGCGGTCGCCGCCCGTCACGGCGAGGCGTGGGTGACCTTCGGCGACACCAGCGGCGCCGAGACGAGTGCGGCCGGCGCCGAAGCGGTGGTGGCCCGCCAGTCGGCCCAGCTCGACGACGCCCTCGACGCCGTCGGCCGCTCCCGTGACTCGATCGACCGGATCCTGCTGATGGGCCACAGCGAGGCCCGACCCCTGGCCAGCCTCGAGACGTTCCGCGACTTCGCCGGGCGTCACGCCGAGCTGGGGTTCACCGACCTGGTGTTCCACCTCCCGAGCGACGACCCGGCGTGGAACGACCCGCCCGAGATCGTCGACGAGATCGCGGAGGCGTTCCTCACGCCTTGACCTCAGGCACAGCAGCTCAGGGAACGACGAGTTGCAGTGCGCCTGGCACGACCGTGATCGTCGTCGGGGCGTGACCCCACTCCTCGCCATCGGCCCACAGCGCTTCGTCGGTCTCGACCCGTACCGACACGCCGGTGGCGGTGGTGACGGCGTCGTGGGTGGTGTGGGCGCCCCGGAACACCTTGGGCAGCCAGCGGGCGAACTCGAGCCGACCGGCGTCGCCGATGGTGAGCACGTCGAGGCGGCCGTCGTCGGCGCGGGCGTCGGGACAGATCTGCATGCCGCCGCCGAACCAGGCGGTGTTGGCGATCGCGGCGAGGGCCACGTCGCCCTCGATCGGTCGACCGGTGTCGATGCGGGAGTCGTTGCCGGCGTCCGACGGGACGATGGTCAAGATCGCCGGTCGGGCGTCGAGTCGACCGATCTCGAGCAGGGCGGCTGCCGTGTACTTCGACGAGCCCGGCGGAAACCGCAGCCCGTTGGCCGTGTCGGTCACCCGACCCGAGAACCCGAACGTCACCACGCTCGCCGCCCACCGTTCGCCGGTGCCGTCGTCGTCTTCCGCTCGCAGCAGGTCGACGGCCGTCGCCGGCGCGGTCGGGTCGACGGCGGTGGCGATCGACCGTGGTCCGGCGTTGCGACCGGTGACGCCGAAGGCCCGCACGAAGTCGTTGCCGGTGCCGACCGGCACGATCGCGACCTCGACCCCACGGCCGGCGACGAAGGGCAGCGCCTTGTGGATCAGCCCGTCGCCGCCACACAACACCGCTCGGTCGCCGGCGTCGAGGTGGGCGAGGGCGTCGAGCTCGATCTCCTGGATCGCCCAGCCGGCGGCCGTCGCCGCTTCCCGAACCGTCGCGAGGGCGCGGGAGCGTTGCCCCGCTCGACCGCCCAGTCCCATCACGACGTGCAGGGTTCGCACGCCGAGCAACCTACTCGCCGTCGGCTACTCCCACCCGTGGGGTGCGCCGTCGGGGAGGTTCACCATCAGCGCCTCGATCCACACCAGCTCGTCGCCCTCGACCTTGAACTGCTCGAAGAGCAGCGTGCTGCGGGGGAAGCGCATCCGTTCCGGCAGCTCGAGTCGGCGACCGTTGCGGAGTTCGAGGTGGGTGGCCGTGCCGGGCACGTCGAGGAAGGCGACGGCCATCACCACGCCGCTGGTCGTGTCGACGACGGGGTAGCGACGCCCTCGCACAGCCTCGATGTAGCCGAACCAGCCCTCCTCGAGCTGCTGGGCACACGTCGAACCGCCGAGCACGGCCGGGTTGCCGGTGGTCTGGAAGCCGTTCTCGATCCGCTGGCACTGCTCGTGGAACACGGTGAGGGCCGTGTTGTCCTGGAGGTCCGTGAAGTAGCGGTCGGCGGCGGCGACGATGCGGTCGCGTTCGCCCGGGCGGTCGAGCGGGGCGCCGAGGAGTGTGTGGTGATCCTCGACCAGCCGGGCGGGGGCGAAGATCGACGATTCGCCGTCGCGGCTCACCAGGAGCTCGGCCTCGATGACATCGCCATCGGGGCCCGACTGCAGTCGAGCGCCGACGATCGTCGCCTCGTCGGCGTCGGGTTCGTGCACGGTGGCGAAGACGACGGCGTTGCCGGAGTCGGGGTCGAGCAGGGGCGGTTGGGCTC
>JAWSVN010000024.1:0-604 GCA_033851875.1 Acidimicrobiales bacterium
TCTGCGGAGATCGGCAAGGTGGTCGAGTTGATCTCGAACATCGCGGAGGACACGAATGTGTTGGCGTTGAACGCGACGATCGAGGCGGCTCGTGCTGGTGAGGCCGGTAAGGGTTTCGCGGTGGTGGCGAACGAGGTGAAGGACCTCGCTGGTGAGACGGCGAAGGCGACCGAGGACATCAAGGGTCGGGTGGAGCGGATCCAGACCGATACCCAGGCGGCGGTGGATGCGATCATGCAGGTTGCTGAGGTCGTGGAGCAGATTTCGTTGACGCAGGAGACGATTGCTGCGTCGGTGGAGGAGCAGACGGCGACGACGAACGAGATCGCTGCGGCGGTGTCGGATGTGGCGAAGACGTCGGCGGAGATCACGCAGAACATTTCTGGTGTGGCTGGTGCGTCGACGCAGACCTCGGCGTCGGCGTCGAAGACGAAGCTGGCGGCGAGTGATTTGACCGAGTTGGCTCGTTCGTTGGCGGATCTGTCAGCGGACAACGACCGCCAGACCGCCGGCGTCTGAACGAGCACCACGCCTCGATCCCGACGCGGAGCGCAACTCCACGGCGTCGGTGCGAAGAGGCAGCGTCGGCCCGACTAGGTCGGCC
>JAWSVN010000191.1:0-8366 GCA_033851875.1 Acidimicrobiales bacterium
GTCAACGGCGGGTCGCTGTTCCGCATCCACCGCGACACCCGCTTCTCCAAGGACAAGACGCCCTACATGACCAACACAGGCATGCACTTCCGCCACGAGCGAGCGAAGGACGTGCACTCCCCCGGCTTCTACCTCCACCTCGAGCCCCGCAACTGCTTCATGGGCGTCGGGATCTACAAGCCGGAGACCAAGGTCGCCTACACGATCCGTGAGATGATCGCCGCTGAGCCTGACCGCTGGCAGGCGATCACCGGCGGCGACTTCGCCGACACCTTCGCGCTGATGGGCGACTCGTTGAAGCGACCGCCGAAGGGGTTCGACCCGGACCACCCGCTGATCGACGACCTGAAGCGCAAGGACTTCATCGCTTCGGCGACGCTCACCCAGTCCGAGGTGACCGCGACCGACTTCGCCGACCGGTTCGAGGCCCTGTGCCGGGCCGGCGGGCCGTTCATGGCGTTCCTGTGCGAGGCCGTCGGCGTCGACTACTGACGGGGGTGACGGCGCTTCGCGTGCGCTGCTCGCATTTGGTCGACCGCCGCCCGGTGCGATAGCCCGGAGGCATGGCCTCCGACTCCTCTCCCCTCGTTCGTTCAACCCCGGCGCCCGGCATCACCCAGCTGACCCTCAACCGTCCGGGCAAGCTCAACGCGATGACGTCCGAGCTCGTGTCGGCGCTGCATGGCGCCCTCGACGAGATCGCCCTCGACGGCGACTGCCGGGTCGTGATCCTCACCGGCGAGGGCCGGGGGTTCTGCGCCGGCCTCGACCTCGGCGGCTACGGCACCGCCCCCGGCCCGAGCGACGTCGGCCGGGTCCAGGCCGGCCTGGCCACCCAGAAGCACATCGCGTCGCTGATCCCCAAGCTGCGCTCGATCCCCCAGCCGGTGATCGCCGCGGTCAACGGCCCGGCCGCGGGCGGCGGCTTCGCCCTCGTGCTCGGCAGCGACATCCGTCTCGCGGCCCGCACCGCCAAGTTCTCCGCCGCCTTCATCCAGATCGGCATCTCGGCATGCGACATCGGCACCAGCTGGCTGTTGCCTCGCCTCGTCGGCGCGGCGCGGTCCCAGGAACTGATGCTGACCGGGCGGGTGTTCGACGTCGAGGAGGCGTACCGGATCGGCCTCGTGGTCGAGGTGCACGACGACGAGGCGCTCCTCGACGCCGCCCTGGCGAAGGCGGAACAGGTGATGGGCAACGCCCCGATGGGGGTGGCGATGACCAAGGAGGGCATGTGGTCGGCGCTCGAGATCCCGGGCATGCAGGCCGCGATCGACCTCGAGAACCGTCAGCAGATCATGCTGAGCCAGACCGCCGATCACCCCGAGGCGATGCGGGCGTTCCTCGAGAAGCGGGCTCCCGACTTCACGAACCACTAGTCGAGCAGCACTGAGCTGGCCAGGGCAGATGCCGGCTACCCGCGGGTAGCTCGGCAGCGCCGTCGCGCACGGTCGTAGTGTCGCCGCGTCGGGATGTCCTCGACGCTTCGCACTCAAAGGGGACCACGATGCGACTGAACTTCGGCACCTTCATGGCGCCGTTCCATCCGCCGGACCACCATCCGACGCTCTCGCTCGAGCAGGATCTCGAGCTCCTCACCCACCTCGACACCCTCGGCTTCGACGAGGCGTGGATCGGGGAACACCATTCGGCCGGGAGCGAGATCATCGCCTCGCCCGAGATCTTCATCATGGCGGCGGCCGAGCGCACGAGACGGATTCGCCTCGGGACCGGCGTCGTCTCGTTGCCCTATCACAACCCGCTGTGGGTCGCCGAGCGCATCGTGCAGCTCGATCACCTCACCCGCGGTCGGGTCATGCTCGGCGTCGGCCCCGGCGCCCTGCCGACCGACGCAGCGATGCTCGGCCTCGAACCGAGCCAGATGCGACCGTTGCTCGAGGACTACCTCGAGATCGTGATGCAGCTCCTCACCACCGACGAGCCGGTCAACCACGAGAGCGATCGGCTCACGCTGCGCGACGCCCGCCTCCACCTCCGCCCCTACAGCGATCCGCTGTTCGACATCGCCGTGGCGGCGGTGGCGTCGCCGTCGGGGGCGAAGTTGGCCGGCCGCTACGGCGCGGGGCTGTTGTCGCTCGGGGCGACGGTGGCGGTGGGCATGGACGTGCTCGCCCACCACTGGACGATCCAGGAGGAGCAGGCCGCGAAGTACGGCCAGCCGGCCGATCGGGCCAAGTGGCGCTTGGTCGGGCTCATGCATCTCGCCGAGACCGAGGAGCAGGCTCGCGAGGAAGTGCGATACGGGATCCGCCAGTGGTTCCGCTACTTCCAGCACGTGGCGGCGTTCCCGCAGATGGCGGTCGAGGGCGACGACATCGACGAGATGATCGACTTCGTCAATTCGGGACTCGGGGTGATCGGCACGCCCGACCAGATGGTCGAGCAGATCGAGACGCTGTGGGAGCAGTCCGACGGCGGGTTCGGCGCCTACCTCACCCTCGCCCACAACTGGGCCAATCCCGAGGCGACGAAGAAGAGCTTCGAGCTGATGGCGCGCCACGTGATGCCGCGGTTCCAGAGCGTCGGCAGCAGCCTCATCGGTGCGGCCGAGCGAGCACGGGCCGCTCGGCCGGAACTGGCCGAGCAACAGCTCGTCGCCGTCGAGGAGGCCACGCAGCGCTACGAGGAGCGTGACCGCGACGCGATCGTGCTCACCACCTGACCCGGCTCTCCACCGCTCGATTCGGGGTCCGGACGGTGGCCCCGAATCAGCGGCGTGTGGACGAGCTCNNGTGATCGTGACCGTGTTGTCGTGGTAGACGGCGCCGCGGCCCATGTCGGAGTCGCGCTCGACCACGGTGGTGTTGATACCTCGCCCCCATGCCCCCTTGGGGGCGGCAGCCACGCCCGGGCGAGTCCCCGGACCGACGGTGACGACCGCGTCGAAGGCGCCACGCTCGTTCTCCACCCGGACGGCGTCGCCGCCCGACAGGCCGTCCCGAGCGGCGTCGTCGGGATGGATGGTGAGGACCACGGCGTCGCCCCAGCCGAGGTCGGCCCGGGCCTTGGCGGTGACGTCGGTGCCGGCGAACACCGAGTTGATGTGGAGGTCGCTGCCGTTGGCGACGAGGTCGTAGACGCCGACCGTCCTACTCGACGATGTGGCCGCCTCGATCGGCGCGACGTAGTGGGGCAGCCGGCCGTGCCCGTCTCGCTCGGCCCGGTCGGATGCGAACTCGAAGCGGCCGCTGGCCGTCTCGAATCGGAGCTGTCCCGGTTCGTCGGCATCGGCGCCGGCGAGCGGCCGGAACGGCTCGGTCCCCGGGATGCGGGCGAACCCGACGGCGCGGAGGTCGTCGAGCCCGATCCCGGCGTCGCGCCAGACCGGTCCCGACAGCGCTGCCGCGGCCAGCTCGTGATCGGTGGCGAACAGCTCGGGTTCGGTGCGCCCGAGGGCGCGGGCCAGGCGACGCAGGATCTCGGTGTGGGGCAGGCACTCGCCGGCGGGCGGGACGGCCGGTTCGTTCCAGTTGAGGTAGAGGTGGGCGAACGAGTCGTTCATCTCGACGTGTTCGTGTTGCAGCGTGGACGGCAACACCAGGTCGGCCCAGGCGACCGTGTCGGTCGGGTAGCAATCGATGACGGTGGTGAACAGGTCGTCGCGAGCCAACCCGGCCCGGACGAGATCCGTCTGCGGGTTCGACACCATCGGGTTGGCGGCGATCACCATCAGCACGGTGACGGGTGGGTCGTCGAGCTCGAGCAGGTTGCGACCGAGGTTGGTCATGGCCAACGAGCGGGCGGGCGCCGACCGCAGGTCGGGCCGGTTGAGCGCGACTCGATCGAGGCCGTAGGCGTTGCCGGTGGAGTAGACGAGACCGCCGCCGGGACGCCCGTAGGAGCCGGTGAAGGCGGGCAGGCACGACACGACCCTGGCTGCCTGGCCGCCGCCGGCGTGGCGTTGCATGCCCTGGCCGAGTTTGATCAGGAGCGGCCCGGTGTCGAGGCCACTATCGATCACGTCGACGAGGCGCTGGATCTCGGCGGGCTCGAGGCCGCAGGTCTCGGCCGTCCGCTCGAGCGTCCACTGGTCCAGCGACGCCGAGAACTCGTCCCAGCCGACGGAATTGTCGCCCAGCCACTGTCGGTCGGCGGCGCCCCGGTCCCGCAGCTGGCGGGCCATTCCCAGCGCCAGCGCGCCGTCGGTGCCGGGTCGAGGTGCGATGTGAAGGTCGGCTCGTTCCGCCGTGCGAGTGCGGAGGGGGTCGATGACGACGACGGGCACGCCGGACGCTCGCGCTCGTTCGACGAAGGGCCACCAGTGTTGGTCGGTGACGAGGGTGTTGGACCCCCAGATCACGATCACCCCGGCCTGGTCCGTCTCCTCGGGGTCGACCGTGGCGCCGGTGCCGATCGTGTAGCCGAGCCCGACCCACCCGGACACCGAACAGATCGAGACCTGGTGCTGGGAGACACCGAGCGCGTTCCACAGGCGCTCGCCACCGGCGGCTCCCTGGATCCAGCCGACGTTGCCGGTGCCGACGAAGGGCCACACCGCCTCGGGTCCATGACGGTCGATCGCTTCGTCGATGCGCTCGGCGAGCAACCCGATCGCGTCGTCCCACCCGATCGGAGCGAACCGCCCCTCGCCCTTGGCTCCCACTCGCTTCTGTGGGGTGAGCAGCCGGCTCGGGTCGGCGGCGTGGCGGAGCCACGGGTTGACCTTCTTGCACAACCCACCCGCTGTGAACGGGTGGTCCCGGTTGCCTCGCAGCCGCACCGGCACGGGGCCGGTCGGGCGGTCCTCGACCGTTACCACCCAACTGCAGGCGTCCGGGCAGTCGAGCGGACAGGACCCGACGACCTCGCGGCGGCCGACCTCGCGCCGCGGCGCCTCGCCGCTCACTCCCGGCCTCGCAGCCGCTCGATGTCGCGCCGGTCGCGTTTGGTCGGACGCCCGCTCCCCCGGTCGCGGCGGGCCTGCACGAGTTCGACGACGTCGCCGTGGGTGGTCGGCCGGTCCGGCGGCGGAGGCGAGTGGTCGACGACCGCGTCGGCGGCCAGCGTCGCCGACACCCGCTTGGTCAGCTCCTGCACGACCTCGTAGACGATGGTCCGCTCCCGGCGTCTGGCCTCGACCCGATCGCCCACGGCGACCTTGGTCGCCGGCTTGGCCACCTCACCGTTCACCCGCACGCGACCGGAGGCGCAGGCGTCGTTGGCCTGGGTCCGCGTCTTGAAGGCCCGGACCGACCACAGCCACTTGTCGACACGCACGGCCATCACCGCACGCTACCCCGCCACACACCGAGGAATCGGCGGGTTTCAGCCCATCACCCAACGTTGCGAAACCACCACCAAGCCATCACGTTGACAGATTTACTCGATCGCCACCAGCAATCGGGCCTAAGGTCGCCGGAGCGACCCTCGACAACGGAGTCGAGGAGGAGGTCACCACACGATGACGGACACCATGGACCGGTCCGACCAGCTCGAGGCCGAGGTCCTCGACCGGTTGATCGTCCGCTTCGCCGGGGACTCCGGCGACGGCATGCAGCTCACCGGTGATCGCTTCACCAGCGCCAGCGCCACCTTCGGCAACGACCTGTCGACCCTGCCCGACTTCCCCGCCGAGATCCGAGCCCCCGCCGGCACGGTCAACGGGGTGTCGTCGTTCCAGGTCCAGATCTCCGACCACGACATCACCACGCCGGGCGACGAGCCCAACGTGCTGGTGGCGATGAACCCCGCCGCCCTGATGGCCGACCTCGGTCGCCTCGAGTCGGGCGGCACGCTCATCGTCAACACCGACGCCTTCGACGAGCGCAACCTCGGCAAGGCCGGCTACGACGCCGACCCGCTGAGCGACGGCACGCTCAACGGCTACCGGGTGATCCAGGCCCCGATGACCTCGCTGACCAAGACGGCGTGCGAGGACCTCGGTGTCAAGGCCCGCGACGCCGAACGGTCGAAGAACTTCTTCGCCCTCGGGCTCGTGTCGTTCATGTACACCCGCCCGACCGAGCCGACGCTCGAGTGGATCCAAACCAAGTTCGGCCAGAACGAACTGGTGGCCGCCGCCAACACCGCAGCGTTCAAGGCCGGCTTCAACTTCGCCAACACCACCGAGCTGGTCGGGCAGCGTTACGAGGTGCGCCCGGCCCGACTGCCGGCCGGCGAGTACACCAACATCAACGGCAACACGGCGCTGTCGTGGGGGCTGGTGGCCGCCGGCCAGCTGTCGGAGCTGCCCGTGACCCTCGGGTCGTACCCGATCACGCCGGCGTCCGACATCCTCCACGAGCTGTCGAAGCGCAAGAACTTCGGGGTTCGCACCCTCCAGGCCGAGGACGAGATCGCCGCGGTCGGCATGGCGCTCGGCGCGGCGTTCGCCGGCCACCTCGCCGTGACCACCACGTCGGGACCGGGCGTCGCCCTCAAGAGCGAAACGATCTCACTGGCGATCTCGATGGAGTTGCCGATGGTGATCGTCGACATCCAGCGAGGCGGGCCGTCGACCGGGCTGCCGACCAAGACCGAGGCGGCCGACCTCAACCTGGCCCTCAACGGTCGCCACGGCGAGGCCCCGTTGCCGATCGTGGCGGCGTCGAGTCCGGGCCAGTGCTTCGAGGCCGCGATCGAGGCGGCCCGGATCGCGCTCACCTACCGGACCCCGGTGATCCTGTTGTCGGACGGCTACCTGGCCAACGGCACCGAGCCGTGGCGCATCCCCGATCTCGGCAGCCTGCCCGATCTGCGGGTGAGCTTCGCCACCGAACCCAACGGCACCGACGACGAGGGCAACCCGGTCTACCTCCCCTATCTCCGTGACCCCGACACCCTCGCCCGACCGTGGGCGATCCCCGGCACGCCGGGGCTGATGCACCGCCTCGGTGGGCTCGAGAAGGCCGACGGCACCGGCAACGTCGACTACACGCCGGAGAACCATCAGCACATGATCGACCTCCGCCAGGCCAAGGTCGACCGCATCGCTCGTGACTACGACGCGCTCGAGGTGATGGGTGACGCCGACGGCGATGTCTGCCTGCTGAGTTGGGGCTCGACGTGGGCCGCCGTGCACTCGGCGGTCGAACGGCTGCGTCGCCACGGCCGCAAGGTCGGGTGGATCCACCTCCATCACCTGAGTCCCCTGCCCGAGGACCTCGGTGACCTGTTGCGCGGGTTCCCGACTGTCCTGGTTCCCGAGCTCAACAAGGGCCAGCTGTGTTCGCTGGTCCGTGCCCGCTACCTCGTCGACGCCCAGTCGGTGTCGAAGATGTCGGGCCTCCCGTTCAAGACCCGTGAGATCGAGGCCGCCGTCGAAGCTGCCCTCGACGATTCGACCACAGGAGCAGCATCGTGACCGACGTGATCGTCGACCTCACCACCAAGAAGGACTGGGTCTCCGACCAGGAGCCCCGCTGGTGCCCGGGCTGTGGCGACTACGGGATCCTGCAGGCGGTGCAGCAGGTGCTGCCCGATCTCGGCGGCCGACCGGAGAACACGGTGTTCATCTCGGGGATCGGCTGCTCGAGCCGCTTCCCCTACTACATGAACACCTACGGCATGCACACGATCCACGGTCGAGCGCCCGCCATCGCCACCGGCCTGGCCGTCGCCCGCCCCGATCTCGACGTGTGGGTGATCACCGGCGACGGCGACGCCCTGTCGATCGGCGGCAACCACCTGATCCATGCCCTGCGCCGCAACGTCAACCTCAACATCCTGTTGTTCAACAATCGGATCTACGGGCTCACCAAAGGCCAGTTCTCCCCGACGTCGGAGGTGGGCAAGGTGTCGAAGTCGACGCCGCAGGGCTCGATCGATCCGCCGTTCAACCCGCTCGGAGTGGCCCTCGGCGCCGGCGCCAGCTTCGTGGCCCGCACCCACGACCTCGACCGCAAGCACATGATGGCGACCTTCGCCGAGGCCCATGCTCACGACGGGGCGTCGTTCGTCGAGATCTACCAGAACTGCAACGTGTTCAACGACGGGCAGTTCGCCGACCTCACGAAGCGCAGCGTGCGCGACGAGATGATGATCAACCTCGCACACGGTGAGCCGATCACGTTCGGCGCCGATCGCCAACGGGGCGTGATGATGGGCAGCGACGGGTTCCTGCAGCTGGTCGAGGTGGCCGATGTCGGCATCGACGCGATCCTCGTCCACGACGCCCACCACCCGTATCCGTCGCTGGCGTTCGCCCTGTCACGACTGAGCCTCGACGACAAATCGCCCACACCGTTCGGCGTGTTCCGCGACGTCGAGGGCCCGGAGTACCGCAAGGCGGTGGGTGCCCAACTCGCCGAAGCGGTCGAGACCAACGGCCCCGGCGACCTCGGCACCCTCCTCGCCTCCAACGGCACCTGGACCGTCGACTGACCGTCTGAACGACTGACCGCCTC
>JAWSVN010000191.1:8413-24276 GCA_033851875.1 Acidimicrobiales bacterium
GCCTCCTCGGCCCAACCGGCGGTGGCGAAGGCGTCGACGACGACCTGGACGTCGTGGCGCCAGAGCCCGAGCTGCTCGACGTCGTAGCGGTCTCGGACGACCACCTCACCGGCGCCGGCCTGGAACGCCAGCAGCAACGGGCCGTCGGGCTCGACGACCGCGGCCAGCGACGCCGCGATCTCTCCGAGTCGGTCGGGTGGGGTGGAGATGATCGAGTACCAGGCGATGGTGCCGCCGAAGGTTCGGCCGCCCAGGTCGAGGGCGCACAGGTCGCCGACGGTGAACTCGAGGGACGGGTGGGCGGCGCGGGCGGCGTCGACCATGCCGCGGGCGTAGTCGAAGCCGAGCGTCTCGCCACCGAGGGCGGCGACCCGGGCCGAGATGCGTCCGGGGCCGCAGCCGGCGTCGAGCACGACCCCTCGGGCCATGGCGTCGCGGGCGACGACGTCGAGCAGCGCGATCTCGAGTGGCGCCTCGATGCCCGGCGTCACCTGAGTGCCCACCGACTCGACGTAGTACCCGGCGCTGCGGTCGTAGACCCGCTGCGAGCTCGCGACGAGGCCATCGTCGCCTCGATCGATCGTCTGGCCGTCCATCCGACCACCCTCCCACACCGTGACGGCACCCCGCTCCGCGTTCGCTCACCCGTGCCCGCGTTCTTTGGACGATTTCGCTCACATGGGGTTCATTGCTGCCAACGAACCACCGGACCCGGTTCGTTGCTGCCAAAGAACCAGGCCCCACGCAGCTCTCGGTGACTACTCGAGATCCCGACGCAGCAAGAGCGGACGAAGCTCCACCCCGATCGACGCCAGGTTCGATGCGCCACCCTGCTCACGATCGAGGACACACACCGCCGTGTCGATCACCGCGCCTCGTTCCCGCAGCGCACCCACCGACTCCACGATCTGCCCGCCCGAGGTGACCACGTCCTCCACGATCAACAGTCGCCGACCGTCGATCTCGGGCCCTTCGGCGAGCTTCGCGGTGCCGTACTCCTTTGCCTGCTTGCGGACGAAGACCATCGGAAGCCCGGCCTGCAGGGCGAGTGCGGTCGCAACAGGGACACCGCCCAATTCGAGACCGGCGAGTGCGTCGACCCGGTCGGGGACCAGCTCCCCAAGCTGACGACCGATCTCGGCGAGCAGGGTCGGATCGGACTCGAACTGATACTTGTCGAAGTAGGTGTCCGACGTCTGGCCCGACCGCAGCGTGAACGACCCATGAAGGGTCGCCACCTCCGCCACTCGCGCTGCCAGGGATGCTCGGTCCATCACCCGTCGAGCGTCCCACCGTGACGCGTCGTCGGCAAGCACGGTCGGCAAACGGGCTTGTCAGACGAGCAGCTCGAGTGACACCAGCAGGTCGCGCAGCCCTGCCGGGCCTTGGAAATGGTGGGTGGTCATCCCGAGTGCCGTCGCTCCGGTGAGCTTGGACTCGGTGTCGTCGACGAAGACGCACGACGTCGCCGGCACGCCGAGTGCGGCACAGACATGCTCGAACGCCCGCGGATCGGGCTTGGCCACGCCGATGTCCCAGGTCGAGAAGACCGCGTCGAAGCGATCCCCGACCCCCGACTCGCGGAGCTCTGCCTCGATCGTGTCGGTGCCGTTGGTGAGGATGGCCACCGTGGTCCCGCGACGGCGGAGCTCGTCGACGATCTCCAGGACCGCCTGGTCGATACGCCCGAGCGGGGCGAAGCAGGCTCGGGCGGCCGCCGCGTTGCCCAGCCGTTCGCCGACGATCTCGATCCACTCGGCCCGACGCAGCCGACCGGTCACCAACCGATCGAGCAGCTCGGCCTCGAAGGCGACCGCCGCGACGCTGCCGTCGGGAAGGCCGTGGTCTCGCTCCACCGACCCGAACTGATCGGGATCGAAATGGCGGACGACGCCGTCGAGATCCAACACCACGGTCCAGTCCGCCACGCCGGCGAGCCTACAGCGAGCCCGTCCGGCGCTGGATTGCGAGGAGCCGGGTCAGCTAGGCGCTCAACCTCTCCGCACGGCGTCATCGACCAGCGGCCAGCTGTAGTGTCTCCCCATGGCCGAATCGCTTCCATTCCTCGACGCCGAGGCACTCGACGCGATGACGCCCAACGAGCGACTTGCGGAGTTCCGCAGGCGCCTCGTGACCGACCTCGAACAACTCCCGCCCGAACTCCGAGATCGGTTCATCGAAGTTGGGCGGCAGGTCGACCGCGACATTCCCAAGACCACGTGACCCGCAGGCGGCAGGTGATCGTCCTGCCTCTGTTCTTCGACCGCCTCGACGTCCTGCTTCCGTCCGAGCGCGGACCCGACGGGATGCCGTCGACTGCGGACTTCGTCCTCCACGAACTGACCCACGTCGTGGAGGCGCTCGCGGACGACTTCATCGGAGCGACCAGTCCGCTCCCCGACAGCGACACCAGAGTCCTCGTTGCGACCGGCCTACTCGTTGGGGCGATGGCGATCTACGTGCGGGAGAACTCCCGCGGCGCCGTGGAGGTACTGTGGCTCGACCTCGGCCCGTGAACGAACCGCTAGCGAGTGGCGAGGTCGTAGACGTGGCGCTTGGCGGCGCCCGATTCGGTGACGACCTGGGCGACGGCGTCACGGGTCGACGAGCCGCCCTCGATCAGTTCCGCCAGCCGGGCCGAGATCCGTTCGTCGTCCCACGCACGCTCGTCGGCGACGGCCCCCTCGATGACGAGGACCACTTCGCCCTTGAGTTCCCGGTCGGCCAGCAGCACGGCGACCTCGCCCAACGAGCCGCGCACGACCTCTTCGTGCAGCTTGGTGAGCTCGCGGCCCACCGCCACCCGCCGCTCCGGCCCGCACACCGCGACGAGATCGGCGAGCGTCTTGGCGGCCCGCTTCGGCGACTCGTAGCAGACGACGGTCCGCCGCTCGGCGGCGATCTCGGCGAGTCGACCCGTCCGCTCGCCGCCCTTGCGGGGCAGGAACCCCTCGAACACGAACCGGTCGGTCGCCAACCCGCTCAACACCAGCGCGCTGACCGCCGCCGTCGGGCCGGGCACCACCTCGATCGGCGCGCCCCGTTCGAGCAACGACGCCACGAGCCGTTCACCGGGATCGGAGATCCCGGGCATGCCGGCGTCGCTGACCAGGGCGACGGTCTCCCCCGCCGCCACGCGTGACGCCACTTCGCCGAACGCCCGTACCTCGGTGTGTTCGTTGCACACCAGCAGCGGCCGCTTCTCGATCCCCGACAGCTGCAGCAGTCGGCCGGTGCGCCTGGTGTCCTCGCAGGCGATCACATCTGCGGTCGCCAAGGCCTCGGCCGCGCGGGGACTCAGGTCGCCGAGGTTGCCGATCGGCGTGCCGACGATCAGGAGCCGGCCGCCCGAGCGGACGGATCGTTCACTCACGGATCTCGAGCTCGTCGCCGATCTTGAGCTCCCAGTCACCGAACGCACCCGCCTCGGCCTCGAGCACGGCCTTGGCCCGCCACATCGGAGCGGTCACACGGTTGCGGTGGAGACGGATCGTCTTGATCACGACGTTGTCGGCATCGAGCAAGGCGACGTCGAGATCGAACTGCATGCCGACACTGTGGACCGACCGCACCCCCCGCAACAGGATCGCCCCGTCGAAATCGGGCCGGCCGAGCAGACCCTTGGCCTTCGCCTTGCGGCCCTGGGGGATCTCGAGCGACGACAGCACGCGACCGTCGCGGACCAGCCAGCACTCGCTGACCGGGACCGCTTCGTCGCCCGGTCGAGCTGCGTCCGCCTCGTCGCCGCTCATCGCATCTCAGACGTTGAACTTGATGTCGAGCACGTCACCGTCCTCGACCAGGTAGTCCTTGCCCTCCGACCGCACCTTGCCCACGTCCTTGGCCTTGGCCCACGAACCGATCTCGACCAGCTCGTCCCAGTGGATCGTCTCGGCTCGGATGAACCCGCGCTGGAGATCGGTGTGGATCTTGCCGGCGCACTCCGGGGCGTGCGAGCCGACCCGGTAGGTCCAGGCTCGGGACTCCTGGGGTCCGGTGGTGAGGAAGGTTCGCAGGCCCAGCACGTGGTAGGCGGCCTGCAGGAAGGTGACGAGCGCACCCTCGCCGAGCCCGAGGGCGTCGAGCATCTCGGCCCGGTCCTCCGGATCGAGCTGGGCGGCCTCGGCCTCGAGCTGGATGCAGGCACCGAACACCGGTGCGAGGTCGCCGAGCTCGGCCTGGACCGGCGCGATGACCTCATCGACCTCGGCCAGCTGGCTCTCGTCGATGTTGACGATCGCCAGCACCGGCTTGTTGGTCAGCAGGAACCAGGGATAGAGGGTGTCACGGTGCTCGTCGGACAGGTCCGAGCGGTAGAGCGGCGTGCCCTCGCTCAGGATCGCGAGCGCGGCCTCGGCTGCCTCGACCTCGGGCAACAGCGACTTGTCGCCCTTGGCCGCCTTGCGCTTCTTGTCGATCTGCTTCTCGACGGTCTCGAGATCGGCGAGGGTCAGCTCGGTCTCGACGGTGGCGAGGTGCTCGAGCGGGTCCTGGGGGCCGGGCACGTCGTCGTCCTTGAAGGCCCGCAGCACGAAGACGATGGCGTCGACCTCGCGGATGCCCGACAGGAACTTGTTGCCGAGACCCTCACCCTGGCTGGCGCCGGCGACGAGCCCGCCGATGTCGTTGAACTGGACCGTGGCGTGCACGACCTTCTTCGACTGGCTCAGTTCGGCGAGGGCGTCGAGCCGCTCGTCGAACACCTTGGCCACACCGACGTTGGGGTCGGTGGTGGCGAACGCGTAGGGCGCAGCGAGCGCGCTGCCTCCGGTGAGGGCGTTGTACAGCGACGACTTACCCGCATTGGGCAGCCCGACGAATCCGAACTTCTCCACGCCCCGATGCTACGGGACCGCCGGAGCGATCCGGTCAGCGGGAGGCTTCGGCGGTCTCGGGGAATCCCGACACCATCAGCTGGATCAGCTCCTCGGCCGACACGGCGCCGGCGTAGAGGAAGCCCTGAGCCATGCGACAACCGACCGAACGCAGGGCGCGCACCTGGTCGGTGCGCTCGACGCCGAGAGCGACCACGCCGAGCGACTCGGAGCGAGCCCGTTCGATGATCATCTCCAGGCGGGCCCGTTCACCCTCGTCGGTGCCGATGGCCGCCGTGATCGAACGGTGCAGCTTGAGGTAGTTGACCGGCACGCCGTCGACGAGGTCGAACGAGTCCGCCGACGTCCCGAAGCCGTCCACGCCGATCTCGAACCGCTTCCGGACCGAGGTGGCCAACAGCCGGACGGCGTCGCCGTGTTCGCGCAGGACCGACTCGGGCACCTCGACGGCCAGACGGCCCGCCGGGATCGAGTCGTCGTCGATCAGGTCCGACAGGGCCGACAGCAGCGACTCGTCGGCCAGCTGGGCGGCCGACAGGTTGATCATCACGAGCTGATCGCGATTCGGCGAGCGCAGCACCTGGCCGAGCTGCTCCTCGACGCCCTCGAGCACGAGAGCACCGAGCACGCCCATCAGCCCGGACTGCTCAGCGGCTGCCACGACCTCGACCGCCGACAGACCGACGTCGCCGCCGAGGCGGAGCAGAGCCTCGGCCCCGACCACTCGGCCGGTTCCGACCTCGACCACCGGCTGGTAGGCGAAGCGGACGTCGCGACGCTCGATCGCTCGACGCAGCTGACGCTCGACCACCATCAGCCGCTGGGTGCGGCTCCGGAGCTCTTCGTCGTGGAGGGCAATGCGGTTGCGGCCTCGCCCCTTGGCCAGGTACACGGCGGTCTCGGCTGCGGCGACGAGCTCGTCGCCGGTCTGCTTGCCGTCGGCGATGGCGATACCGACGCTGGCGGTGAGGGCCATGTCGTTGCCGACGTCGGCCAAGGTGGCGACGCCCACACGGATGCGCTCGGCCAGGGCCTCGACCCCGTCGGCGTCCTCCACCTCGCAGGCGACGATGATGAACTCGTCCGACGGCATGCGGAACACGAGGTCGGAACCGCGAACCGTCGCCGAGATGCGTCGGTTGACCAGGTCGAGGAGCCGACGCGCTTCGACGTTGCCGACGAGATCGTGGACGACCTTGAAGCGATCGAGGTCGACATAGAGCACGGCCACCGCGCCCTCGTCGGCTTCGGCCACGGCGCCGTCGACCACCCCGATCACCTCGGAACGATCGGTGATCACCGCTCGGCCGCCGACCGCTTCGAGGGCGACCACGGTGGCGTAGTCGATGCCTTCTTCAGAGGTGGCGCCGGCCATGACCAGTTCGACGAGGTCCTCGGACCCGTCGGCCATCGTCACGGTCCGGGTGCGGCGCCACGACTCGTCCGGGCCGGGGATCGGCAACTCGCCGAGTTCGGTCGACGACGGCAGGTGTCGGGCGAGCAGCTCCCGGTGACCGAAGCGGTCGACCCAGCCGGGAGAACTCCACAGCACGGTGCCGCTGGCCCGCTCGACCAAGGCGACGGCGAGTTCGACGGCGTCGATGGCTTGGGTGAGGGCGTCGGCCACGAGCGTCGGGGTGGCGATCGATTCGACGTCGACACGCGGCGACCTGGGAGTCCGACGATCGGCGACAACGCCTTGCGGGAGGGTGTCGCCAGCCTCGGTCACGACGGGGCGCTCGGCGACGAGCGGCACCTCGGGCTCGGGGCGCAGGTCGGCCTCGTCACGGGCCGTCGCCCGAGCCTCGGCGGTTCGGGCGACGAGGGCCTCGACGACGTCGACGGCACGCTCGTCGGCCGACAGATCGTCGGCCGTCGTGTTGTCGGCCGGAGCGTCGTCGTCGCGACGTCGGTGGAGCGGCTCGTCTTGCACCGACGGGTCGGGCATCGGGGGGACAAGGGGCTGGCCGATCGGCCCGACCGTCGCTGGCGGCTGGGGCCGCGGCGGGCGATCCGGTCCCGCCGTCGCCGAGTCGGGCAGCGCGTCGAGCAGGGCATCGATGCCCGATGGGCGAGCCTCGGCAGGCTCCTCTGACGGGCCGTCGTCGACGAGGACGGACGCGTCGAACCCGGCGTCGGTCTCCAACCGTTCTCCGAGGATCTCATCCTCCGGAGACGACTTGCCGGTGCCAGCCTTCAGGTTGGCGCCGTGCATCCGTTCTTCCCAACTTCGAACCACCGTGGCTCCTCCGAGACAGGTCCTCACGTGCCCAATCGGCAGCCGCGCCGACTTCATGACGGTTTCTGTCACAAGCCTTCCGCCGCTAGGGTGGTCAGAATGTCGAAGCGTCGTAACAAGAAGCGCGTCAAGGCCCGTCGCAACAAGGCCAACAAGGGCCGCAAGCCCAACGCCGGTCGCTGACCTGCTCCACCCGCCCGGGTTCACTCCGGGCGGAGGCGCTCCTCGATCGCTGATCGATAGGCCGCGAGGCGAGCTTCAGCGACCCGAGTCGCCTGGTCGAGCGCACCTTCGACCGCCTCGATGACCTCGATGTAGACCTTGAGCTTCGGCTCGGTTCCGCTGGGGCGTACGATGACCCGTGTCCGGTCGGCGTACTCGACGATCAACCCCGGGGTTGCAGGAAAGCGCGCCCCGTCGGCCAGGTTCTCCACCCGCCGGAGCGGCGCGCCCACCAGCTCGGTCGGTGGACGTGCCACCCACCGATCGAGGAGGACCTGTCGCTGTCGTGCGCCGTCGGCGCCCGCCAGGCGCACCGTGACCGGCGCCGTGAGGTGCACCCCGTGCCGGGTCGCCAACTCGTCGAGCCGATCCCACACGGTCTCGCCGGCGGCCTTCAACCCGGCGAGCAGTTCGGCGGCGACGATGCCGGCCGTGATCCCGTCCTTGTCGCGCACGCGGGAACCCACGCAGTAGCCGAGGGCTTCCTCGTAGCCGAGCACGTAGTCGCTCTCGGGTTGGTCGACGATCGGGCGAGCGACCCACTTGAACCCGGTGAGCGTGACCACGCACTCCGTGTCGTGGGCGGCCGCGATCGCGTCGAGGAGCCGGGACGACACCACCGAACACGCCACGACTCGGGGTCGGCCGGTGTGGGTCGGACCACCCGGGTCGCTGCGGCGAAGGAGATGGTCGGCGAGCAGCGCGCCGACCTGGTCGCCGCTGAGGCGGGTCCAGGCGCCGTCTCGGCCGGCGACGGCGATGGCGAGCCGGTCGGCGTCGGGGTCGTGGGCGATGACGGCATCGGCGGCGACCTCTCGAGCGGCGTCGAGTGCGAGGTCGAGCGCACCGGGCTCCTCGGGATTGGGGAACTCGGCGGTCGGGAAGTCGGGATCGGGGACGAACTGCTCGGCCACGACCACGGGCGCCGGGAAACCGCCGGCCTCCAGGGCGGCAAGGAACGGCTCGCCGCCGACACCGTGCATGGCGGTGTAGACGAGGCGGACGTCGCGGGCCCCGCCCGTCGTCAGCGCAGCCACAGCAGCGTCCCGATGGGAGCGGATCGGGGTCTCGCTGCTGACCGGCGGCTGCCCAGCCGGGGCCGCCTCGGGGTCGCGAACGGCGGGATCGAGGTCGTTCCACCGGTCGGCGACCCGCAGGATCTCGGCCGCGATCTCACGATCGGCGGGACTCACCAGTTGGATGCCGTCGGCCAGGTAGAGCTTGTAGCCGTTGTCGGGCGCCGGATTGTGGCTGGCGGTGATGACGATGCCGGCGTCGGCCCCGACATCGAGCAGGTGATGGGCCACCACGGGGGTGGGGACCGGCCCGTCGAGCAGCTCGGAGCGCCCCCCGCACGCCTCGACCATCGCTGCGGTGTCGGCGGCGAACACCTCCGAACGATGACGGGCGTCGTGGCCGACGACGACGTGGGCTCCCTCGGGCAGCCACTGCATGAGGCCGACCGTCGCCTGGCGGACGACGAGCCGGTTGAGCCGAGCCGGTCCCGGCCCCATCGTGGCCCGCAGACCAGCGGTGCCGAAGCCGACCCGCTCACCGAACCACTCCCACAACACGGGGTCCTCGGCGGCGACCGCCGCCTCGACCGCGGCACGGGTCTCGGGGTCCGGGTCGACGGCCGCCCATGCTGCGGCTCGGACGAGGAGGTCTGAGGTCACGACCCGGTGCTCTGTCACCTGCCCAGTCTGGCCGATACGTCGCCGCTTCGGCCACCGCGATCCCACCGGTAGTCTCGGCGTCGGATGACGCACCGCGACCCGCCGATCGAGCGCCCCGACGACCCGCCGACGGCCGTGCGATCGTCCTGTCGCCGGACGATGCTCGCCCCCCGTTTCGTGACGATCGACGACGAGGCCCTCGACCGGCTCGCCGCCCAGATCCCGGCCCTGCTGGCCGGTGTGCCGGCAGACCTGGACGGCAGCGCAGCGAGGAGCGAGCCGGGCCCCCACGACGAGCGCGACGTCGCGCTGCGGGTGCTCGCCCTCGATGCGATCAACTTCGGATCGGGCTACCACGACAGCGTCCGCAAGGAGCCCGGCCTCTCCGGCGCACGCACGATGGCGACTCGGCTCGAGCGCTACGTCGACGCGACCGGGCCGTTCGAGGCGGTGAGGCTCCGCCGGATCACCGTCGACGACGCCTCCCAGGTCTTCGGCCAGGAGCTCGACGGTGGCGCCCTCGAGGAGCTGATGACCCGGTTCGCCGCCGCCCTCGCCGACCTCGGTCAGTGGCTGTCGACATTCGACGACGACCCGCTGGCCGCCATCGCCGCCGCCGACCGGTCGGCGGCCCGCTTCACCCGCAGCCTGCTCGAGATGCCGTACTTCCGTGACGCCGAACAGCTCGACGGCGAGGTCGTCCACTTCTACAAGCGAGCCCAGATCACCGCCGCCGACCTCGACCGCCGCCTCGGGCCGATCGCCGGCGGGCCCATGTTCGACGACCTCGCCCACCTCACCGCGTTCGCCGACAACCTCGTGCCCCACGTCCTGCGAGTCGACGGCGTGTTGCGCTACGACCCCGAACTGGCGGCGATGATCGACCGGGGCGACCGCCTGGAGCCCGGCGGCCGTCCCGAGATCGAGATTCGTGCCGCCGGTGTCGAGGTCGTCGAACGGCTCGCCGCACGAACCGGTGCGCGGCCGATGGACATCGATGAGATGCTGTGGCTACGAGGCGGCGCCCCCGAGTACAAGGCCATCCGCCGTCACCGCGCCCGCAGCCTCTTCTATTGAGCTAGGCAGTTGTCGAGCCAGGCAGNNTCGAGCCAGGCAGTTGTCGAGCTCGGCAGTAGCCAGGCAGTTCTGCATCCCTCAGTCACGGAGCACCCCATGACGCTCGTCCCACCCACCTCGTTCATCGGCCCCGACGACCACGACGGTCGTGACCTACGCCGCGTCGAGGACCCGCATCTCCTGCGGGGCGACACCACCTACGTCGCCAACCTCTCGCTTCCCGCCGTCGCCGCGGTCCACTACGTGACGTCGCCCTACGCTCGGGCGACGATCACCTCGATCGACGTCTCCGAAGCGGTGGCGGCCCCCGGGGTGTTGGCGGTGGTGACCGCCGCCGACCTGCGCGACGCCGGCTACGGCTGGATGCCGGGCCTGCCACCCGGGCTGCCCGAGGCGACGCAGCGCTTCGTGTTGGCCGAGGGCGAGGTCCGATTCGTCGGTGAACCCGTGGTGGCGATCGTGGCCGAGACCGAAACCGCAGCTGCCGACGCCGCCGAGGCGGTCTGGGTCGACTACGAACCGGCGACCCCGATCGTCGGCTTCGAGGCGGCCCTGGCCGGGGCCGAGACCGTGTTCGACGCGATGGACGACAACGTCGTGTCGAACGCCGACGGCGGCACCGACACCGAGTTCGACCACGCCGACTACGCGGTCACCGTCACCGACACCTTCCACAACCAGCGGCTCGCCCCGTGCCCGATCGAGACCCGGGTCGCGGCGGCGTGGTGGACCGACGACGGCCGACTCGTGCAGCACGCGTCGTGCCAGGGCGTCCACCCCCAGCGGGCGATGCTCGCGGCCTGGTACGGGCCGGTGCTCGGCATCACCAAGGACGACATCCGGGTGACCACCGCCGATGTCGGCGGCAGCTTCGGTGCCAAAGCCCGCATGTATCCCGAGGAGCTCCTCCTCGGCCACCTCGCCAAGCTGGTCGGCCGACCGGTGCGCTTCGCGCCGACGCGATCGGCCGACATGGTCGGGCTCGGTCACTCCCGAGCCCACCGCCAGGAGGTGACGATCTCGGGCGACGCCGACGGCACGATCCGCGCCCTCGAGATCACGATCACCGCCGATGCCGGGGCCTACCCCATCGCTGCGCCCCACATGAGTCGCAACGCCGGCGTGATGACGCCCGGCCCCTACGACGTCGAGCACCTGCGGTGGACGTCGCGAGCGGTGCTGACCAACACGACCCCGATCGTCGCCTACCGCGGCGCGGGCCGCCCCGAGTCGGGAGCGATGCTCGACCGCGCCGTCGACCGCTTCGCCCAGGCGTGCGGCCTCGACCCGCTCGACGTGCGGGCGAAGAACCTCGTCCCCGGCGACGCCATGCCTCACACCAATCCCAACGGCGTGTTCTACGACTCGGGCGACTTCGGCGAGGCCCTGGCTCTCGTGGCCGACAGGGCCGGCTGGGCCGAGCTGCGGGCCACCCAGGCAGCCGAGCGAGCTTCCGGCAGCCGGGTGCGGACCGGCATCGGCCTGTCGACCTTCATCGACCGCACCGCCGGGGTGGCCGGCACCGAGTACGGCGGCATCGAGCTCCAGGCCGACGGCTCGGTCCGGGTCCGCACCGGCTCGTCGCCCTACGGCCAAGGCCACTACACCACCTGGAAGCAGCTCGTCGCCGACCGCACCGGCATCGCCCCCGAGCGGATCGAGGTGATCCATGGCGACACCGACGTGGTGCCGCGAGGAGGGATCACCGGTGGCTCCCGGTCGGCGCAGAAGGCCGGTTCGGCGGTGGTGCAGGCCACCGAGCAGCTGATCGCCGAGGCCCGGCAGCGGGCCGCCGACCTGCTCGAGGCGTCACCCGCCGACGTGGTCGTCGACGTGGGCCGGGGCTGCTTCCACGTCGCCGGGGCACCAGGGGCCGCCACCGTCGGGTGGGCCGAGGTCGCGGCCGCTGCTGTCGGCGATGCCGATGACGACGACGCGATCGCCTTCGCGTGTGAGACCGACTACGACACCGACGGACCGTCGGTGCCCTACGGCGCGTATGCCGCCGTGGTGCGGGTCGACGTCGACACCGGCGGGGTGACCGTCGATCGGGTCGTGAGCGTCGACGACGCCGGCACGATCATCAACCCGATGATCGTCCGCGGCCAGGTCCACGGGGGCATCGGCCAAGGGCTCGGCCAGGCGCTGTGCGAGGAGTTCGTCTACGACGCCGACGGCAACCCGCTCACCGCGAACTTCATGGACTACGCCGTGCCCTCGGCGGCCGAGATGCCGAGCTTCGAGAGCTACCTCACCGAGTCGCCGTCGCCCCAGAACCTGTTGGGGGCCAAGGGCATCGCCGAGTCGGGCACGATCGGCGCCGTGCCGGCGATCCAGAACGCCGTGATCGACGCCGTCGCCGACCTCGGGGTCACCCACATCGACCTCCCGGTCAGCGCCCAGCGGGTGTGGCAGGCCGTGCGCGACGCCGAGGCGACGACCGCAGACGGCGCCGGGGCTGGGTCGTGAGCGGTCCGGCACTGACCGCCGTCGTCGTCCCCGATCCGGCCGAGACGTGGGCCGACGCCGGCTTCTCGGTCACCGACGTCGACGGCTCACCGGCCGTGCAGATCGGGTCGACGCTGATCCGCTTCGACGACGACGCGGTCGGCTGGAGCTTCGCCGAACCGGTGGGCTCTCTCCTCGGGCTCCCGACCTCGGTCGCTCCTCGACCGGCCGCCGACGCACCGGATCACCCCAACGGCATCACGGCCTTCGACCACGTGGTCGTCGCCACCGAGACCCTGACGGAGACGATCGACGCCCTCGCGGCGGCCGGCTTCGAGCTGCGACGGGTGCGGGACATCCCGGGCGCCACCCCGCCGCGCCAGCAGGCGTTCCTCTGGGCGGGCGACGTGATCCTCGAGGTGGTCGGCCCGGCGTCCTCCTCCGGCCGGGCAGCTGGCGGCACGGCCGGTGACAGCACCGCGCCCACCGCCTCGATCTGGGGGCTCGCCCTCACCGCCGACGACCTCGACGCCACGGCCGAGTCGCTCGGCGACCGCCTCGGGTCGGTGAAGGACGCAGTGCAGCAAGGGCGCCGAATCGCGACCCTGCGCACCCGAGAGCTCGGCATCGGCCTCCCGATCGCCGTGATGAGCCCGCACCCGCAGCCCCGATAGCCGCGCCGACGCCTACACTCCCACCGCTGTGTTGGATCACGTCTTCACCGACGCCATCGGCGCCGTCCGCGACGTGCTCGAGGCCGCCCTGCTCGAACGCCAGGCCCTCGACGAGCGGTTCCAGGCCGACGTGCTGCTCGGCGACGTCTCGTGGGAGACCTCCTACGGCCTGCCCGGCGAGGGCTCGCCGCCGAGGGCCCAGGTCGACCTACGACTCGAATGGCCGACCTGGGCGCAGACCGCGTACCGGAGCTGGCTGCTGGCCGAGGAGCTCACCGAGCCGCCGCGGATCGAGTTCGAGGTGGTGTTCCGGGTCCAACGACTCGCCGAACCCGCCGACCCGGGCCAGCTCCTGATGGCGCTGCCGGTCACCGGGCCGGCGATCGGCCGGGATGCCCTGGACGGGACGGGGCCGACGCTCGAGACGGTCTACGACACCGACCTGAGCGTCGCCAGCCACTCCGCCGAGATCAGCTACCACGGGTCCTACGAACTCGACGAGGACGCCCTGGCCGACGGCTCGGCGCTCGACACCCACTTCGCCGCCCTCGGTGGCTGGATCGCGTCGGGTCTCGTGCGACTCGGCGACCTCCCGCTCCAGCATCTCCCGCCCGACCCGGACGACTTCAGCTGACGAGTTCTGGGCGGGTACCGAGGGAGCGGCTCGGGTACAGTGCGGCGTGCGGGCGATCGCCGCGTCCGCGGGACTGGAGACGAGTGACCCCCGAGCTGAGGACTGCGAGTCGCCTCGACGATCGTGCAGCGCTCCCCGGTCGGGAGCCGGCACTCGTGTTGCTCGGGTCCGACGACCTCGCCCTGCGCCCCCTCCTCGACCGCCTGATGGCGACGGAGGCCCTGACGATCGACCTTCGGATCGACTCGGCGTGGGTGGAGGTTCGCGACGGTCGAGCCTTCCTCGAGCGGGCGCTCGACGCGCTCGGCAACCACGGCCGTCGGGTCCGGCTCGCCCACGCCTCGCCGGACGCGTCGGTCGCCGAACGCGAACGGCAGGTCGTCGAAGCCCGCACCCTGGCCGACCTCGCCGTGCAGCTCGAGGCCGAAGCGCTCGACGCCGCTCCGCCCCACTTCGCGGTCAGCTTCCAGCCGATCGTCGACCTCGGCGCCGACCGCGTCGTCGGCTTCGAGGCCCTGCTGCGTGCGACGGTGCACGACGTCCGGGTCGACACCGGGACCTTGATCGACCGAGCCGGCCGCGGCGGTTGGAGTCACGAGCTCGACGAACTCGGACGCCGTCTCGCCCTTCGAGGCGTCGGCCCGTGGCTCGGCGAGGGCCTGCTGTTCCTCAACGTCCTCGCCCCCGACGGCCGCTTCGATCTCGCCGCGGTCGAGACCACGGTCGCCCAGGCCGCCGCCGCCGGCCTCGCCCCCGATCAGCTGGTGTTCGAGATCACCGAGCGCAACCGCTACGCCGACCTCGAGGCCGTCGCCGCCGACGTCGAAGCGATGCGTGACCTCGGTGTGCGGATCGCCGTCGACGACGTCGGCGACGGGCACGCCACCCTCACCGTCGTGGCCGCCGTCGAGCCCGACATCGTGAAGATCACCGGCCGGCTGACCTCGATGTTGCCCCGCCGATCCGCTCGCTCGGTCGTCCGAGCCGTCGTCAGCATGGCCCACGAGACGCAGGCCTGGGTGATCGCCGAGAACGTCGAGACCGACGAGCAGGCCGCCGAGCTTCGCGAGCTCGGCGTCGACTGGGCGCAGGGTCACCTGTTCGGCCGAGCGGCCGAACGCAGCGCCACCAGCTCGTAGCGCCAGCTCGGTCGCAGCGGCCGTAGGACCGCCTCGCCTGGGGCCCCTGAGACCCACACGCCGACCCGGTCGGGTGGGCAGCTTTGCCACTCAAGCTGGGGCCGATCGGCACCGGCTGATCCGAGCGCCACTCGCGATTCTCTACTGCACGCCAACCTCCAGGCGTACAGACGGGAGTCCACGATGCAGCGACGCACCACCGGCGGCCTGATCTCCGCCCTGACCCTTGCGGGTCTCTCCACCTTCCTCGGCGGCTCGGCCGGCGCCGTCGGCCCCTGTGGGTCGACGCTCGTGTCCGGCGACGACAACCGGATCGGCAACCTGGTGTTCGCCGACCTCGACGGCGACGCCGCCTTCGAACCGGCCGACGGCGAGAGCGGACTGCCCGGCGTGACCGTCGAGCTGTGGGCCGACCTCGACGGCGACGGCATCTTCGAGCCCGGCAGCGACGACGGCAGCGCGGCGTGCGTCGCCACGACCGACGCCGATGGTCGCTACCACTTCTCCCCGACGTCGAGCGGCAACTGGTTCGTGGCGGTCCCGATCGCCCCGGCGGGCACGGAGTCGTCGGACGGAGCGACGACCGACGCCACGACCGACAACGTCGACGACGGCGCGCCGACCACCGGGTACGCCGCCGTGAGCGCCGTGCTGGCCCTCGACCTCAGCGACGACCAGCCGCTCGGCGAGGCGGCACCGGGCGCTGCCTCGGGCAGCGACGAGCTGGCGGCCGACGCCGACGGTGGCCCGGTCTACGACCGCGATTCGAACCTCACGATCGACTTCGGCTTCCAGCCGCTCGTGGTCCCGCCGACCTCCCCGTCGACCACGACGCCGTCCACGACCACGCCGTCGACCACCAGCCCCTCGACGACCGCTCCCTCGACCACTGCGCCGTCGACCACCGCGCCCTCGACCA
>JAWSVN010000191.1:24312-29804 GCA_033851875.1 Acidimicrobiales bacterium
TCACCAAGACCGGCTCGGTCGACGGTGACGAGATCGTGTGGACGATCGTGCTCACCAACGCCGGCCCCGGCTCCAGCGGCCCGGTCCAGGTCACCGATCAGATCCCCGGTTCGGTGACCCTCCGCTCGGTCACATCCGACGCGACCCTGGTGTGCGCCACCGAGATGGGCGACGCCAGCACCGGTGCGAGCACCACCGTCGTCGAGTGCCACGCAGCCGACCTGGCGCCGGGCACACGATCGATCATCACGATCCGCACGTCGCTCCCGGCAGCCGACGTCTGCGCGGTCACCAACGTCGCCACCGTCGAGGGCGCCGGGATCGTCGTCACCAGCGCGGACGGCAGCGAGACCAGCGCCGACTCGAACGCCACCAACGACTCGTCCAGCTCGACCGTGCGCTTCTCCTGCGGCGGCCTGCCGATCACCGGCTCGTCGACCGGGTTGCTCGTCGGCCTGTCGGCGCTCCTCGGACTCGGCGGCGCCGCGACGATGGGATGGCTGCAACGAGCCCGCCCCGTCTCGATCGCCGACCGCCTGGGCTGACAGCGCAGCCNNCTGAAAACGAGAGAGGCCGTCGGGAGGGGCGACTCTCCCGACGGCCGAACCCAAGTATGCCAACGGTTGCACGGTGGGATCGAGTCACCCCGACAAATTTCAACGATTTGTCTGGGTTCGCTCAACGTTTCCCCTGGTCACAGGGAGTCGCGACACACGGAAAGTTCACAACAACCCGTGAGATCGGGCCAGTTCAGCCAGGTTCTGGGCCGGTCGGGGCCCCACATGGGCGATGACCTCGGCCGCGGCGAGCGATCCGAGCTGGCCGCAGCGCTCGAGGTCGAGGCCATGCGCCAGGCCGAACAGTGCCCCCGCGGCGTACTGATCGCCGGCTCCCGTCGTGTCGACGACGGGGGCGATCTCCGCCGCTTCGATCTCGACGACCTCGTCGGGCGTGACGACCAACGAGCCCTTCTTGCCGACGGTGACGAAGGCGAGGTCGACCTCGGCTCGCATCGCCTCGACCGCCGCGTCGAGATCGTCGATCTCGTAGAGGCCTCGGAGTTCGACCTGGTTGGCGAACAGGACGTCGAGCTTGGTCTGCACCAGCTCCCGGAATTCGGGGCGGTGCCGCTCGACGCAGAACAGATCCGACAGGGTCAGCGCCGTGCGGCGGCCGGCCGCGTGGGCCAGGTCCATGGCGAGACGGATCGCCTGCTTGGCCGACTCGGCGTCCCACAGGTAGCCCTCGCAGAACAACAGCTTGCCCCGTTCCACCGTCGCTCGTGACACGTCCTCGGGCACGAGGAGCTGGGAGATGCCGAGGAAGGTGTTCATCGTGCGCTGGGCATCGGGCGTGACGAGGATCAGACTGCGGGCGGTGGCCGGCCCCTCGGTGGCGGCCGGCACGTCGTAGGCGACGCCGGCGGCCCGCATGTCATGGCCGAACACCGTGCCGAGCACGTCGTCGGACACCTTGCCGATGTAGGCGGCGGTACCGCCGAAGCTGGCGACGCCGGCGGCGGTGTTGGCCGCCGAACCGCCGGACGCTTCGATCGCCGGGCCCATCAGGTCGTAGAGCTCGTGGGCCCGCTCCTCGTCGATGAGGTTCATCGAGTTCTTGACCAGCCCCTGCGATTCCAAGAACTCGTCGGGCGACTGGGCGATCACGTCGACGATCGCGTTGCCGACGCCGACGACGTCGACCGTCGTCCCGTCGGGGACCGAGGTGGGGGTGGGGGCCGGGTCGTTCGTCACGGGCGTCGAACCTACCCGAGACCGGCCGGATCGCCCGTGACCGCTAGCGTGGGAGGGGTGACTGACGCCGTCGATCCGTACCGCCTACCCGCCGACACCCGAGCCGTCCACTATCGCCTCGAGCTGCGTCCCGACATCGACGCCGAGCGGTTCTCGGGAACCGTGTCGATCGACGTCGAGGTGCTCGAGGCGACCGACACGATCGTGCTCAACAGCGACGCCCTCACGATCGACGCCGCCACCGTCGGCGGCGCCGAAGCGACCGTCAGCCTCGACGCCGAGCAGGAGCGGGTCGCCCTCACCCGTCCGGACGGCGCCGCGTTCGCCCCGGGCGAGACCGTGGTGGAGCTCGCGTTCGAGGGCGGCTTCAACGACCAGCTCGTCGGCTTCTACCTCAGCCGCTTCACCGACGCCGACGGCAACCCGGCGAAGCTGGCGACCACCCAGTTCGAGGCGACCCACGCCCGCAAGGCCTTCCCGTGCTGGGACGAGCCGGCTGCCAAGGCGACCTTCGACATCACGATCGTGGCGCCCGCCGGCACGGTGGCGGTGGCCAACACGGCCGAGACCGCCCGCACCGAACTCGACGACGGCTCGACCCGGTTCGAATTCGCCACGACGATGAAGATGTCGACCTATCTGGTCGCGTTCGTGATCGGGCCCCTCGAGATCACCGACACGGTCGACGTCGACGGCGTGCCCCTGCGGGTCGTCCACGTGCCCGGTCGCGGCTCACGCTCCGGCGAGGACAGCGAGATCGACCTCACCTCGTTCGCCCTCGAGTGCGGGGCGTTCGGCCTGCGCTACTTCAGCGACTACTTCGGGATTCCGTATCCGGGCGACAAGGTCGACCTGATCGCCATCCCCGACTTCGCGTTCGGAGCGATGGAGAACCTGGGCTGCATCACCTTCCGCGAGGCCCTGCTGCTGATCGACCCGGCGGCCGCCACCCAGGCCGAACTGCAGCGCTGCGCCGACGTGATCTTCCACGAGCTGGCCCACATGTGGTTCGGCGACCTGGTGACGATGAAGTGGTGGAACGGTCTGTGGCTCAACGAGGCGTTCGCCACCTTCATGGAGATGCGCTGCACCGACGCCTTCCGCCCCCACTGGCAGCGCTGGACCGACTTCGGGCTCACCCGCACCGAGGCGTTCGGGGTCGACGCCCTCGCGTCGACCCGGCCGATCGAGTTCGAGGTCGTGTCGCCGGAGGACGCCGAGGGCATGTTCGACATCCTCACCTACGAGAAGGGTGCGGCCGTGGTCCGCATGCTCGAGCAGTACCTGGGTGAGGAGCCGTTCCGGGCCGGCATCCGCCGCTACATGGCCGCCCACTCCTACGGCAATGCCGAGACCACCGACCTGTGGGACGCGATCGAGGCCGAGACGTCCGAGCCGGTGCGTCGCATCATGGACTCGTGGATCTTCCAGGGTGGCTTCCCCCTCCTGTCGGTCGAGCTCGCCCCCAACGGCACCTCGCTGACCATCGCCCAGGATCGCTACTCGCCGGTCGGCGGCGACGAGGCGGCCGAGCAGACGTGGGCGGTGCCGGTCCGCTACCGCTACCAGCCGGTCGGCGGCGACCCGGTCACCGCCACCGCCCTCGTCGACGGACCCGAGCTCGAGATCGCCCTCGATCAGGCCGCCGAGTGGGTGGTCGTCAACGCCGAGGGCGCCAGCTTCGTGCGGGTGGCCTACACCCCGGAGGCCCTCGATCAGTTGGCGTCGGTCGCCCTCGAGGTCCTCACCCCGGTCGAGCGTTTCGCCCTCGTCGACGACGCCTGGGCCGCCGTGCTCGCCGACTCGATGACCGCTGCCGGCTTCCTCGATCTGCTCGAGTCGCTCACCGCCGAGATCGATCGGTCGGTCTGGCAGCGCATGATCAGCGGCTTCGGCAGCCTCGACCGCCTGGTGACCGGCGCCGCCCGCGAGCAGCTCCAGGGCATCGTGCACGACGCGGTGGCTCCCGCCCTGGCCGGTCTCACCCTCACGCCCCAGGACGACGACGATGACCGCACCCGTCAGCTCCGTGGCGACCTGATCCGGGCGATGGGCGTGATCGGCAACGACCCGGAGATCCAGGACGAGGCGAAGCGGACCGTGTCGGTCGGCCGTCGCGACCCCGAGCTGGTCGAGTCGTCGATCATGGCGGCCGCCGTCGACGTCACCGCCCGCCTCGGCGACGACGCCGACCTGGCCGACTACCTCGAGTCGTTCGCCACGGCCGGCACCCCCCAGGAGGAGCTCCGCTACCTCTACGCCACCGCCGACTTCCCCGAGTGGAGCCACCTCGAGGTGGTGATGACCCGGATCCTGGCCGGCGAGATCCGCAGCCAGAACGCACCGTTCTGGATCCACCGGGCACTCTCGAACCGACCCCATCAGGCGGCCGTCTGGGCGTGGGTGACCGAGCACTGGGACGAGATCAACGAGCTGTTCCCCTCCAGCTCGATCGTGCGACTCCTCGGGGCGCTGACGGTCCACACCGCCGAGGGCGACGCCGAAGCGACCGCCGCCTTCTTCGAGACCCACCCGGTCCCCCAAGGCAGCGCGACCCTGGCGCAGATCCTGGAACGTCAGCGCGTGGCGTCGGCCCTCGCTCGCCGTGAGGAAGGGCGCTTCGGCCAGCTGCTGGCCGCCGACGCCTGAGCCCGTGGCGCTCCCCTGGCAGCGACCCTCGACACCCCAGATCTGGGCGGCGGAACACGACGCGCTCCAGCTGTTCTGGGGTGACCTCCCCGCCGGCGTGCTTCGGGCGACGGGTGGCGACACCGACGTCTCGATCGACCACCCCGGCGGACCCGGTGCACTCGTCGTCGACGGACTCGCCGCCGATACCGCCGTGAGGGTGACCGTGAGCGTCGACGGCACCGAGGTGGCGACCGTGTCGGGCCGCACGCTCCCCCGTCCGCCCGGCGAGCTGTTGGCCCGGTTCGCCACGGTGTCGGATCTCCACATCGGGGCCCGGCGATGGGGGTTCTTCAAGACGATGAACGAGGCTCGCGCCGGTCTCGACGATCATCCCGAGGCCCACCCCTACCGGTGTGCCCAGGCGGCGATCGCCGACGCCGCGACGTGGGGCGCCGAACAGCTGGTGATCAAGGGCGACGGCGCCCACCATCGGGTGCCCGACGACTTCGCCGAGCTGGGTCGACTCCTCGACGGGTTCCCCGATCTGGCGATGACGCTCCTGCCCGGCAACCACGACGTCGACGAGCGGTCGAAGGTTCCGCTGCCGGCCACGGTCGGACAGCGAGCCGTGCCCTACGTGCGGTCGGTGACCGCCCTCGACCTGCCCGGCGTGCGCATCGTCGCCGGCGACACGACGATCGAGGGCAAGGGCAGCGGCACCGTCGAGCACCACGGTGACGAGGTGCTGTCGCTGGTCGAAGGCGGCCCACGCGGCGGTGGCGTGATCGTCGCCACCCACCAGCAGTTCCAGAAGGCAGGGCCGCTCACCTACTGGCCGCCGGGGATCGCCCCGCCCGGCTCGGTCGACTTCCTGGCCGAGCTCGGTCGGGTGCGGCCCGGCACCCTCGTGACGTCGGGCCACACCCACCGCAATCGTGTCCGCCGGGTGGGCGACGTCGTCCACTCCGAGGTGGCCTCGACGCGCGACTGGCCGGGGGTGTGGGGCGCCTACTGGATCTTCGAGGGTGGCGTGGTGCAGAGCGCCCGCAAGATCTCGTCGCCAGCCGCGTTGGCGTGGCACGAGTATTCGAAGAACGCGGTCGGCGG
>JAWSVN010000192.1:0-5364 GCA_033851875.1 Acidimicrobiales bacterium
CTCCGAGTGCCGCTCCAGCTCCGGTTCGATCGGGATCGGGCAGCCTTCGACGAGGCCGCGGCGCTCGCCGAGAGCGACGCGTCGGGTCGCACGGTGTGCGGCGACGGCGGGAGCGTTGGTTCGTACACGATCGAGCGGATCTGTCGTGAGGGCGACGTCGTCGTGTTCTACGACTCGCAGGGGTTCGGCGCCGACGCCGCCGGGTTCGTCTTCCTCCCCTCGGGCCCCGACATGCTCGACGACGTCGAGGCCCTGAGCGCCGACAACCTGCAGGGCGACCTCGGCGGCGGCTGGCATCGGTTCACTGCTGCCGGGTGACCGTCGCTCGATCGTCAGCCACTCGAATGTCAGTCATTCGATTGTCAGTGCGCCGCCGTAGCGTTCGGGCATGGACATCGTCTTGCTTCCGGGCCTCTGGCTCCCGATGGAGGTCTGGGACCCCACCGCCGATGCGCTGATCGCCGCCGGCCATCACGTGCGCCTCGTGTCGCTCCCCGGCGTCGATGACGCCGACGCCGGGGCCACCCTCGACGATCAGCTCGCCGCGGTGCTCGACGTCGTCGACAGGCTCACCCGACCCCTCGTCGTCGGCCACTCCGCGGCATCGAACCTCGCCTGGCTGGTCGCCGATCGACGACCGACCGACATCGCCGGCGTGGCGCTGGTCGGCGGCTTCCCCTCGCCAACGGGAGCGGTCTACGCCGACTTCTTCCCGGTCGTCGACGGCGTGATGGCGTTCCCCGGTTGGGAGCCCTTCGCCGGCCCCGACAGCGACGACCTCGACGACGCCGCCCGGGCCGCTATCGAAACGATGGCCGTGCCGGTGGCGGGTGGGGTCGCCGAGGCCGAGATGTCACTCACCGACGACCGCCGCTACGACGTGCCGACCGTCGTCGTGTGCCCCGAATACGGGCCCGACGACGCCAAGGAGTGGATCGCGTCCGGCGGGATCCCCGAACTCGCCGCCGCCCGCAACGTCTCCTTCGTCGATCTCGAGACCGGCCACTGGCCGATGGTCAGCCGCCCCGCCGAGTTCGCTGCGGTGCTGGCGTCGATCGCCGTGGATCTCGGGACCCCATGACGCGGAGGCCTCAGAGCAGGCCGAGGTCCCGAGCCGCTTGCACGGCGGCCTTGCGGTCGCCGACCCCGAGCTTTCGGTAGATGGCCTTGGCGTGGGTCTTCACCGTGTTGAGCGACACGTAGAGCTCGCCGGCGATGTCGCGCTGCGACAACGCGGACGGGAAGTAGCGCAGGACGGCGAGCTCCCGCTCGGTCAGCTCCTCGATCAGCGTCGTCGCCACCGGCGCGGCCGCCACACCGTGACGCCCCTCGACCCGAGCGAGATACGTGCCGGCCAGTCCGGGGTCGGGAGACCGGTCGATGACCGTGCGGGCCTCGGCCAACAGGGCACGCCCCTCGGCTGCGAGCGAGTCGGCATCGCCGTTCGTTGGGCGGCCCGCGTCGCGCGCGGCCTCGGCGCACAGGACGTCGCCGGCTGACGCCAGCACGTAGGCGAGCGACACCTGCTGGGGGACCCGCCGAGCGACGTCGGCCGCGTGGCGGGCGAGGTCGATCGCCTCGGGCCCTTCGTTGCAGCGGGCGAGCACGGCGTAGGCGATCCCCATCTGCGGTGCCTCGGGGATACCCCGTCGCTCGGCTTCGTCCCGGCCCGCCTCGGCGGACCGGCGGGCGGCGTCGACGTTGCCGCCCTCGAGCTCGACCAGCGCGAGGTAGCCGGGCGTCACGGCCCGGGCGTAATCGTCGGGGGCAGCGTCGGCCAGCTCGATCGCTCGGGCGATCTCGATGCGGGCGGCATCGTGGCGGCCGGCCCACACCGAGACGGTCCCGAGCACCATTGCGTGGGTCGGATCGCGTGGTAGTGGGCTCTGGTCGGAGATCGCCACGGCCCCGGCGACGTCGCCCCGGGCGAGACAGACCATCGTCCCGAGCCCGGCGATCAGCCCGACGTCCTCGGGTGCGTTGTGTCGGCGGGCTCGTTCCAACCACTCTTCGGCCTCGCTGAACCGGCCGGCGAAGAAGGTCGTCCAGCCCCGCACGATGCAACAGCCGGCGTGTTCCTCGACGAAGGGGCCGAGCCGGTCGAGCTGGTGGAGAACGGTGTCGAGATGGCCGCCGTTGAGCAGCTGCGTCGCCTTGTTGGCGATCAGGTCGGCCGCGTCGTCCAACGCCTCGGCTTGGAGGAAGTGCTCGACGGCGCCATGGAGTTCACCGCCCTTGCGGTGCCACTCACCGGCTCGTCGGTGGAGGTCGGGCAGCTCGTCGGCCAAGCGTTCCGACGCCTCGAGCCGGAGCAGGTCCCGCAGGAGGTGGTGGTAGCGGAACCAGTGGCCGGTCCGATCGAGACCGATCAAGAGCTGGTTGGCATCGGCCGTGGCACGCAGCCACGACGCACCGCCGTCGCCACCGCAGACGGCGTCGACCAACGGGCCGGTCATCCGTTCGAGCACGGAGGTCCGCAACAGCCGGTCGCGCTCGGCGTCGGGCACCCCGGCGAGGAACTCCTCACTGAGGTAGTCGACCACGAGTCGGTCGTCGCCCTGGAAGTCGTCGACGAAGGCGTCGCGGTCCGCTGCGCCGGCGAGCGACAGTCCGGCCAGGACGAGGCCGGCCGCCCACCCCTCGGTGCGTTCGCACAATGCGGCCACGTGGCGGGCGTCGACAGGGCTCGCGGTCCGGTCGGCGAGGAGCGAGGCGGCCTCGTCGCTCGAGAAGCGCAGATCCGAGGCCCGCACCTCGGTCAATGCGCCGCTCACCCGGAGCCGGGAGAGGCGCAACGACGGGTCGAGCCGGGTGAGGACGACGAGGCGGAGGTTGGTCGGCGCCAGGTCGACGAGCCGTTCGAGGGCGTGGTCGATCCGTTCCGAGCCGAGCAGGTGGTAGTCGTCGATGACGAGCACCACCGGTTCGTCGAGCGACTGGACCTCGTCGACGATCGCTGCGAGGAGGGGGTCGACGTCGTGACCGGCGGCGACGACGGCGGGCGCCACCTTCTCGGGCAGGGCGGGCAGGGCTGCACCCAACGCCGCCACGACGTAGGTCCAGAACCGAGCGGGGTCGCGGTCGGTCTCGTCGACCTGGAACCAGCCGCTGGCGCCGTCGCGTCCGCCGAGCCAGGCCGACACGAGCGTCGACTTGCCGGAGCCGGCCGGAGCGCTGACGAGCACGAGCCGCTGGTTGGGGTCGTCGACCGCGGCGTCGAGGGCGCCGCCGAGCCGGGCCCGGTCGACGAGGTTGGCCGGGGGTGTCGGCGCGCTGAGTTTGGTGCGTACGAGGGCGAGTGCCGACCGTTTCTCCACGCTGCCCAACCCTAGAACGGCCTCATTCGGCGGTCGCCCAACCGAGGGGCATCTCACCCGGGTGAGATCCTCCTCGGTGCGATGACCGGCCGCCCCGACAGGGAGGAAGGTGAGGGCATGAAAGCGCCCTCCACCTATGAGATCGTCCTCCGGGGCCGTGTTGGCGAACGCCTGCTGCGACCCCTGCTCGACGACTTCGTCGTGGAGCTCGATGCCGACACGACCCGCCTGGTTGGCGACGTCCGCGACGCGTCCCACCTCCACGGCGTCCTGACCCACCTCACCTCGGTGACCGCCGAGGTACTCAGCGTCCGCCAGCTTCCCGACCCGTCCGATCCCCCTCACGGCCGCCCCGCACGCTCGTGACGCTCAGTCCCACATGTGGGACTGAGCGTCGCCAGAGTGGCGAGACGGCGGGGCCGACTACGTTTCGGGCATGGCCCTTTACCACGTCGCCACCGTCACCCCCACGAAGGACGAGATGATCACGAGCTGGCTTCCGGCCCAGCCGTGGGGTCCCGGGCCCGACGTGCCCCTCGAGGTGATCGGGGCGTTCCGCTTCGACGATCCGGCCCACGAGGTGGGACTCGAGACCTTCCTCGTCGCCGCCGGCGATGCGTTCTACCAAGTCCCGTTCACCTACCGCGGCGCTCCGCTGGAGCGTGAGGGGGCGGTGTTGGTCAGCACGACCGAACACACGGTGCTCGGGACGCGGTGGGTGTACGACGGATTGACCGATCCGACCTACCTCACGATGCTCGCCGCGGTCACGATGACCGGGCAGGGCGAGGCGCTCGGCATGGCCGAGTTCGACGGCCGGTGGTACGTGGCGCCGGCGCCAGTTCGTATCAGCGGCGGTGGGTGGGGGCAGGAGCGGGTCCCGCTCGACGGCTTCGAGGTCGTCGACGGCACGGCGCAGGCCGAGGTCGTCGTGCTCTGCAACGACGCCTTCGAGATTCAGACGTGGCGCCGGCCCGCCGTCGGTGAGGCCGGCTCGATGCGCCTCACGGCCACGTGGGATGGTCAGCCCGAGCCGGTGGTGTTGGCCCAGGTCTCCGAGCTCGCCTGATCCGAGCTCGTTCGGCCGACCGCGGGGCGGTCAGTCGATGAGGGCGTCCGGGTGGGCGACGATCCACTCGGCGGCGTCGACGGCTTCGGGTTCGAGGTAACCGGGCTCGAGCACGACCAGGCCCGCCGCGCTGAGGAAGTAGACCTCGAACGCGTGGTAGCCGCGGTAGGCGAGGCGGTTCCGTTCCATCACCCGGGCGTAGGCCTTGATCGCCTCGACGTAGTCGGTCGAGTGGTTGTAGGCGAAGATCGCTCGGTCGAGATCGTCGGGGGCACCCGAGGCACGGAGGTAGACGGCGGCGCCCATGATGGCGTCGGCGTCGATCGTCGGATCGCCCTCGCAGCACGCCTCCCAGGTCGACGGCAGGAACTGCATCGGGCCGACGGCCCCGGCGGTCGACAGTCCCTCGATGCGGCCCATCCGGGTCTCGACGAGATGGACCGCCGCCAACAGCGACCACGGCACCCCGGTCGCGGCTTCGGCCGCGTCGTAGGCGACGAGCAGCTCGTCGATCGGGAGTGGCTCTCGGATCCGCCATGCTGGCAGGGTCGGGGAGAGCGAGGTGCTCGTGACGAGCGACGACAGGTGGGTGCGGGCCAACCAGTTGTCGGCGACGTCGTCGGCGATGGCCGGGTCGACTGCGGCGACCACCTCGTCGGCCCACTCACGGTTGGCCGACAGGGTGCGGTAGAGCAGCTGGAGGCGACCGCCCCATGCCCGTGCGGTGTCGTCGTCGAGCGCCGGGTCGCGGATCGCCAGCTCGGCCTCGCTCAGCGCGCTGGCGAGTTCGGATGAGTCGCTCGGTGTCGGGAGCGAGGCGATCAGTTCCGCGACCGGGATCGTGGTCGTCGTCGCCTCGGTCGTCGTGGTCGTCGGTGCGGCCGTGGACGTGGTCGTGGAGGGGGCGGTCGTCGCCGTCGAGGTCGTCGTGGCGGCCGGTGGCGCCGCGTCGGAGGAGGTGCAGGCCGCTGCGATCGA
>JAWSVN010000025.1:0-18598 GCA_033851875.1 Acidimicrobiales bacterium
CTGGCTCTGGCTCTGGCACCGACACAGGCGACAGCCCGAGCGGTGACGAGACCGAGCTCACGCTGTCGACCGAGGACCTCGCCCGTCGGGTGGTCCAGATCCAGCTCCTCCTCGACGGCACCCCGGTCTGCACCGGGAGCGGATCGATCGTGAGCAGCGACGGCCTCGTCCTGACCAACAGCCACGTGATCGCCCAGTCCGCCGTCTGCCCGCACGACACGATCGGAGTCGCGGTCGTCGACCAGGCCGATGCCGTGCCCGACCTCGCCTTCGAGGCCGACCTGCTGGCCGACTCACCCGAGCTCGACCTCGCCGTCATCCGCATCGCCCGATCGGTCGACGGATCGCCGCTACCCGACTTCCCGACCGTGCCGCTCGGCGCCGCCGATGCCGTCCAGCTCGGCGACGAGCTCCGCATCCTCGGTTTCCCCGGCATCGGCGGCGACACGATCACCGCCACCACCGGCGCCGTGAGCGGGTTCGTCGACACCGCCGAGGGCGGGGCCCGCTCATGGATCAAGACCGACGCCACGATCGCCGGCGGCAACAGCGGCGGGTTGGCGGCCGACGCCGACGGGCGCATCGTCGGCATCCCCACCCAGGTCGGCGCCGGCTCGGGCGCGGTGGTCGACTGCCGGTTCCTCGCCGACTCCGACGGCGACGGCGATCTCGACGGCGACGACTCGTGCGTGCCCACCGGCGGCTTCCTCAACGGGGTGCGGCCCATCGAGTTCGCACTCCCCCTCCTCGAGCAGGCTCGCACCGCATCGCCGATCCCGATCGGCGAACCTCGCCGAGGCGAGCCGTCGAGCAGCGACCGTCCGTTCGCCCACAGCGCGGTCTGGGCCCTCGGCGTCGACGACGACGGGTTCCCGGTCGATCCGATCATCTCCGGTTCCGAGGCCACCACCCAGGTCTGCCTCACGTGGGTCTACGAGAACGTGCCGCGGGGCGCGACGTTCGACCTCGTGTGGTCGATCGACGGGGTGACCGGGCCGGGCGACGTCGCGTCGGGCACCAACCAGGGCGAGTCCGTCGGCGAGTTCTTCGGTTGCTACGGCAACGGCAGCGCCCCGCTGCCGCCCGGCCGCCTCGAAGCCCGCTGGGACATCGACGGCGAACCGGTCTTCAGCGAAGCGATCTACGTCGGCCCGAATCGGGACGTGCTGCCCGTCACGTTCGTCAACACCAGCGACGAGCCGCTGTGCGTGATCGCCACCACCCCGGCGGGCGCGTCCTCGTTCGGCACCAACGACCTCGCCGACCTGCTCGACCCTGGACAGTCGGTGACCTTTGATGTCGCTCGCGGCGCGCACGACGTGGCCGTCATCGACTGTCTCGGCCAGGTGGTCCTCGTGCTCGAGGGCCTGGCCGTCGACGAGTCGCTCGGCCCGGTGCCGGTCAGCTGACGACCGGCGCGGGCGCTCTCACAACTCGACGAGCAGATCGGCGAAGACCGCCTCGGCATCGCAGGGGTGGCGTCGGCGGGCGAACCACGCGCAGATGTTCTCCACGTCGTGGTGCAACAGGTTGAGCCCCTGGGGGTTGGCGGCCAGGTCGATCGCCTGGGGGAAGTCGATGAACCACAGCTCCCCGCGCCACCACAACAGGTTGTAGGCCGACAGGTCGGCGTGGACCCACCCGGCCCGCACCATGATCCGCAGGCCGTCGACGAGTTGGTCGAACGCCGAAGCGAGGTCGTCGGCGTCGAGGCGGGCGGCGTGGAGCTGGGGCGCGGCGGCGTCGAGGTCGCCGAGATACTCGAGGTCGAAGACGTCCTCGGCGTAGTCGATCGGGTAGGGAACCGGGAGCCCGGCGGCCCACAGGGTGCCCATCACCTCGTGCTCGTGACCGGTCCAGCGGTCCTGCATCAGGCGTTTGCCGTAGGTGGTGCCGAGCTCCACGGCCCGGCGGTCGCGGCTCTTGCGGAACTGCCGGCCTTCTCGGTACTGGACGTCGTGGCGGAACGTCGAGGCCCGCTGCACGCCGAGGGCTTCGAGGGCGCCCTTCTCCTTCACCTGCCTTGGTAGGTAGCGCTTGCGCGCGATCAGACACGATCGGCCGTCGACGCCGGTGCGTTCGACGAGGTCGACCTGGGCCTCCTTGCCCTGCTTGAGGACGCCGAGTTCGACGTCGGTGAACGGCTCGTCGACGAGCCAGGTGGGACGGGGACGCGGGGACGCGTCGGACATGGTGGGTGACACCTCGGGTGGGGTGCCCGCCATCGGCGCCCTCCCCGGGAACGGGTAGCGACGCAGGATCGGACGGACGGGCGAACGGACGAACGACAGCGGTCGCCGTCACGCCGAGGTGACGCTGCTCAGGCCCCGAACGATGGGGCGCGACCGCAACGGGAAGGCGCTTCGACAGTCATCGTGCTTCCTCCCTTGCTGGCCGGTGAGCGACGGAATCCCGTCACCGACCGCACGCTACGCGCCCCGCGCCCTCACCGCCACCGAATTTCGCCCAGGCTGCCTTCAAGGGATTGGGTCGATCAGACGGACCCTGGCGACACCACGACGACCCAACGTTCGGCGCGGCCGCGACCTGCGCGGATTGGGTCGATGACATGGCGCGGGAGACCGTGTCATCGACCCAATGCCGGGGACCCGTGGTGGGTTTGGGGTGAGGGGTAGGGGCGTGAGGGTGAGGTGTCAGGCGGGGGTGAGGGCGAGGGCGAGGACCTGGTCGATGTCGGCGACGGGGTGGACGTCGAGGTGTTCGAGCACCTCGCTGGGGACATCGTCGAGGTCCTCGGCGTTGGCCGCCGGGATGATCACCGTCCGCAGCCCGCCCCGGTGGGCGGCGAGCAGCTTCTGCTTCACGCCGCCGATCGGCAGCACCCGACCCTGCAGCGTCACCTCGCCGGTCATGCCGACGTCGGACCGCACCTGACGCCCGGTGAGCAGGCTGACCAGCGCCGTCGTCATCGTGATGCCGGCCGACGGCCCGTCCTTGGGAACCGCACCGGCCGGGAAGTGGACGTGGAGCCGCTTGCCGGCCGGCACCTCCACCCCGAGCTCGGCGGCGCGTCCGGCGACGAGGGACCGAGCGATCACCGCCGACTCCTTCATCACGTCACCGAGCTGACCGGTCAGGATCGGCTCACCCTCACCGTCGACGAGGGCGGTCTCGACGAAGAGCACATCGCCGCCGGCCCCGGTGACCGCGAGCCCGGCGGCCACACCGGGCCGGTCGAGTCGCTCGGCCGCCGGCTCCTCGACCTGGGCCCGGCCGAGTAGGTCGCGGAGGTCGTCGACGTCGACCACCACCGGGGCGGTCGCGTCGCCGACGGCGATACGGGTCGCCGACTTGCGCAGCGCCTTGTCGAGGAGTCGCTCGAGGCGTCGGACGCCGGCCTCGCGGGTGTAGTCGGCCGTGATGTGTTCGATGGCGGCGTCGGTGATCACGACCTCGTTGTCGTCGAGGGCGTTGTCGCGCTGCAGCCGAGGCAGGAGGTGGTCGCGAGCGATCGCGGCCTTCTCGGCGGCCGAGTAGCCGTCGAGGGTGATCACGTCCATGCGGTCGAGGAGGGGCCCGGGGATCGTGTCGAGCACGTTGGCGGTGGCGACGAACACGACGTCGGACAGGTCGAGCTCGAACTCGAGGTAGTGGTCGCGAAACGAGTGGTTCTGGGCCGGGTCGAGCACCTCGAGCAGGGCGGCCGACGGGTCGCCTCGCCAGTCGCCGCCGACCTTGTCGACCTCGTCGAGCAACACGACGGGGTTCATCGAACCGGCCTCGCTGAGCGCCCGCACCAGACGGCCCGGACGCGCCCCGACGTAGGTGCGTCGGTGGCCCCGGATCTCGGCCTCGTCGCGCACGCCGCCGAGCGACACCCGCACGAAGTCGCGACCCAGCGCCTCGGCGATCGACTCGCCGAGCGAGGTCTTGCCGACCCCGGGCGGGCCGACGAGCGACAGGATCACGCCGCCCCGCCGGCGACGGGTGGGGCCGTCGGCCGAGCCGGCCTCGTCGGTCTCGCCGGCGCGCTCTGCCCGATCGGCTCGCAGCTTGCGGATCGCCAGGAATTCGATCAACCGGTCCTTCACCTCGTCGAGACCGGTGTGGTCGCGGTCGAGCACCGTGCGAGCTCCCGTGAGGTCGAGCGACTCTTGCCTGCGCTCGCCCCACGGCAGCTCGAAGACCGTGTCGAGCCAGGTGCGGATCCAGTTGGCCTCCATCGACTCGTTGCCGGTGCGTTCGAGCCGGTCGATCTCCTTCGAGATCGCGGTCGACGTGGCCTCGGGCATCTCGGCGATCGCAGCATCGAGGCGCGATCGGTAGCCGGCGATCGCGTCGTCGTCACCGTCGTCGAGCTCGCTGCGGATCGCGTCCATCTGTCGGCGGAGCAGGGCCTCGCGCTGCTGCTTCTCGAGGCCTTCGGCCACGTCGTTCTGGATGCGCTCGCGAAGCTCGACCGCGGCCAACGCTTCGCGGAGCCAGCCGAGGGCCAAGCGCAGACGGTCGCCGACGTCGACGGCCTCGAGCAGCTCGACGCGTCGTTCGAAGCTCAGTTCGGGCCAGTGGGCGATCGAGTCGGCCAACGCCCCGGGTCGGTCGACGTCGCGCAGGAGGTGCCGGAGCTGCCGACCGCCGATCTTCTCGAGCAGGATCTCGGCGGTGGCGCGGTACTCGCCGGCCAGGGTCGCCACGATGTCGTCGATCTCGCCGTCGACCCACTCGTCGTCGATCGGTTCGGCTTCCACCCACAGGCCGGCACCGACCCCGATCACCCCGACACCGACCCGCGCCCGCTGCACCGCCTTGAGGGTGAGGGCCGGGCTCCCGTCGGGCGTGCTTCGCCGGTCCTCGACGGTCGCCAACACCCCGACGCGGGCGTAGCGCTGGCCCCGGTCGTCGCCGAATCGCGGGACCAGCAACACCTCGTCGACCGGGCCGTCGACGGCGGCGAGGGCTTCGGGCGACTGAAGGGTGACGGTGATGACGGTGTCGGGGAAGACCACGCCGTCGTGGAGGGGGATGACGGGCGTCTGGCGCACTTGGTTCTGGTGTTCGGTGGTGGGGGTCGAACGGTCGGACATGGGAAGCTCCTGCACTTCACGAACATACGTGATTACGGAATTACGTGTAGACTCCAACACCGTCGAGCGAACGATTTGTTCCCGCTCAGGCCACGTTCTGCCCGCCACGTCCCGGAGACCACCATGGCGAAGCCACCCGATTGCGTCCTGAGCGAGTGCGCTCGTTGGTTCGACGAACAATTGCCCGACGACTGGTTCAGCGAGCCGCCCGCCGTGACCGCGGACCGCGACGAGATCGTCGTGGCAGGGCAGCTCACGGTCCTCGAACGGGACGCGGCCGGCACCGCCGAGCCCCACGTGGTGGTGCAGGCCTTCCGAGAGGCCACCCGCGAGCGCCGCATGGCGATCGCCGAGGTCGCCCAGGCTCGCTGGCAGCGTCACGTCACCTGGGAGGTGCACTACGGCGAACTGCACGCCCGCTTCACCCATGCGGCGGTGCCGGTGATGACCCGGCTGCGGTTCGAGGAGAGGGCCGTGCTCGACACCCTCATCGACGCCGGGGTGGCGCGGTCGCGCTCGGAAGCCCTGGCGTGGTGCGTCGATCAGGTCGGGCGACACCAGAGCGACTGGATCGACCGGCTCCGCGATGCGATGACCGAGGTCGAGCGCATCCGACGCGAAGGCCCGGCGTGAAACTCGGTCGGTGCGGCACCCCACCTTCTCGTCGTTCGAAGAGAGCGGGCGGGCCGCGAGCGGTAGACTGTCAGCCATGACCGCGTACGTCTCGCCTGAGCATCATCCAGCGTTCGAGGAGTACTGCGAGACCATCTTCGAACTCCACGAGGACGGGGTGCGCGTCATCCAGGCCCGCATCGCCGAACGGCTGGAGGTTTCGCGCCCGGCGGTGTCCGAGATGATTCGCCGGCTCGCCGACGAGGGCTTGGTCGACGTGGTCGACAACGAGATCGTGCTCACCAAGCAGGGCCGCGAGCTGGCCACGACGATGGTGCGCCGACACCGACTGGCGGAGCGTTTCCTCACCGACATCCTCGGGCTGTCGTGGGCCGAGGCGCACCACGAGGCCGGCAAGTGGGAGCACGTCATCAGCCCCAAGGTCGAGGAGGCGATCGTCGATCGGCTCGACGACCCGACCACCTGCCCTCACGGCAACCCGATCCCCGGGTCGAGCTACGTCGAACCGGAGATGTCGGCGCTGTCGACGATCCCGCCCGGGGCGAAGGCGACGATCACCCGGATTCCCGAGGAGCTGGAGTTCACCCCGGGCCTGTTGGAGTTCCTCGAGGAGAACGACATCACTCCGGGCACGCCGGCGACCGTGATCGCCGCCTCGCCCGACGGCACGACGACGGTCGACGTCGGCGGCACGATCGTGGGCCTCAGCGCCTTCACCGCCGAGCGCATCCTCGTCACCCCGACCTGACCAGCCGCGTCGCCAGCGCGGGAACTGCACCGCGCCTCGGCGCGCCGTCAACACCGTGTGTCAGCGCGAGATCAGCATCGCCCGGACCGCGTCGGCCTGTTCGCCGCTGATGTCGGCGCCGTACGGCACGTCGAGCACGGCGCGGTGTCCGTCCGGGGTCACGACACCGAGCACCATCGACTCGTCGTCGGGATTCGACGCGCCCTCGAACCGGTAGGTCTCCTCGATCACGAGCCCGTCGGGCGGGCAGTGCTCTCGAGCCTCCCGATGCTCGGCTCCCGACCGCTCGAACGATGCGACGACCACGGTGCCGTCGACGTCGATCCAGGCGTCGTGGTCGAAGCCGCCATCCCGGAGCTCGGCGATTGCGTCCTGTTGGGTGTCCATCACGTGCATCGTCATGGCCGCGTCCGTACCCGGCTCACCGTCGACGAAACGGGCGACAGGTTTCGCGCTCGGCGGGTTTGGGGCTCCGCCGATCGGGAACACCGAACTCCGTACCCAACGACCACCGCAAGGAGATTGCCATGGCCCCCCGTTCCGTTCCCGGCCTCAGCACCGACGCCGCCTCCACCACCATCGACGCCCTCGCCAGCCGCCTGACCGGCCTCATCGACCTCCAGCTCGTCCTCAAGCACGTCCACTGGAACGTGGTCGGCACCAACTTCGTCGCCGTCCACGAGATGCTCGACACCCACGTCGACGCCGTCCGTGAGATGACCGACGCCGTCGCCGAACGCATCGCCATCCTCGGCGGCGTTCCCAACGGCAACTCGGGCAACGTCGTCGCCACCCGTGACTGGGACGACTACCCCGTGGGTCGGGCCAACGTCCAGCGCCACCTCGCCGCCCTCGACGACGTCTACGCCGGTGTCATCGGCGATCACCGTGGCGCGATCGAGACCGTCGGCGACGTCGACCCGATCACCGAGGACCTGCTCATCGGCCAGACCGCCGACCTCGAGATGCAGCAGTGGTTCGTCCGGTCCCACCTCGACACCGGTGACGACCTCGACCACGAGCTCCAGAAGATCACCGCCGCCGGGCGGGGCTGACGCACCGACGGGTCACCCGCATCGGGGACACGTTCGCAACGTGATCCCTAGACTGCGGCGAGCACACGAGGAGTAACGATGTCCACCCTGGAACCCGGAACGACGCCCGAACGCGAGAGCCACGACGTGGCCTCCCATCTCGACGGCGCCGAACTCGAGGTCCGCTTTCCCGCTCGTTCCGGGTTCCTGCGCATCTGCCGGATCAACGCAGCCGCCTACGGCGCCGACGCCGGCTTCGATGTCGACGACCTCGACGACCTCCGGCTCGCCGTCAACGAGTCGGTGACCTGGCTGCTCGGCGACGACCACGCCGGCGGCGTGGTGACCCTTCGTCTGCGCGCCGTCGACGATGGCCTGGCGTTCGAGGCCGAACGCACTGGCTCGTCGCTGCCCGACCGCGACGTCGACGACATCGTGCACGCCATCCTCGGCGCGACGACCGACGACTACGTCACCGAGGCCGATGCCGAGCGCCGGCTGGTGCGGCTGACCAAGACCAGAGCGGACCACTAGTGGAGACCGAGCAGGAGGAGCGGGACCGCCTCTTCGCCACCTACGTCGAGACACGGTCCGAGAAGGTCCGGAACGAACTGGTCGAGAGCTACGCCCCACTGGCCGAGTTCTTCGCCAAGCGCTACCGCAACCGTGGCGCCGAAAGCGACGACCTCCGCCAGGTCGCCCAGCTGGCCCTGGTGAAGGCCGTCGAGCGTTTCGACCCCGAGTTCGGGGTGAAGTTCTCGACGTTCGCCGGCCGCACGATCGACGGTGAGCTCAAGCGCTACTTCCGCGACCGCACCTGGTCGGTGCGGGTGCCCCGAAGCCTCCAGGAGCGCTCGCTCGAGGTGCGCCGCACGGTCGAACGACTCTCGCTCGACCTCGGCCGAGCGCCAACCGTCGACCAGCTCGCCGAGGCCACCGGACTCAGCAGTGACGAGGTCCTCGAAGCCCTCGACGTGCAGAGTGCCTATACCTCGGCGTCGCTCGACCGACCGACGGGCAACGGCGACGACGGCGATCTCACCCTCGGCGCGTCGCTGGGTTCCGACGACGACGCCTACGAGGCGACCGAGGCCGCCGTTGCGGTCCGGAGCCTCCTCGACACCCTGCCCGATCGAGAACGCAGGATCCTGGAACTGCGGTTCTTCGGTGAACTGTCCCAATCGGAGATCGCCGAACAGGTCGGCATCTCTCAGATGCACGTCTCCCGTCTGCTTCGTCGAACGCTCGAGCAGTTGCGGTCGACGATGACGGCGCCCTGAACGGCAGCCCGATCGTGCCGCCCGACGCCCCCTCCCCCGCCGTCGACGATCCCGGTCGGCTCCGCGCCGTTCGCCGGAGCGGCCTGCTGCGGGGCGAGCATCCCAACCTCGAGCGCTACGCCCGCATGGCGGCGGCCGCCATCGGCGCGCCGGTCGCCATGTTCTCGGTCGTCGACAACACCGAGCAGCGGTTCGTCGTCCAGGTCGGCATCGACCCCTCCAGTCCACAGTCGGCCGGCTCGTCCCTCGACGAGTCCTACTGCCGGACCGTGGTCGAGACCGGCGCACCCCTCGTCGTCGACGACGTGGCCGACGACGATGAGTGGCTCGATCATCCCGGCACCTCCCACTTCGGGATCGGCGCCTACGCCGGCATGCCGGTGCGAGCCGACGACGGCGCCGTGTTGGGCTCCCTGTGCGTGGTCGACTCGAGCGAGCACGCCTGGAGCGATGACGACCTCGCCGTGCTCCGCGACCTCGCCGACGCCGTCGAGGCCGAGCTCGCCCTCCGCCGCACCACGCGCCGGCTCGAGCGGCTCCTCGAACGTCAGCGCCGCAAGGCCCGGTTCGAACAGGCGATGTTGGCCGTCGCCTCGGCCACCAATCGGAGCTCTGGCATCCAGGCCACGGCCGACGCCCTGATCGAACACGGCGCCGCCGTCGTCGACGCCGCCATGATCACCCTCGGCATGGTGGAGGACGACTCGATGGTCTTCCACCATGGTCCCGGCGTGGCCGACGAGACCATGGAGGCGTGGCACGCCGCCCCCCTCGACCTGGCGATCCCCATGGTCGAGGCGGCGCGTGGCGACGGGGAACCGATCGTGCTGGCCGATCCGGCCGCCCTCGCCCGCTATCCGCTGATGGCCGAGGACGTGGAACACATGGGCCTCCAGGCGTTCGTCGCCATGCCGGTCATCGACCCGGCGTCCGATCTGCGGGCGGCGATCGGTCTGGGCTGGACGACGCCGCTCGACCACGACGACACCATCGTCGAGGAGATCGAACCCCTCGGTCGGCTGACCGCCCAGGCGCTCGGCCGCGCCACCCGCTTCGACGCGGCGCGTTCCCAGGCCCAGCTGCTCGAACAGCTGATCATCCCGTCGTCGATGCCCGAACTCGAGGGCGTCGACCTCCACGCCCGCTACCTGCCGCCGTCACGGGTCCGGCGGGTCGGCGGCGACCTCTACGACGCCGTCGTGCGCGACGACGGCGCCATCGGCATCATCGTGGCCGACGCGGTCGGCCACGACCTCGAAGCGTCCCGCACCGCGGCCCGCGTGCGCCACGCCGTCGGCGCGCTCACCCTCGAGGGCGTCGAGCCGGCGGCGCTGCTGGCTGCGGTCAACCACTACCTCCGCCGTTCTCGCAGCACCCGATTGATCACCTGTTCCTACTGGCTGGTCCATCCCGACCGCCGCCAGGTGACACTCGCCAACGCCGGCCACCCTCAACCCCGACTCGTCGATGCGAGAGGGGCGCAGCCGGTCGGACCGGCGGGCCAGCCCCTGCTCGGGGCGATGGCCGACGTCGGCTACACCCAGGAGACGATCACCCTCCCGGCCGAGGCGACCCTCGTCGGGTTCACCGATGGACTGATCGAACGCCGGGGCGTCTCGCTGATCGACGCCGAGGCCACCTTCGAAGAACGCCTCGCCACGATCACCCCCGGATCGGCCAAGGTCCTGGTCGACTCGCTGGTGGCGGAGGTGCTGCCGATCGACCGCGACGACGACGTGGCGGTCGTCGCCCTGGCCGTGACCGCCGGGTCGACCCAGCGACTGTCGGAACAGCACGAGTGGCTCCCCGAGGCCGTCGATCTCAAGGAGATGCGCGCCGTGATCGGCGTGTTCCTGGCTCGACACGACCTCGACGACCTCGCCCCCGACGCCACCCTGATCGCCACCGAACTGCTGGCCAACGCGCGCGTCGCCGCCGCGCCCGACGTGGCGATCGAGCTCGTGATCGGGCTCGACGACGCCGGCTTCGAGCTCGTCGTGCGGAACCGGGGCGACGCCTTCGACGACGCCCTGCCGATGCCGGCGCCCGAAGCCGAACGAGGCCGCGGCCTCGCCATCATCCGAGCGATGGCCCGCGACGTGCACGTCACCTTCGACGACGGGCTGACCACGGTCACGGTCCGGCTCGACACACCACCGATCGATCCTGCATCGTGAGGGCGTGACCGACCTCTTCGCTCCCCTCACCTTCCCCCGCGGCCGGGCAGCCGCCAACTCGCTGATGTTGGCCCCGCTCACCAACTCCCAGAGCCACGCGGATGGCACCCTGTCGGACGACGAACACCGATGGCTGACGATGCGGGGCGACGGCGGCTTCGGCACGGTGATGACCTGTGCAGCGTCGGTGTCGCCGGGCGGGCTGGGCTTCCCGGGGCAGCTCGGCGCCCACGACGACCGCCACCTGCCCGGCCTCGAGCGACTCGCCAACGACCTTCGCGCTGCCGGCGCAGTGAGCCTCGTCCAACTCCAGCACGCGGGCTGTCGAGCCCCGGAGGAGCTGACCGGTTCGACGCCGGTGGCCCCGTCGGACCACGAGAGCACGGGCGCCCGGGCGATGACGACCGCCGAGGTCGAGGCGGTGATCGGCGACTTCGTCGCCGCCGCCCGCCGGGCCGAGCAGGCCGGGTTCGACGGCGTCGAGCTCCATGGCGCCCACGGCTACCTCCTATGCCACTTCCTCAGCCCGACGCTCAACACCCGCGACGACGCCTACGGCGGCTCGCTCGAGAACCGCAGCCGCATCCTGTTCGAGATCCTCGACGGCATCCGTTCGACGTGCGGTCCCGACTTCATCGTCGGGGTCCGACTCTCGCCCGAGCGGTTCGGCATGCGGATCGACGAGGTGCGGGTGATCACCCAGGCCCTGATCGACTCGGGCCAGGTCGACTTCATGGACCTGTCGCTGTGGGACTGCTTCAAGGAGCCCGAGGACCTGCCGGGAAGCGGCCGCTCCCTGGTCGAGGTCACCACCGACCTGGCGCGCCGCACCGACCCGTCGGGGCGACGGGTGCCGATCGGGGTGGCCGGCAAACTCCACACCCCGGCCGACGCCGAGGCCGCCCTCGCCGCCGGCGCCGACTTCGTCCTCCTCGGCCGGGTGGCGATCCTCCATCACGATTGGCCGAACCGCTTGGCCGAGTCGCCGACGTGGGCGCCCCTCGAGGTGCCCCAACCGGCCGAGCACTTCCGAGCCGAGGGGGTGTCGGACACCTTCCTCGACTATCTCCGCCGCTCGTTCGGCGCTCTGTTGGCNNGACTGATCTGTTGTCTGACTGAGGGTTTGTCCGGCTGACCTGCTCAGAGACCGGCCCCTCAGCCGGTGAGGCCGGCGCGGAGCCGCTCGACCGAGGTCGAGGACACCCCGAGGTCGGCGGCGGCCTCGGGGATCGACCCGCTCGCAGCGCGCAGGCGGGCGAACGTCTCGACCATCACCGGGGCCGGTGCCTCGAACAACTCGTCGGGCAACCCGTCGACCCCTCGTGACTGGAGGGCGAGCTTCTGGTGTTCGACGAGTTCGCGGACGTAGCGGCCGGTGAGGGCGAAGTCGTCGATCACGTGCTCGTCGTCGACGCCGAGCAGCGACTGGATCAACCCGATCACCAGCCCGGTGCGGTCCTTGCCGGCGGTGCAGTGCACGAGCACACCACCGGCGACCCGGTCGGCGACGGCGTCGACGCCCGACGCGATCTCCGCCCCGTGGTGGCCGAGGATCCGGTCGTAGAGGGCCAACAACCCGAGCGAGCCCTCGACCTCGGTGGCCTTGATGTTCACCGGGTTGAGGACCACCTCGATCGGGCCGAGGTCGGGGGTGGGTTCGCGCTCGCACTCGTCGGGTCGTCGCAGGTCGACGACGGTGCGGATCCCGAGGGCCTCGAGGGCGCCGGGGTCGGCGAGGGCGTGAAGGTTGGCGGAACGGAACAGCCGGCAGCGTCGCAGCGAGCCGCCGTCGGCGATCGGGAGCCCGCCGGCGTCGCGCACATTGACGACGCCGTCGACCTCGACGACGCGATCGAAACGATCAGTTCCGCCGGCTGGGGGTGAGTCGGCGTGCATTGCCGCCCATGATGCCCGCGATCGCCTCGGAGCGCAGCTTCCGGGTTGCCAAGCCGGCGAGGAGGGTGGCGACGTCGACCCCCGTGTTGGGGGCGTCGGACCCGAACAGGAATCGGTCGGCGAGTCGGTCGAGCGCCTCGTCGGACACGGTCACCGGGTCGGTGACGACCGGGGTCAGATCGGCCCACAGGTTGGGGAGCCGGTCCATCCATTCGATCGTCACGTCGGTGGCCGGGTGGCCGGTGTGGGCGACGATCACGATCGTGTCGGGGTGACGTTCGGCGGCCCGGGCCACCTCGACGACCTCGCCGCCGTCGGTGTTGCCCGACACGTTGTGGCCGGCGTGCACCACGACCGGCACCCCGGCCTCGGCGGCCGCCGCCCACACCCCGTCGAGGCGGGGGTCGGTGGCCACGTAGTCGCCGACCGAGCAGTGCAGCTTCACGACCCCGGCGCCCGCGGCGAGGGCACGTGCGACGTCGCCGCCGGGGTCCGGGTCGTCGGGGTGGGCGGTGGCGCCCGGGATCACCTCGACCGGATGGTCGCCGAGCCCGGCGGCGAGGGCGGCGATGTCGACGTTGAGCTGGGCGGCCATGCCGGCCTTGTGGGCATAGGGCAGGGTCCACACCATCGCCACCCCGTCGGCGTGGTGCCGGTCGAGCACGGCGGTCGGGTCGATGTCGGGGTAGGCGAGCTGGCCGCCGAGGTGCTCGTCGAAGAAGGCCCGGATCTTCGACGCGAGCCGCTCGGGCAGGAGATGGGTGTGGCTGTCGACCGCGCCGTCAACAGTGCCGCCCGCGCCAACCTTGGCCGCCGCCGTCTCGGTCATCGGAACGAGGCCAGCCGCTCGGCGGTGTCGGGGATCGAGTAGTGGGTGCCGTACTCGTAGGCGAGGCCGGCGTCGACGCCGAGCTCGTCGGCCTTGGCGTAGAGGTCCTTGTAGGCGACGAGGGAGGCGCCGCAGTTGGCGACGATCTGGGCGGCCAGCTCGTCGACCTCGGCGTCGAGTTGGTCGCTGGGCACGCTGCGACAGGCGAGCCCGATCTCGGCCGCCTCGACGCCCTTGACGTTGCGGGCGGTGAGCGAGAGTTCGCGGGCCTTGGTGATGCCGACGGCCGCCGGCAGCCGCTGGCTCATCCCCCACGTGGGGCGGAGGCCGAACTTGGCGTGGGTGTCGGCCAGGGTCGCCTCGTCGGCCGTCACCATCAGGTCGCAGGCGAGGGCCAGCTCGAGGGCGCCGGTGAAGCAGAAGCCGTTGACCTTGGCGATCGTGACGGCGTCCATCGTCGACAGGCGGGCGGTGACCGAACGGGCCGGGATGTCGAGGATGTCGCCGACCGCGCCGTCGACGATCTCGCGGTCGCCGAGCGCCTTGAGGTCGACGCCGGCGGAGAACGCCCGGCCCTCGCCGGTGAGGATCACGACCCGCACCGACGGGTCGGCCTCGATCGCGGCGAGGGCGTCGTCGAGGGCGCGGAGCATGGTCGGGGTGAGGGCGTTGAGGGCGTCCGGGCGATGCAGGGTCAGCGTCGTCACGGGCCCGTCGGCGGAGACGTGGAGCTCGTCGGTCATGCCCCGTTTGTAGCGCTACCGGTGGCATCGGTCACGCCGAGCCGTTGCGAACGAAACCACGACCGAGGTGAGCGGCCAGCCGAAGTAGTCTTCGCCGGATGGGCGATCGCCCTGAACCCTGTTGGATTGGGAGAGACAACATGATCAAGAAGCTGTGGGCCCTGCTGTTGGCCTTCGGACTGCTCGGCGCCGCGTGCGGCTCGAGCGAGGAGACCACCGAGGCCGGTGCCGACGACACCGCCGAGAGCACCGACGACACCGGCGACACCACCGACTCGTGCGACACCCTTTCGCTGAAGACCGAGGGTGTGCTGACCGTCGCCACCGGCGAGCCGGTGTTCGAGCCGTGGATGGTCGATGACGACCCGACCAACGGCCAGGGCTTCGAGTCGGCCGTGGTCTACGCCCTGGCCGGCGAGCTCGGCGTCGACACCGTCGAGTGGGTGCGGACCGGTTTCGACGAGGCGATCGCCCCCGGCGAGAAGGAGTACGACTTCAACATCCAGCAGTACTCGATCACCGCCGAGCGCGACGAGGTCGTCGACTTCTCCGACGGCTACTACCAGACCGAGCAGGCCGTGATCGGTGCCACCGACTCGCCGATCGCGTCGGCCACCACCCTGGCCGATCTGAAGACGACCCGCCTCGGCGCCGCCATCGGCACCACCTCGCTCGACTACGCGGAGACGGTGATCGCCCCCGACACCGAGGTCCAGGTCTTCGACGACAACGCCGCCGCCAAGGCCGCCTTCGATGCCGGCCAGATCGACGGGATCGTGTTCGACCTGCCGACCGCCTACTACATCACCGCGGTCGAGATCCCCGAGGCGTCGATCCTGGGCGTGTTGCCGGTGGACGGCGACCCCGAGGAGCTCGGCATGCTGTTCGAGGACGGCAGCCCGCTCGTGCCGTGCGTCAACGAGGCCCTCGCGGCCCTCGATGCCGCCGGCACCCTCGACGAACTCGAGGACGAGTGGCTCAATCAGGGCGGGTCGATCCCGACCCTCGGCAGCTGAGCAGCCAGCGGACCTGACCGTTGCGTCGCCTGTGGGGTGAGGAGGGGGCCAAGGCCAGCCTGATCGCCGTCGTCTCGAGCGTGCTCGTGTTCGGCGGCGGGGCCTGGCTGGTCGCCTCCTCCCCCAACTGGCCTCGGGTCCGCGACCAGTTCTTCAACCGCGACGACTTCGTCGACGCCGCGCCGGCTGTCATCGACGGCTTCTGGCGCAACCTCCAGTTCTTCGGCATCGCGATGCTCACCATCCCGGTGCTGGCGCTGGTGGTGGCGATCATGCGAAGTCTCCGCGGCCCTGCGTTCTTCCCGATCCGGGCCCTCGCCGTGATCTTCGTCGACGTGCTGCGCGGCATCCCGCTGATCCTGCTGATCCTCCTCCTCGGATTCGGACTGCCGGCGCTCCAGCTGCCCGGCTTGCCGAGGGGCACCACGTTCTGGGGCATGACGGCCCTCACCCTCAGCTACGCCGCCTACACGGCCGAGATCTACCGGTCGGGCATCGACGCCGTGCCGGAGTCGCAGCGATCGTCGGCCCGGGCAATCGGCCTCACACAATGGCAGGCACTCCGCTTCGCCATCCTCCCCCAGGCCGTCCGCAACGTCGTGCCGGCCCTGATGAACACCGTCGTCAGCCTCCAGAAGGACGTGGCGCTGCTGTCGGTCCTCGGTGCTCGCGAGGCGGTGCGCGAAGCCCAGATCTACACCTCACGCACCTTCAACTACACGTCCTACATGGTGGCGACCCTCCTGTTCCTCGCCCTCAGCATCCCGATGACCCGCTTCGTCGACTACTACTCCGATCGCTACCGCCGTCAGCGCTCCCAGGCCCAGATCTGATGACCGCCAAGCTCGAACTCCGCAACGTCCACAAGGCCTTCGGTGACGTGGAGGTCCTGCGCGGCATCGACCTGACGGTCGACGAGCACGAGGTCGTCTGCCTGATCGGGCCGAGCGGGTGCGGCAAGTCGACGATCCTTCGCTGCGTCGACCTCCTCGACCGGATCGACGCCGGCACGATCCTGCTCGACGGCGACGACATCACCGCCCGGGGCGTCGACACCGACGCCGTGCGGCGACGCATCGGCATCGTCTTCCAGAGCTACAACCTGTTCCCCCACCTCGACGTCCTCGACAACGTCACCCTCGGCGCCCGCCGAGCCCACGGCGTCCGCCAGGCCGAGGCCGAGGAGCGGGCGATGGATCTCCTCGCCCGGTTCGGTCTCGCCGATCACGCCCGGGCCTATCCGAACCGGATGAGTGGCGGTCAGAACCAGCGGGCCGCCGTCGTCCGGGCGCTGATGACCGACCCCGAGGTGCTCCTGCTCGACGAGGTGACCTCTGCCCTCGACCCCGAACTCGTCGGCGAGGTCCTGGCCACGATTCGTGAGCTGGCGGCCGGCGGCATGACGATGGTGCTCGCCACCCACGAGATGGGGTTCGCCCGCGACGTCGCCAACACGGTCTGCTTCCTGCACGAAGGACGGGTGCTCGAGGCGGCCCCGCCGGCCGAACTGTTCGAGGCCCCCACGCACCCCCGGACCCGCCAGTTCCTCGATCGGGTGATCGAGGCCGGTCGACTCTGAGCGGCGCACCGGCCGAGGCTTCGGAGATGCTCGCACCGATCGACCCACGGGACGAGAGCGCCCGACAAGACCTCGTCGAGCTCTACCGGCGGGACCGATTCGACCACCTCTACGCCCTGGCGGATCTGGCCGAGCCCTACTGGTCCCGCTCGCGCTGGTGGCGGCGGGGCGACGCCGCCGTCGGACTCGTCGACCTGGGCGACGACGGCGACCACGTCGTCTACGCCGTGTCGACCGCCGATCCCGACGGGTCGCTCGCCCTCCTCGTCGAGCTGTCACCGCACCTGCCGAGCTGCCTCGTCACCGGACCTCTCGGAGCCGCCGAGGCGCTGCGGTCAGCGGGCCGCGCGACGGTGTGGGGTCGCACGTACCACCGCTACCACTGGCCGCTCGGTCGCCGGGGCGACGCACCGCCGGCCACGGTTCGACGGCTGGGCCCCGCCGACCTCGCCGCGATCACGGACCTGCACGCAACCGATCCCGGGGCTGCCTTCTTCGTGCCGGCGATGCTCGACGACGGTGCGTTCGTCGGGGTCGATGACGGCGACGGTGGCCTGGTGGCGGTCGGGGGTACCCATGTGCGGACGCCGACCGAGGCGGCGATCGGCGGTGTGCTGGTCGCCCCGGCGGCTCGGGGCCGCGGCCTCGGCCGAGCCGTCACCCTGGGAGTGTTGGCGACGCTCCACGACGACGCCGAGGCTGCCGGCCTCGAGCCGCCGACGGTCGGCCTGAACTGCACCGACCGCAACGAGCCGGCCAAGCGGATCTACCTCGAGCTCGGTTTCACGCCCGGCCTCGGCTACGAGGAGTGCGAGCTCGCCTGACCGGCCTCGGTCGCGGGCACGCCCGCCGCGCCGGAGATCGCCGCGACGACCTGGTCGAGCGTGACGCCCTCGTCGTCCTTGCAGTCAACCAGTCGGGCGTAGAGGTCGGCGGCGCCACGGGCGAAGCCGTCGGGGAGATCGGCGTCGGCGAACGTCTCGATCATCTGCTCCATCTCGCCGACGAAGCGCCACGCCTTGGGGGCGACGCCGGCCGCCGTCCGCTCGGACCGTTCGATCACCTCGGGCATCGAGATCGCCCACTCGGCGAGCAGTGCGTCCTCGACGCCTTCGGCGGCGGCGAGGGCCCGCACGTCGAGCAGCAGCGCGGACGACACCTTGGTCCAGGTGGCGAACGCCATCTTCAGGGCCGACGCGGCGCCGATCGCCGACGACGGCGGCACGTCCATCACCCGGGCGTCGAGCGGGCCGTCGGCCCACAGGGCGGCGACCTCGGCGGCGTCGGTTCCGGCGAGGTAGAGCCGCGTCGTGCCGGGCCGCACGGCCGGGGGCCCGATGATGCCGCCGTCGACGAAGCGCTCGAACCGACCGGCAATCCGTCTCGTCGTGGCGGGGGCGATCGCGTTGGCGTCGACGTAGACGCCGTCGAACGCTCGCTCGGCCACCGCGGCGGCGACGCGTTCGGCCTCCGCCGGTGGGCAGACCGACACGATGACGTCGGCGGCCGCCACCAGCGCGTCGAGGGAGTCGACGTCTCGCAGGCCCGCCGCCTCGGCGCGGGCGAGGGTCGCCGCCGAACGACCGTCCGAGCACCAGATGACCGATGCCGCGCACGC
>JAWSVN010000026.1:0-22571 GCA_033851875.1 Acidimicrobiales bacterium
GTGCCGAGCTGGTCGGGTTCGGCGACCACGGCGAAGCCGTCGAGCACGTCGTCGTCGATGATCGTGCCCATCGCCTCCCACTCCCCTCGCTTCGACATCGCGTTGAGCTCGGGCTGAAGGTCGCCCCAACCGTGATGATCGAGCACCGGCTTGTAGGCGGGCGTCGACCCGTAGAAGGCGATGCGCTCCTTGGTCAGCTTGGCGTTGGCCGCCATCTCCTCCTCGGTCGCGCCGGTCACCACGAACCCGGGCAGGGCGACCTCGATCTTGTCGTCACGCCCGGAGCGCTCCCGGCCCTCGGCGAGCTTGGGCAGGGTGACGTCGCGGAGGAACTCGGCGGTGGTGAAGCCGTGGGCCAGGAACCCGTCGGCCACCTCGCCGGCGACCCGGGTCATCAGCGGTCCGACGCCGGCGAGGAACACCTTGGGGGCGCCCGCCTCACGCTGCCGGGGCGTGAACATCGGGGTCATGATCGTGTGGGTGTAGTAGTCGCCCCGGAAGTCGAGCTTGTCGCCGGTCGACCACGTGTGCCAGATGGCGTGCATCGCCTCGATGAGTTCCTTCATCCGGGCGGCCGGGTCGCTCCACGGCATCGAGTAGCGCTTGGTGATGTGGGGCTTGATCTGGCTGCCGAGGCCGAGCACGAAACGGCCGTTCGACAGCTGATTGAGGTCCCAGGCGATCTGGGCCATCGTCATCGGACTGCGAGCGAACGCGACGGCGATCGACGTGCCGAGGGTGACCCGCTCGGTGGCGGCCGCGGCGAGGGCGAGGGGCAGGAACGGGTCGTTGCCCACCTCGGCGGTCCACACCGCGTCGTAGCCGGCCTCCTCCCCACTGCGGGCGGCCTCGGCGGCCCGGTCGAGACGAGAATCGAGGGTCATGTCGACGTCCATCGTCGCAACCTATTTTGAGGGCCGTACGAGTGTCAAAGCGGCCGCGGCCGTCCCGCCGGCCGGCCACGGACCGGCCATCATTGGGCCCGAAGTCCCTGCCGACTCCGCCCCGGCGACGCGAGACTGGCAGCGAAGAGGTTTCCCCGGCAACAGAAAGGCATCCCCGTGCGCATCGTCAGCATCCTCGGTGACATCACGACCCAGGAGGTCGACGCCATCGTCAATGCGGCCAACACCACCCTGCTCGGCGGGGGCGGCGTCGACGGCGCCATCCACGACGCCGCCGGACCGGAGCTGGTCGAGCACTGCCGCACCCTGGATGGCTGCGACGTCGGCGACGCCAAGGTCACGCCCGGCTTCGCCCTCCCTGCCGACTGGGTGATCCACACCGTGGGACCGATCTGGCACGACGGCGAACACTCCGAACCCGAGCTACTGGCCTCGTGCTACCGCACCTCGCTCGCCCTGGCCGACGAGGTCGGGGCCAAGACGGTCGCCTTCCCGGCGATCAGCACCGGGATCTTCGGCTACCCCGTCGAGGCCGCCGGTCGCGTCGCCCTCGACGTGCTGCGCTCGACCACCACCTCGGTCGAGGAGGTGCGACTCGTCGCCTTCGACGAACGCACCCACGAGGTCTACGAGCAGCTGCTCGGCGCCGCCGCCTGACGTGCGCCCGAGCGCCCGGGCGGGCATCCTCGGGCCATGTACATCGACGGCCAGTGGACCGATGCCCGCAGCGGCGCCAGCTTCGAGGTGACCAACCCCGCCACGGGTGAGGTGATCGGAACCGTGCCCGACGGGGGTGCCGACGATGCCCGCGACGCCGTGGCGGCCGCCGACGCAGCCTTCGGCGCGTGGGCGTCGACCACCGCGTTCGAGCGGGCCCGCCTGCTCTATCGGGCCTGGGAGCTGATGGTCGAGCGCGCCGACGACCTCGCGGCGCTGATGACGACCGAGCAGGGCAAGCCCCTGCGGGCGTCGCGAGCCGAGGTCAACTACGGCGCCGACTTCCTCAGGTTCTTCGCCGAGGAGGCAACCCGCGTCGCCGGCGAGTGGCTGCCCTCGGCCCGCCCCGATCAGCGATTCCTGGTCCTCCATCAGCCGGTCGGCGTTGTGGCGGCGATCACGCCGTGGAACTACCCGATGTCGATGCTGACCCGGAAGATGGGGCCGGCCCTGGCGGCCGGCTGCACCATCGCGTTGAAGGCCGCCGAGGCGACCCCGCTGTGCGCTCGAGCGATCGTCGAGATCTTCCACGACGCCGGCTTCCCGGCCGGCACCGTCAACCTGGTGACCGCCCTCGACCCGAAGCCGATCGGAGAGGTGTTCACCAGCGACCCTCGGGTTGCGAAGCTGACGTTCACCGGGTCGACCGCCGTCGGCAAGATGCTGGCCGGCCAGGCAGCGTCGAACATGAAGCGGGTCTCGGTCGAGCTCGGCGGCCACGCCCCGTTCATCGTGTTCCCCGACGCCGACCCGGTGCGGGCCGCCAAGGGCGCCGCCGCGCTCAAGTTCCTCAACTCCGGCCAGGCGTGCATCAGCCCCAACCGGCTCTACGTGCACACCTCCCAGGCCGAGGCGTTCACCGACACCCTCGTCGAGCGAGTCGGTCGGGTGAAGGCCGGTCCGGGCACTGCGGAGGGCGTCACCGTCGGGCCTCTGGTCAACGAGGCGGCGGTGGCCAAGGTCGAGCGACAGGTCGACGACGCCGTTGCCAAGGGGGCGACGGCCCCGGTCGGTGGTGCGCGCCTCACCGACGACCCGTTCGATCGTGGCCACTTCTTCGCCCCGACCCTGCTGACCGGGGTGACCGACGAGATGGTGATCTACCGGGAGGAGACCTTCGGACCGGTCGCTCCCGTGATCGTCTACGACGACCCCGAGCAGGTGATCGACCTGGCCAACGACACCGCCTACGGCCTCGCCGCCTACGTCTACTCCACCGAGTTGTCGACGGCGATGCGGGCCTTCGAGCAGCTGCGGTTCGGCATCATCGGCATCAACGACGTCAACCCGACGGCGGCCCACGCCCCGTTCGGCGGCATGAAGGACTCCGGCCTCGGCCGCGAAGGCAGCCGTGAGGGCATCACCGAGTACCTCGAGACGAAGCTCGGGGGCTTCGCGCTCTGACGGAGCGGGGCCGCTGACGCGTCAGATCGCGCAGCGGTCCCGATTGCGGAGCCGGTAGACGAGGGCCCACACCAGGAGCGCGATGCTCGCCAGCGCCAGGTAGGGCTGGATCGGCGCGAACCAGCGCAGCGCGCCCGAGCTGCCGACGGCGAGCAGGACGATCTTGTTGCAGACCGGGCAGCCGACGGCGAGGAAGCTCAGTCCCGCTCCCCAGGCGCCACGCGTGTCGGCGGTGTCGAGCGATGCCGTTGCGTCGAGCCGGGAGGCCATCTCGGCGGTGTCGACAGGGAGGGAGAGCGTGACGAGGGCGCCGCCCAGCACCGAGGTGGCCACGAGCGACGGCCACACCCACCACTCGGGAGCGATCTTGCGCACCAGCAACGGCGAGTCGATCAGCGCCGTGAGCACGGCGGTGAACAGGGCGAAGCCGATGGCCGCAACCGCGCCGAGGGCGACGCGGCTCCGAAGCGAGTAGCCGCGCCGCGCCGGTGCAGCGAGCTCGGCGGCCGTCTCCGTCACGATGTCCGGATCGTAGTCGGCGGCCACCGGCGGGGAGAACTACCCAGCGACGGCCACGGCGAGTGCCCGTTCCCTACGGTCCGCCCCCATGTTGACGACGGCGGAACGAGAGCGCGCTGGCTGGGCCCGGATCCACGGACCACTGCAGGCGAATCGGCACGCGGAGGTCCGCCTCGGCGGGACGACGCTCGACGACGACACCCGACGGGTGCTCGGGAGGTCGCTGGCCACCTTCCAGCTCGGCGAGTCGGGCACCGGCGAGCACCTGTTCGCGGCGGCCGATGCCGCAGGGGTGAGCGCCGACCATCTGACCGACCTCCGGGCCTTCATCGCCGAGGAGCAGGAGCACGCACGACTCCTCGAACTGGTCCTCGACGCGCTCGGGCATCCGCTCCGGACCTCCCATTGGACCGACGCCGCGTTCGTCGTCGTCCGGCGCAGCCGATCGCTGCGGGCCGAGGTGCTCACCTTGCTGGTGGCCGAGGTGATCGCCATCCGCTACTACGGCGCCCTGCGCGACGGCGTCGCCGACCCCGAGATCGCTGCGGTGTGCGGTCGGATCCACGATGACGAGCTGCGCCACGTCGCCTTCCACGGCGAGACCCTGCCTGCGTACCTCCGAACGATGCGGCGCCCCGTCCGCGCCCTGGCGAGGGGGCTGTGGAACACCCTGGTGGCGGGCACCAGCGTGGTGGTCGCCGTCGATCACGGCGCTGCACTGCGCCGGGCGGGGTGTCGCCGGAGGGACTTCGTGCGCGATGTCCACCGGCTCCGCCGCGACCTCGACCGGGTGTTGTTCTGCGGGTCGAGGGTGCCGACGACCTAGAGGTTGGCGGTGTGAGGGCCGCTAGCGTGGGATGCTTTGCGCGTCGAGCGGCCGCGCCCGCACGCGCCCTGAGGAGCAGCCCCCATGACCGACACCAATCCCGACGCAGCCCCGGTCGAGCCCAACGGGTTCGCCGCGCTCGGCTTGCGCGACGAGCTGTTGGCCTCGTTGGCTGCCCTCGGATACGAGGAGCCGACGCCCATCCAGCGGGAGACGATCGAGGTCCTGATGGAGGGCCACGACGTGCTCGGCCAGGCGGCCACGGGCACCGGCAAGACCGCGGCGTTCGCCCTACCGATCGTCAACGGCATCGAACCCGACGACGCCCCGATCCCCGTCGCCCTCGTCCTCGCACCGACCCGTGAGCTCGCCGTGCAGGTGAGCGAGGCGATGCACGGCTACGGCCGCCAGCAGCGGGTGAAGGTGCTCGCCATCTACGGCGGTCAGCCGATCGGCCGCCAGTTCGGCGCCCTCGACCGGGGCGCTCACGTCGTGGTCGGCACCCCGGGCCGCGTGCTCGACCACATCCGTCGGGGCTCGCTCGCCCTCGACGCCATCCGCACCGTCGTGCTCGACGAGGCCGACGAGATGATGGACATGGGCTTCGCCGACGACCTCGAGGAGATCCTCGACGCCACGCCGGCCGACCGCCAGACCGTGCTGTTCTCGGCCACGATGCCGCCTCGCATCAAGTCGATCGCCTCCCAGCACCAGCAGAACCCCCGCCACATCGCCGTGAAGGCCAGCGAGTCGCAGGCCGGCACCGCCGCCCCGATCGACCAGCTCGTCTACTTCGTGCGCCGCCACCACAAGGCCTCGGCCCTCGGTCGCATCCTCGACGTGGAGTCGCCCCAGGCCGCCCTGGTGTTCTGCAAGACCCGCAACGAGGTCGACCAGCTCACCGAGACGATGAACGGCCGCAACTACCGGGCCGAGAGCCTCCATGGCGGCATGGACCAGAACACCCGTGACCGGGTCGTCGCTCGGCTACGCGACGGCACCTCCGAGCTGCTGATCGCCACCGACGTCGCCGCCCGAGGCCTCGACATCGATCGCCTCACCCACGTGGTGAATTACGACGTCCCGTCGTCGCCCGAGACCTACGTCCACCGGATCGGCCGCGTCGGCCGAGCCGGCCGGGAGGGCACGGCGATCACCCTGGCCGAGCCCCGGCAGCGGCGCCTGCTCAACAACATCGAGCGCCTCACCAAGAAGAAGATCACCGTCGGCAAGGTGCCGAGCGTGGCCGACCTGCGAGCCAAGCAGATCGAACAGACGACCGAAGCCGTGCGCGAGGCGATCACCGATTCCGACGACCAAGAGCTCGAGGCGTTCGACCCGGTGCTCACGCCCCTCCTCGAGGGTGGGGCCGACGCCCGCACGATCGCCCTCGCCGCCATCAAGCTCGTCCACGAGGCGAACGGCGCCGTCGTCGACGAGCCCGACATCCCGCCGTCGGCCGAACTCGAGCGACGCGAGCGCAACAAACGAGACCGCGACGACCGCGGCACCAAGGGCGGCAAGTTCGACAAGGGTGCCCGAGGCGAGAAGCGAGGCCGGCCCGGCGACGACGACCGCCCCCAGCGGGGGTCGAAGAACACCGACGACACCGCCCTGCTCTTCATCGGGGCCGGGCGAGCCGCCAACGTGCGGCCCGGCGACCTCGTCGGAGCCGTCGCCAACGAATCGGGGCTGACCGGTCGCCAGATCGGCCCGATCCGGATCACCGAGCGGTTCTCGGTCGTCGGCGTGCCCGCCGACCAGGCCGAGCGGGTGATCAAGGCGATGTCGAAAGCGACCGTCCGGGGCCGCAACGTGCGGGTCCGTCGCTACACCGACTGAGCGCCGGTTGCGCCGACTCGAGGCCGCCGAAACTGCAACGGAGTTCGAGTAACAGCTGGGGCGGGGCGATGGGTCGACCTAGGATCGGCCCATGCCGATCATCGCCCCGGACCACAGCGACCGCTCCCTCGCCGACCTGTTCCGTTTCGACGGGCGGGTCGCCGTCGTGACCGGCGCGGCGCGAGGTCTCGGCGCTCGGATCGTCGAGCGCCTGGCCGAGGCCGGAGCCACGATCGTGGCCGGCGACCTCGATGCCGACGGCGCCCGCCGAAGCGCCGCCCAGGCGGCCGAGCGCTGGGGCGTGGCCGCGGTGGGCAGTCACCTCGACGTCGCCGACCCGGCCTCGATCGAGGCGATCGCCGACCTGGCCGTCGAGCGATTCGACCGCCTCGACGTGTGGGTCAACAACGCCGGCATCTCCAGCGCCACCGGCCCCGCCACCGACGTCGACCCCGACTTCCTCGACACGATGTTCGCGGTGAACGCTCGCGGCACCTACCTCGGCGCACGGGAGGCGGCAAAACGCATGCCCGACGGCGGCGCCGTCGTCAACGTCCTGTCGACCACCGGGTTCCGGGCCAGCGCCGGGATCAGCGCCTACGTCGCCTCGAAGCACGCCGCCGTCGGGGCCACCAAGGCCCTCGGGCTCGAGTTCGCACCCCTCGGGGTGCGGGTGCTCGGCGTCGCCCCGACCGTGATCGACACCCCCGGGGTACAAGCAGAGCTGGCGCCGCTGCGCGACGCCGGCGTCGACATCGACGCCCGCATCGCCGGCAACCCCCTCGGCCGGGTCGGGGTCCCCGACGACGTGGCCCGGGTCGTCGTGTTCGCCGCCAGCGACCTGGCGGCGTTCATGACCGGGTCGACGCTGGCGGTCGACGCCGGCCGCCTCGCTTGACCCACCACGCAGCGCTTACTTGACGGTTGCCCCAGTTAGTCGTCCCGCCTAGGGTCGGGCCGTGTCCACCTCGTTCGGCGTCGGCTTGACGCTCCCCCAGCTCGGCAACCACGTCACCCGCTCGGCGGTACGTAGGTTCTGCGAGTCGGCCGAGTCGCTGGGCTTCGACTCCCTGTGGGTGCAGGAGCATCTCTTCTTCGCCCTCGAACCCTCCGCGCCCTACGCCGCCCGGCCGGGCATGCCGGTCCCCGAGGCGTACCGCACCACCCTGTCCCCCTTCGAGCTGCTCACCGCGGCGGCGAGCTGGACGGAAACGGTACGGCTGGGCACCGGCATCCTCGTCGGCGGATATCACCGGCCCGTCGAATTGGCCCAGCGTCTCGCCACCCTCGACCACCTCTCGGAGGGGCGGGTGATCGCCGGGCTGTCGGTCGGCTGGTCGAAGGACGAACACGAGCAGATGGACGTCGAGTTCTCCACCCGCGGCCGACGCATGGACGAGCTGGTCGAGGCACTCCTGGCCTGCTGGGGACCCGACCCGGTCGAGTTCGAGGGCGAGTTCTTCTCGATCCCCCCGTCGATCGTCAGCCCCAAACCGTTGCAGACGCCCCACCCGCCCCTGCTCTCGGGCATGAGGTCGGAGGCCGGTCTACGCCGCACCGCCGCCCTGTTCGACGTGTGGAACCCCGCTTCGGGCTCGATCGAACAGATCCTCGACACCGCCGCCACCATCGACGGGCTGCGGCCCGACGGGGCGGCCCCGATCGAGGTGATGCAGCGCATCTTCACCGAGCCGCCCTTCGAGGTGCCCGGGCTCGAGCCACTCTCCCTCGACGACATGGCCGAAGCGGTACGGTCGGCCCGCGACGCCGGGTTCACCCAGATCATCGTCGACACCGGCTTCACCACCGAGGTCGACGGGCCCGACGACTGGGCCCGGTTCCCCGAGCGCCTCGCTCCCCTGCTCGACGTCTGAGGAGACCACCATGTTGCTCGGCATCGACGAGTACCCGTTCCACCAGGTGACCGACACCTTCGCCGCCGTCGCCGGCAGCGACCCGAGTTGGAACGACGGCCACTACGTCTGCGTCGCCGACCAGGCCGGGAGGGTCGCCCTCACCTCCAACGTGCGGCTCTACGCCAACAACGACGTGCTCGACGGCTTCGTGTGCCTGCGCCACGACGACCGCCAGTACAACGTGCGGGTCTCGCGCAAGCTGCGACCCGACATGGAGACTCTCGGCGCCGGCCCGTTGCGGCTCGAGATCGTCGAGCCGATGCGCACGGTCCGCCTGGTCCTCGACGACAACGAGATCGGCATCCGTCTCGACCTGACCTGCCACTCGAGTGTCGCCCCCTACATGGGGCCGATCGAGGTCCGCCGTCTCGACGGTCGCCTCCTCAGCGAACGAGCCACCTACGAGCTGACCGGCGAGGTGGAGGGCTGGGTCGAGGTCGCCGGCGAGCGCGTCGAGCTCCACCGGGCCACCACCTCGCTGTTCCGCAACCACTCCTGGGGGTTCCAACCCGGTCGCGGCGGCCCCCGCCTCTACGGTGCGCCGACCCCCAACCGACGGGCGCCCGGCCTCCGCCAGTGGGTGCTGTTCCACCTGCCGGACCACTCCGGCTTCTTCTTCGAGGATCCGAGCGGCCGCGCCGCGTCGGGCAAGGGCGCCTTCCTCACCGAGGATCGGGTGGTCCCCGTTGTCGAGGTCGCCCACGACCTCACCTACCGCGACCCCGAGCAGCGGCGCCTCGCGTCCGGCCGGTTCTCGATGACGTCGATCGAGGGCGAGGTCCGACGCTACGAGGCCACCGATCTCGGTTGGGTCTACTGCCAGGGCGGCGGCTACTTCGGCGGGTTCGACGACGGCCTCGGCCAGGGCGTCTACCGAGGCGAGGAACACCTCGAGGGCGAGGTGTGGGACGTATCGCACCCCACGACGATCGTCGACGACCAGGGTCGCTCGTTCGAGTTCGACCACGACTGGGCCGAGTCGTTCACCCTGGTCCAGGCCCTCGACGCCAACGGCGCCCCCACCCAGACGGGCATGGCCCATTACGAGTGCGTGCAGGTTCAGGCTGGGTGACGGGTCAAGCGATCGCGCCGGCGAGGCCTCGCACGAACGTCTGGTGCAGGGCCGTACCGATCAGTCCCATGTTGGGCGCCGGGTTCGTCGAGGCGAACACCCGGCGGCACGTCAGGTTGGCGCACGCCCCCTTGAAGTAGTTGAAGGCGCTCCAGAAACGGATCTGCTCGTCGCTGAGCCGCACCCCGGCCACCCGATCGAACACGGCGGCCCACTCGCCGGGCGCCATCGTGCGCGACCCGCGCATCGTCACCAGGTAGACCCAGTCCTCGGCGGCGTCGCCGAGGTGGGTGAACTCCCAGTCGGTGAAGGCGACCACGGCGCGACCGTCGTGCACGAAGTTGCCGGGCCCGGGGTCGCCGTGCACGATCGACACGCGCTCCATCGGCGGGGCGTGGTGATGGAGCCACGCCGCCCCCTCCTCGAGCAGGGGGATCGTCGTCAGCGACTCGGCGCGATAGAGCTGATACCAGCGGTCGATCTGCACGTGCGTGGCATCCGCCGGGGTCACCTTCGCGGCGTCGCCGAGGTCGTCGAGGGCGCCGGTCCAGTCGGTGGCGTGCAGCTCGGCCAGACGGCCGACGAAGTCGTGGGTCAGCTCGGGCGACATCGAGCGGTCGTTGCGGTCCTCGGCCACGCCGTCGACGAAGTCCATCACGAAGAACGGCTCGCCGAGCACGTCGCCGGTCGCCTCGAACCAGCGGGGCGGGGCCACCGCGCACCCGAGGCGCTGGGCGGCGCCCATGAAGGCGAACTCCTCGGCGCTCGAGGTGCCGAACACGCCGCCCTGTTCCACCCGCACGACGTAGCGGTCACCGTCATCCATGCGAACGAACCAGTTGGAGCGGGAGTTGCCGGTGGCGATGCGGCGGAAGATCTCGATCGGCGTCGAGTTACCGCGACGCATCTGCAGAAACGATTGCAGCGCCTGGTGCCGATCGGTGGGCGCGTTGGCGGTCACGAGGTCTCCTCTCGAGCGGGGAGGCGCCCTCGGAAGGCGTCGACGAGACTTCCGGTGACGGCGAGTTCGTCGTCGAGGTGGGCGACGGTGATCGGGCGCAACACGGCGGCTGCGGTGTGGACGGCGTCGCCGTCGGGCGCCGTGACCGCTCGGGCGAGGATCGCGCCGACGGCGGCCTGCACGGCCTCGTCGCCCTGCGATCCGTCCCAGGCGGCCGCGACCGCCGCGTTGCCGGTCAGGCCTGCCAGTGCTGAGGCCAGCTCGGCCGTGCGCTCGGCGGCCGGGTCGGCGGGGCGCGTCTCGGCGTAGCGGGCAAGGCCGACGAGCTGGATCGACGCGGCTCGGGCCCACTCCTGGTCGTCGTCGAGGGCGGGCAGGATCACGTCTCGCACGGTGGTGACGACGCAGCGCCACAGCTCGGCGTCGGAGAGGCGGTCNNGCCGGGCCCGTTCGGCGACCGCCGCCTCGGCGTCGAAGTCCCAGGACTGCTTCCACAGCGGGTCGTCGAGTGGTGCGTCGAGCTGGTCCCAACCCCGGTCGCAGAACCACTCGTAGGTGTGTTGGTGGCCGGCTCGAAGGTCGTAGCGCGGCGTGTGGCCGAGGACGCTCGGGACCTTGGAGAGCTCCATCATCGCGTGGTGGCGGGTCTTGAAGAGGTGGCTGTAGACCGACGGCCCGTCGCCGGCCGCCAGCTCGTCGGCGAGGTCGTCGTCGAGCAGGACGATCTCGGGCTCGGCGCCGACGACGTCGGCGAGCGTGGCGATGTAGCGGTTGACGTCGACCGAGTCGGTCGACACGTTGAAGATCTCGCCCTGCGCGGCGGTGGAGGTCGCCATCAGCAGCATCGTGTGGCACAGGTCGTCGACGTGGCCATACGAGCCGACGACCAGGCCGCCGTGGGGCACGAGGATCGGCCGCCCCTGCAACAGGCGCAGGAACATCGGCGTCTCCATGTCGAAGATGTTGTTGTCGGGGCCATAGATGGCCGCCGGTCGGGCGACCGACACCGGGAACCCGGTGGCAGCGTGACGCTCGAGCATCGCAGCCTCGGCCACGGCCTTGAAGCCGCCGTAGCTGGCCGCCCCTTCGGGGTTCGACGGCTGATCTTCCCGCCACGGGAACACGCCGGCCCACGACTGGTCATACGCCATGATCGAGCTGGTGTAGACATACGCGCCGACCCGACCGTCGAAGAGGTCGACGAGCCCCTCGATGTCGGTGCCGCCGGCCGCCATCACGAAGCCCGACACGTCGTAGACCTGGTCGAAGTCGCGGCCACCGACGGCGTCGGCCATCTGGGCCAGGTCGGTGCGGTCGGCGACGAGCCGCTCGACGTCGTCGGGCAGGTCCGAGGCGGTTCGGCCCCGGTTGAGCACGGCGACCTCGGCGCCGGCGTGGAGAAGGGCGTCGACCATGTGGCGGCCGACGAAACCCGAGCCGCCGAGCACGAGACACGACGAGCCGGAGAGGTCTGGCGCAGCCGGAACGGGCGCGCTCACTTGGTGATCCCGAGCGACCGGGCCCGTGAGCCCTTGTCGTGGAAGTCGGCCTCGAACACGATGCGTTCGCCGTCGAAGCGCAGGTAGGACATCACCGGTACCGACCAGCGGCGGCCGACGTGCTCCGGGCCGAACGTCTCGGGCAACACCACGTCGCCGCTCATCAGGTAGTGGACGGCGAGGCCCTCGTCGTTGGCCCAGAAGTTGTCGGGCTCGAGCCGCAGGTTGCCGGTGCGGGTGAGGCCGCCCGCGAAGAAGTTGCGGATGGCGGGCCAGCCCTCGAACCGGCCGCTGGCGACGTCGTCGAGCACCCCGTCGGGGTGCCACAGCGCCTCAGGGGAGTCGGGGTCGCCCGAACTCCACGCGGCGAACAGCTGGGTGGCGATGGCGATCCGAGTGTCGACATCGGGGACGGAGCTCATGGCAATCGTTCTCTCTCGAGCGCGATCCGCGCTCGGGGTCGGTCGGCGGAAAACAACGGTGGCCCGGGGCCGAAGCCCCGGGCCACCGTCTCAACGGGGGTCGATCAGTCGACGCCCCACAGGGCCTTGAAGGCCTCTGCGGTGCCCTCGGGGTACCAGTCACCGGCGGTGTCGTCGAGGATCGCCTGCGCCGTGGCGGCGTCCTCGACGATGAACGTCGGGAGGGCCGCTGCCGAGCGCTCTTCCTCGAGGTCCATGCCGAGACTGATGCGAGCCGCAGCGTCGACCATCAGCCAACCGGCGTAGCCCTTCGGGTTGGCGGCCCAGGAAGCCATCGTGCCGTCGACGATCTCCTGGAGACCGAAGCCGGAGAAGTCCTGGCCGTACACGGTCACCTGATCGAGCAGGCCGGCCGACGACAGCGCCTCGGTCACACCGAACGGCAGCGAGCCGAAGGAGAAGAAGGCGTAGTCGATGTCGCCGTTGGCCTGGAGCTGCGACGCCACGGCCGAGGGAACCTCGCCACCCACGAGCTGCGGGATGGTGATGTTGAGCTCGGTGTACTCACAGCCCGAGCAGTTGGCCTCGAGCTCGGCCTTGAAGGCGTCGGTCTCTGCCACCAGCACCGGGAAGTCCGGGATCGACACGATCAGGATGTTGGCCGTGCCCTCCGAGTCAGCGACGGCCCAGTTCGCCATCACCGGTCCGGTCTTCTCGACGAAGCTGGCGTCGCCGAACTGGGTGTAGATGTTGGAGTTGGCGGGGTCCGGCGCCGTCGTGTCGTAGACCGACAGAATCGCGATACCCGCCTCGGCAGCTGCCGCGGCCTGCTCCTCGTAGAGGGCAGGGGCGAGGCCGGAGCTGGCGATGAAGTCGACACCCTGGTCGATCGCCTGCTGCATGTAGGGAGCGGGGTTGGCGCTCTCGGAGCTGATCACCACGAGCTCCCAACCGAGAGCGTCGACAGCATCCTGCATGCCGGTGGTGATGTACGGGCACGACTCGAGCTCGCACTCGAGCCACGCGATGGTCTTGGGCTCGGGCGTGCCCGACAGCGGAATCGTGACACCGATCGGCTGATCGGGCGTCTGGAACTGAGCGACAGCCTCCTGAGCCCGGGCGAGGCCCTCGTCCTCGGTCATCTCCTCCATGTCGCCGTCGTCGTCGCCGGCATCGGCTCCGTCGTCGGATGACTCCGTCGACTCGGTGGTCTCCTCGGTCGACTCGGTGGTCTCCTCGGCAGCGTCGTCGCCGGCGCTGTCACTTCCGCACGCCGACATGGCGAGTGCGGACGCCAGAAGCAACGCCGCGAGCTTTCGCATACTCATATGGGATTCTCCCCCTGGATTGGTCCGCCGCGCTTGTCGCGTCGGATCGCGTCCCGTACTTTATTGAGACTCACTTCACATTGCTAGTCGCCAGTCATCCGAGGGGGAGCCATGAGCGACGTCCTACGCATAGAACACTTGTCAAAAACCTTTCCAGGCCAGGTTGCGCTCGACGATGTCGACCTCGACGTCGCTGCCGGCGAGGTCCATGCCCTGATCGGGCAGAACGGGTCGGGCAAGTCGACGCTGATCAAGGTTCTCGCCGGGTACCACCAGCCCGACCAGGGGGCGGGTGAGGCCTGGGTGCGCGACCAGCCGCTCCCCCTTGGCGACGGAACGGCCGCCGTCGAGGCCGGCATCCGGTTCGTGCATCAGGACCTCGGCCTGATCGGCTCGATGAACGCCGTGGAGAACATCGCCCTCACCGCGGGCTACCAGACCGGACCGGGCAACCGCATCCGCTGGGCCGACGAAGTGAAGCGGACCCGTGAAGCCCTCGACGGCCTCGGCCTCTCCAGTGTGGACATCAAGGCCCCCGTCGACTCCCTCCCCCCGTCACAGCGCACCGCCATCGCCATCGCCCGCGCCCTCATCGGTTGGGAGGACGGCGCCCATCTCCTGATCCTCGACGAGCCGACGGCCACCCTGCCGGGCGACGACGTGGAGCGCTTGTTCGAGGTGATCCACCGCCTGAAGGCCCGTGGCGTCTCGATTCTCTACGTCTCCCACCACCTCGACGAGGTGTTCGAACTGGCCGACCGGGTGACCGTTCTGCGAGACGGCGAGAAGGTGGCGACGGTGCCGGTGTCGGAACTCGATCACCAGTCGATGATCGAGCTGCTGGTCGGCCACAAGATCGAGACCGGCTCGGCCACCCAGGCCGTGCTCGATGCCGAGCCCTCGTTCACGATCAGCGACCTCCACGGCGCCACCATCCATGGCGTCGACCTCGCCGTCGCCCCGGGCGAGATCGTCGGCATCGCCGGCATCACCGGATCTGGACGCGAACACGTGCTCGGGCTGATCTCGGGGCAGACCCCGCGCGACGACGGCTCGCTCGTGCTCGACGGCACCGAGATCGAGAACTACAACCCGCGCCAGGCGATCGCCGCCGGCGTGGCCTTCGTCCCGTCGGAACGCGGACTGCGAGGCACCGTTGGCCCGATGAACGTGCGCGAGAACCTGTCGATCTGCGACGTCGGCCGCCACTTTCTCAAGGGTCGCTTGCGTCGCAAGGGAGAGGTCGGCGAGACCAACGACTGGATCGGCCGCCTCTCGATCAAGACATCGGGCACCGAAGCGCTCATCGGCTCCCTCAGCGGCGGCAACCAGCAGAAGGTGATGTTCGGCAAGGCACTGCGCCTCGAACCGAAACTCCTCCTGCTCGACGAGCCGACCCAAGGCATCGACGTGGGGGCCAAGGACCAGATCCATGCCCTCGTCGACGAGGCCGCCGGAGCGGGTGTGGCGGTCCTCGTCGCCTCCACCGACACCGACGAACTCGTTCGTCTCTGCCACCGGGTCGTCGTCATGGTCGACGGCCGGGTCGCCACCACGCTCGTGGGCGATCACATCGCCACCGAGCGCATCGAAACTGCACAGCTCGAGACCTCCGGGAGGGCCTCATGATCAACAAGATGAAATTCGACCGCTACAGCGCGTTGTACCTGTGGGCGGCCTTCATGATCTTCTTCGGTGCCACCCAGGGCGGCACGTTCCTGAGCTGGGCGTCGTTCAAGCTCGTGCTGACCGACCCCGCCGTCTACACCGGCACCCTGGCCCTCGCCTTCCTCATCCCCCTGGCGACCGGCACCTTCGATCTGGCCATCGGGGCCAACATGTCGCTGGCGTTGGTGGTGTCGGCCCATCTCGCCTCGACGGACAAGACCTCGGACCTGGCGGCGATGGCGATCGCCCTCGGGGCGTGCGCCCTGTCGGGCTTCATCGCCGGGTTCTTCGTGGTGAAGCTGAAGGTCGACAGCTTCATCGCCACGCTGGGCATCTCCCAAGTGGTGACCGCAGCGATCCTACGGGTGTCATCGCAGTCGATCACTTCGGCGTTCTCCGACGGCTACCGCAACATCGGTCGGGCCGAGCTGTTCGGCATCCCGCTGTTCATGTACTACCTGCTCGCCCTGGCACTGATCGTCTGGTACGTGTTCGAGCACACCCCGTTCGGTCGCCACATGTTCGCCACCGGCGGCAACCCCGAGGCCGCCCGACTCGCAGGCCTCCGCACCGACCGCCTGATCTGGGCGTCGCTCGTGGCCTCGGCCGTCGTTGCCGGGTTCGCCGGCATCATCGCCGGCTGGAAGGTCGGCAACTACAACTCGTCGATCGGCCCGGGCTTCCTGTTCCCGGCCGTCGCCGCGGTGTTCTTCGGCGCCTCCCAGTTCAAGGGCCGCCCCAATGTGTGGGGCACCTTCGTTGCCCTCTACGCCCTGGCCTGGGGCATCAAGGGCCTGCAGTTGGCCCTGCCGGCGAACTCCAACTGGGTGCAGCCGCTGTTCCAGGGCGTCTCCCTCCTGGCGGCCGTCTCGCTCGCCAGCCACCAGGGCATCGTGAAGGTCGGCAAGGGCAAGAAGAAGAAGGCGGCAGCCGAGGCCGATGACGGACCATCGCTCGACCTGACACCGAAGGCCTCCGGCGACCTCACCGAGACCCCGGCTGGAGCCTGACACCCCGCGGCATCGCAACCCGTCGTCTGCAGTCGTTCTCGAGTTACTCGTTCGCCACTCGGGAACGGCTGCCGACGGTGAGACCGTCGGCGGCACTATGACGCCAGCACCTCGGCGAGGTTGCGGCCGGCGCGGATCACGCGGACCACGACCGGCAACAGCGACAGTCCAGCGATGACGGCGACCTGGATGCCGAACCCCTCGAACATCGGCTCCGTCTGGCTGAGGACGAGGAACGGCACGATCACGGCGAGGCCGATCACGTAGCGCAGGAGCTCCCACACGGCCCCGACCACCGACAGGCCCTCGTGGGCGACCGCGACCCGCTCCCGCCCGAAGCGGTCGGCGGCGAGAGTGGAGAGCCGCGAACCAGCGAACGACGAGGATCCGAGCCCCGGCGACCTCGACTCGATCACGAAGGTCGGGTTGTCGCCGCAGGACGAGGGGTCGAGCTGGGTGGTGAACGGTCGGGCACGCATGCAGCGATCGTCCTCGTCCAGGGGCGACCCCGCATCGGGGACATCCCCGTGAGTTCCCCGGTCGAGTGCGACGTTCTGCTCGGTTTCTTGACGCAACGCTGCCGTCGTCGCTAGGAAGTCGGGATGGTCAAGTACGCGGAACGTCCCACCGCCTCCGTCGAGATCGACATCGCTGCGCCCCCGTCGGCGGTCTGGCCGATCCTGAGCGACATCAGCACCCCCGCCCGCTTCTCCGACGAGTTCCAGCGGGCCGAGTGGATCGATGACGGTCCAGCCCTCGGCGCCACGTTCCGGGGCTACAACAAGCGCTCCAACCCCGACATGGAGTGGGACGTGGTGTGTGCGGTCACCGCGTGCGACGAGGACCGCCGCTTCGAGTGGACGATCGGCGCCCTCGACAACAAGGTCGCACGCTGGGGCTTCGACCTCGCGCCGAACGGTGACGGATCGACCCTGCGGTTCACGGCCGAGATGGGGCCCGGCCCGTCCGGCCTCACCCCGGCGATCGAGGCGATGCCCGACAAGGAGGAGAAGATCGTCGCCAATCGGCTGGCGGAATGGTCGGCGAACATGGAACGCACGGTGGCCGGCATCAAGGAGCTGGCCGAGTCGGGCAACTCGGCGTGAGCCGCCTCGCGATCGGCATCACCCCGCCCGGGCTCGATCGGGCCTCGCTCGAGTTCATCCGCGATGCCGAACGCCTCGGCCTCGACTCGGTGTGGGTGCCCGAGGCATGGATGTACGACGCCCTCACCCCCCTCGGCTACCTCGCGGGCATCACCGAGCGGCTCCGCCTGTGTTCCGCGGTGGTGCAGCTCGGCGCCCGCTCCCCCGCCATGCTCGCCATGTCGGCCCTGGCCCTCCAGGCGATGTCCGACGGACGCTTCGTGCTCGGCGTCGGCACCTCTGGCCCCCAGGTGATGGAGGGCTGGCACGGGGTGCGGTTCGATCGCCCGGTCACCCGGACCCGAGAGACGATCGAGATCGTGCGGGCCATCGCCGCCGGCGAGCGCCTCACCTACCAGGGCACCGTGTATCAGCTCCCCCTTCCCGACAGCCAGGGCAAGGCCCTCCGCTCCCCGGTGGCCGGGGCCACGATCCCGATCCACGTCGCCGCCCTCGGCCCCGCCAACCTTCGACTCACCGGAGAGCTGGCCGACGGTTGGATCGGCACGGGCTTCATCCCGGAGTCGGCCGACATCTACCTCGACCCGATCGCCGAAGCCGCCGCCGAAGCAGGACGCAGCCTCGACGACATCGAGCTGTCGGTGCCCGCCACCCTCGAATTCACCGACGACCCCGACGCCGTCGCCCGACGCCACGCGGATGGGTACGCGTTCACGATCGGGGCGATGGGTTCGTCGTCGACGAACTTCTACAACCAAGCGTTCACCCGCCTCGGCTTCGGCGACGCGATCGACGAGGTGCGCCGCCGGTGGGCCGACGGCGACCGCGACGGGGCCGCCGCCGCCGTGCCGATCGAGCTGGGCAGCCACACCAACCTGCTCGGCGACGACGACGCCATCGTCGCTCGGCTCCGGGCCTACGACGCGGCCGGTATCGACACCCTGCGGGTCAACCTGCCGGGTGACGATCCCGGCGAGCGTCTCGACCATCTCGCCCGCCTCGTCGACCTCGTCGCCATCGCCGCGACCCACTAGGTTCCCCGGCGTGCAACTCCTGCTGATCCGCCATGGCCTCCCGTTGACGACCGAGGGCCACGCCAACCCCGAGCTCGACGACGCCGGCCATGCCCAGGCCCGGGCCCTGGCCGAGTGGTTGTCCGACGAGCCGCTGGAGGCCATCTATGCGAGCCCCATGCACCGGGCACGCCAGACCGCCGAGCCGGTGGCCGAGCGCCTCGGCCTCGATCTGCGGATCGAGGACGACGTCGCCGAGGCCGACAAGGACGGCACGTTCTACGTCCCGCTCGAGCAGCTCAAGGCGGCCGGCGACGAGCGCTGGCGCGACGCCGTGGCGACGAAGGACTGGAACCCCGAGTTCGAGCCGCTCGACTCGTTCCACGCCCGGATCATGCGCGGGGTCGAGGGCGTGATCGACCGCCACGGCGGCCAGACGGTGGCGGTGGTGTGCCACGGCGGGGTGATCGCCCGCTACACGGCCACGATCCTCGGTCTGCCGTGGGAACGCACCGGGTTCTTCATGCCGCTCTACACGTCGATCACCCGCGTCGCCGCCAACTCGGCGGGTCTGCGCAGCATCATCACGGCCAACGAGACCCCGCACCTCAAGGGCACGGGGCTGCCGACCGGGGCCGTCTGAGACTCAGACGCTGGTGCCTCAGACCGTGAGGCGTCAGACCTGAATGCGATAGAGCGTGACGGTGAGCTGATCGCCGTCGACGGTGCCCCGCCCGACGGCGACGGTGGTGTTGAGCGCCGCGAGGCGTTCGCTCGTCGTCTCGAAGGTCACTCCCTCGACCACGCCGGCGGCGCCGGCGCGCCCGTGCCCCCGGTAGACCACCGTCTCGTCCGGGCCGCAGAGATTGACGTGCACGTCGATGCGGACCACGCCGCCGTCGCCGACCACGATGTGGTCGATCCCGTTGGCCGACCACTCCCCGTCCCACAGCTCCGACGTGGCGGTGCCCTCGAAGAAGACCTCGCGGCGGAACCCGAACGGCGTCTGGCCGACGTCGGTCGGACGAAGGGTGACCACGAGGGTGATGAACGGCTCCGGGTCGACCGTCGGCGGAGCAATCGTTGGCGTGGGCGTTGGTGTGGACGTCATGATCCGGCCTCCTGGTGGCGGTTGGGGACGAGGCGGATGGTCGAGGTCGCCTTGGCCAGCACATTGCCCTCGGCGTCACTCACCCGCCCTTCGGCGAAGACGGTCTGCTTGCCGGCTCGCTCGATCCAACCCTCGGCCACGATCGGCCCGGGCGGTGCGGGACGGAAGAAGCTGACCTTCAGCTCGAGCGTGGCGATCCAGAAGGCGTCGGTGTAGCGGCCGATGCAGGCGTGGGCCATCGCGGCGTCGACCCAGCCGGTGACGAAGCCGCCCTGGGCCACACCGCCGGAGTGGCACATCTCGGGCTTGCAGGTGAAGTGGAGCACGGCGCGACCGGCGTCGCCGTCGACTTCGACGGCCGTGCCGTCACCGAGGGTGGCGAGCACCTGTGGCTCTGTTCTTTCGGGCTGGGTGTTTTCGGGCTCGCTCATGCGGTCAGCCCGTCCATGCGAGCCAGCACCTGGAGCATGACCTCGTCCGCGCCACCGCCGATGCTGGTGAGGCGGTTGTCGCGCAGGAAGCGGGCGGTCCAGGTCTCCTCGACGTATCCCATGCCGCCGTGGAACTGGAGGCACTCATCAGCGACCTTGCGGACGAGCCGGCCGGCGGTGAGCTTGGCGATGGTGGCCTTGCGGGTCGTGTCGAGCCCGGCCTCGTAGTCCGCCGCGATCGAGCGGTGGTAGGTGCGGAGCAGGTCGATCTCGGCGTTGAGCTCGGCCAGCTTGAACTGGATGTACTGCTTGGAGAGAAGGGGCTCGCCGAAGACGTGGCGTTCGGTGAGGAACTCGGCGGTGCGTTCGATCGCTCGCTCGCACGCCCCGACCACCGAGTAGGCGCCCCACATGCGTTCGACGACGAACTGGGCCATCTGCTGTTGGAAGCCCTTGCCGACCTGGCCGATCGTGTTGGCGACCGGCACGCGGCAGTCGTCGAAGGCGAGCAGGGCGGTGTCGGATGCCCGCATGCCGAGCTTGTCGAGCTTCTTCGACACGCTGAACCCCGGGGCGGTGGTCGGCACGATGATCTGGCTCATGCCGGCGTAACCGCCCTCGTCGGAGGTGCGGGCCAGCAGGCACAGCCAGTCGGCCTGGATCGAGTTGGTGATCCACATCTTCGAGCCGTTGATGATCCACTCGTCGCCGTCGCGCTCCGCGCGGGTGCGCAGGGCGGCGACGTCGGAGCCGGCGTCGGGTTCGCTGACGGCGATCGAGGCCACCATCTCGCCCCGCAGGGCGGGTGCGAGGAACTGCTCCTTCTGCTCGGGCGTGCCGAACCGGGCGAGCGACGGGGTGGCCATGTCGACCTGCACGCCGAGGGCCATCGGCAGCGAGCCGTGGTCGCAGCGACCGAACTCCTCGGCCAGGATCAGGGTGAACAGGTGGTCGGCGCCCTGGCCGCCGAACTCCGGCTCGTACTCGAGGCCGAGCATGCCGAGCTTGGCCATGTCGGCGAAGATCTCGTGCAGCGGCATCATCTCGGCCGCCTCCCACTCGGGGATCCGGGGGTTGATCTCGCGTTCGACGTAGTCGCGCACCATCGCCCGGAAGGCGTCGTGTTCGGGGGTGAACTCCATGCCCCGCATCGTTCCAGACCCCGCCCGCCACGTCGAAAGCCGGGATCGAGGGCCGCCGAGGGTGACGATGCCTCGCCCGTCGGCCTGCCGCGGTCCGGAGCCTCGCTGTCGACCGCCAGATGAGCGAGAATCGACGACATGTCCGAGTTCAGCCCCTCTGCGTTGTCCGCGTCGTGGGCGCTGCGCTGGAGCGACCGACGGCCGATCGGTCACGAGCTTCGTGGCGGCGAGGAGTGGGTCCGCTTCCACAGCCTCCCGGATTCGAAGCGCTACGCGGAATCCGAGTCCGAGCGAGAAGAGTTGCTCAGACGCCACAACACCGTGATCGACGAATTGGTCAACGGGTCAGCCGACGAGGATCTGATCGTGGTCACCTGTTCGTGGTCTCCCTCGGCGGAACCGACGCCACGCGAGCGATCCCTCCAACAAGCCACGGGGAACGCTTCGTTCTGGAAGAGCATCCTGCGGGAGCGCGACGAGTGCGACGGCACCGAATACTGGACCCACCTCCACGTTCACCGGATCGGCTGGCAGCCAGGAACGCTCGACGGGCTGCTCCTCCTCGTCGCCGAGTGGTAGACGCAGGACGTCATCATCGCCGCCGCCGACTGGGACTGGCTCTACCACCCTTACGACGGCGGAGCCGACGTCATTGCTCCGGACACTCGCTCGTGCGACGAACTTCGCGATCGGCACTCGGCCTGGGTCTCTCCGCATCAAAGCGGACTGTGATGGTGCGCCGAGCGCGTGCGCAGCTCGAGTGCCAGCAGCAGACGGGCACGCTTGTCGCCGGAACTGGGGTCGATCACGACCGAGGTGTCGAGGATTCCGCGTTCTCTCCGTGGCTCAGCCACGGGGCGCATCGTGGTCAACAAGAGCGTCGAGGTCGCTTCGGAACTGCTCGACATCGACGGCAGGTGCGGTCCGGAAGCTCTCGATGATCGACGTCGCAGGCACGAACCGGAGGCGTCGTAGTGGCGTGAGTTCACCGACGGGAACGCCGTGCCGGGCCACGACGAACGACTCCCCCTCTTGGAGTCGTCGCACGATCTCGGGGCTGCGCTCCCGCAGCTCACGTCGCGTGTCGGCCTCACCCATCTGGCGAGCGTAGAACGACACGCTGCAGGATCGTGGCGGGTTAAACAGCCGGCGGTCGGGGGTTGCTGTGGCGCCAGTCGGCGAAGAGGGTGCGCAGCGCCGTGATCAGCACGAGCGGAGTGTCGAGCATCGGGTGATGGCCAGCGGTCGGCAGCTCGACCACCGGGGTCCGTCGCCCCATCCGCTCGTACATGAACCGGCCGATCTCGGCGTCGACGAGCCCCTCCTCGCAGCGCAGCAGCGCCACCCGGCAGCCGATCTGGTCGAGGTAGGGCAAGGCGAAGGTACGCGGCGAGCCGCCCATCGCGGTCCAGAACGTCGGGTCGAACTTCCACTGCCAGCCGATCCCGCCGCCGGGCGTCTCGACCTGGCGCAGCGACCGCCGGGCCACATGGTCGATCACGAAGTCGAGATATCGGGCCTGTGGCGGGATCGTCCGGTAGCGGGCGACGACGGCGTCGAGGTCGGCGTGGATCGAGGCGGACCCGGCGGGCGCGCGGGCCCGCTTGCGGGCCTCGGTCACCTCGGGTTCGGTGTCGAACACCGGTGAGTCGACGACCACGATCGCGCTCGGCACCTCG
>JAWSVN010000193.1:0-14834 GCA_033851875.1 Acidimicrobiales bacterium
GGGCAGCATCGTCGTGGGCAGCCGCCGGCCCGGCGTCGTGCCAGGTGCCGAGCTGGGCCACGTAGTTCGGGCCGCCGGCCTTCGCCCCCGGCCCGACCGACGACCGCTTCCATCCGCCGAACGGTTGACGCTGCACGATGGCGCCGGTGATGTGGCGGTTGACGTAGGCGTTGCCGACCTCGGCCGCCGCCAGCCAGCGGTCGGTCTCGTCGGGGTCGAGGGAGTGGATGCCGCCGGTGAGCCCGAACGTCGACGCGTTCTGGACGGCGATGGCGTCGTCGAGGGTGTCGACCTCGACGATGCCGAGGACGGGACCGAAGCACTCGGTGCGGGCGAACCACGACCCGGGCTGCACCCCCGTCCGCACGCCCGGTGTCCAGCGGTGGTGGTCGGCGTCGAGGAGGCGGGGTTCGACCAGCCACGACTCGCCGGCGTCGAGCCGGGTGAGGGCCCGGGCCAGTCGCGGGTTCGGGGTGCCGATCAGGGGTCCGACGGTGGCGGCCGGGTCGTCGGCCGCGCCGACGGTGAGGCTCGTGACCGCGTCGACCAGCTGGCGACGGAACCGCTCGGAGCGGGCCACCCCGCCGACGCAGATCGCCAGGCTCGCCGCCGAGCACTTCTGTCCGGCGTGGCCGAAGGCGGAGCGCACGAGGTCGGCGATCGCCAGGTCGAGATCCGCGCTCGGCGTGATCACCAACGCGTTCTTGCCCGACGTCTCGGCGAAGAGGCGCAGCTCGGGGTTCCAGGACCGGAACAGCTCGGCGGTCTCCGATGCGCCGGTGAGCACGACGGCTGCGGCGGTCTCGATCACCCGACGCCCGCAGGCGTCGTCGTCGGTCGGCACGAACGCCACCAGGTCGCGGGCGTCGACGTCGTCGATCGTCTCGAGGCCGGCGACGACGGCGTCGTACACCACCTCGGCGCAGCGACGGGTCTCGGGGGCGGGCTTGAACAGCACGGCGTTGCCGGCGGCCAGGGCGGCGAGCACGCCGCCGGCGGGGATCGCCACCGGGAAGTTCCACGGGGGCACGACGGCGACGAGACCGAGGGGCTCGAAGCGCAGGCCGGGGCGGGCGAGCTCGACGGCCCGTTCGGCGTCGTAGCGGGCGAAGTCGATCGCTTCCGACACCTCGGGGTCGGCCTCGCCGATCACCTTGCCGGCCTCGGCCGCCATCGTGGCGACGAGGAGGCCGCGGCGGGCGGCGAGCTCGTCGCCGATCCGGTGCAGCACGAGGCGGCGCGTCGCCGGCGGCACGGCGGCCCAGCGGGCCTGGGCGGCGCGGGCCCGGGCCGCTGCGGCATCGATCTCGGCGACGTCGCCCGGCACGGCGGCGGCGAGGGCGGGCACCTCGATGCGACCGACCGCGTCGAGCCAGGCCCGGTTGGCCGGCAGCACGGGATCGGTGTCGGGTTCGTTGCGGAACGGCTCGCCCGGCTCGAAGGCGCGCACCGCCCGGCCCCGACGATCCTGGACACGGAGCGGCGTCATCGTCGGACGATTGCGGTCGGTCACCGAGGCGCGGAACCGTGTCGCCTCGGCTGCGAAGGTCGGCGAGTCGGGCGCGAGGGAGAACAGCGCCCGCAGGAAGTGGTCGGGGGCGGCGTTCTCGTCGAGGCGACGGAACAGGTAGCCGATCGCCACGTCGAAGTCGTCGGGATCGACGGTCGGCACGTAGAGCAGGGGTCGATGACCGCTCCCGCCGAGGTCGTCGGCCGCGGCGGCCGCCTGGGCCTCGGCCATGCCCTGCAGCATCTCGAACTGGACCCGATCGAGCACACCGCGACGCTCGGCCAGCAACCGGGTGAGGGCGACGTGGAACAGGTTGTGGCTGGCGAGTCCGATCCGCAGGCCCGCCATGCGTTCGGGGTTGAGCACCCAGTCGACGCAGCGCACGTAGTTGGCGTCGGTCTCGGCCTTCGAGCCGTACGGCGCCTGGGGCCAGCCGTGGAGTTGGGCCTCGGTCTGCTCCATCGCCAGGTTGGCCCCCTTCACCAACCGCACCTTGATCGGCGCGCCGCCGGTCGCCACCCGGCGGGCGGCCCACGCCGACAGTCGCTGCAGGGCGCCGAGGGCGTCGGGCAGGTAGGCCTGGAGCACGATGCCGGCCTCGACCCCGCGTCGGGTCGGATCATCGAGCACCCGCTCGAAGGCGTCGAGGGTGAGCTCGAGGTCGCGGTACTCCTCCATGTCGACGTTGACGAAGGTCGGCGGGCTGGTGGCCGCGGCGGCGTCGAGCAGGGTGGCCAACCGATCGGCCACCGCGTCGAGGGCCTCGTCGTGGGCCCAGGGCGGCAGCTGGGCGACCACGCTCGAGAGCTTCACCGACACGTAGTCGACCTCGGGGTCGGCGATCAGGGCGAGCAGGGCGTCGCGTCGCCGGTCGGCCTCCGCGTCGCCGAGCACGGCCTCGCCGAGCAGATTGACGTTCGACGCCCAGCCGTCGCGACGTTGCTCGTCGAGGTGGCGGGCGAGCCGCACCGGGTCGGCGGGGGCGACGAGCCGGCCGACGATCGCCCGCATCCGCCGGCGGGCCAGGGGCACGACGACGGCGGGCAGGTGCGGGCCGAGGGCGGCGCCCGCCCGGAGCAGCGCCCGATCGACCGGCGACAGGAACGCGGGCAGGGGGTCGGAGTGGGCCACGATCGACGCCAGGGCCTCCGCGGCCACGGCGTCATCGTCGGGGCGGGCGACCCGGTCGACGAAGTCCATCACGAAGCCGAGCCCGGCCGGGTCGACGACCACGCCCTCGAGCTGCGCCATCGTGCGGCGCGACCGGGCGGTCTCGTGGTCGGCGGCGGCCGCCAGCCACCGTTCGACGAGCGCGACGGCGTCTTCGATCGCACTGTCGATCGCACNNATCGCACTGTCGACACGGGTAGCGGGGTGGGCGGGGTCGAGCGCAGTCATGTCCGCATCGTGAGGGAACCGCCCCGGGAGTGTCTTGTACGATCCCGAGCACGATGAGCGCCGAGCCCAGCCACCCGCCGGGGCCCTCCGGGACCGCCGGGCTGTTCGCCTGCCAACGGGAGCTGCTCGGGCTGATGGAGGCCCTCGTCGACGTGATCTTCTGCGCCAAGGGGCTCGACGGTCGCTATCAGGCGGTGAACGCCGCCTTCGTGCGCCGCACCGGCACGGCCTCCAAGCGCGACGTCGTCGGTGCCCTCGCCACCGACCTGTTCGTGCCCGAGCTGGCCGAGCGTTACGAGGAACAGGATCGGGCCGTGTTCGAGTCGGGCGAACCGCTCCACGACCAGCTCGAGCTGATCCGTCGCACCACCGGTCGGCTCGGTTGGTACCTCACGACGAAGCTGCCGGTGCGCGACGACGCCGGCGCCGTGGTGGGGCTGGTGTCGATCAGTCGCGACCTCGACGCGCCGTCGGACGAGAACGTCGCCCTCGCCGATCTGCAGGGCGTCGTCGCCCACGTGCAGGCCCACTTCGCCGAGACGATCCGGGTGGCCGACCTGGCGGCGATCGCCGGCTGCAGCGAGGCCCAGCTCGAGGCGCGGATGAAGCGGGTCTTCGGCGTGACGGCCACGCAGTACGTCCTGCGGGTGCGGGTCGAGGCCGCCACGCGCCTCCTGGCCGACTCCGACGAACCCCTGGCCACGATCGCCATCCGGTGCGGCTTCTACGACCAGCCCGACTTCACCCGACGCTTCGCCCGGCTCAGCAACGCCACCCCCGCCGCCTTCCGGGCCGCCGCGCGGGGGTGACCGAGCGGCGCAGTCGATGGCACGTCAGTCGAGAGCACTGAAGTCGGGGGCGCGCCGTTCGCGGAAGGCGGCGACGGCCTCCCGGTTCGCCGGACCGCCGACGAGGCGATCGAGGGCGACGGCCTCGGCCCGGGCGACCGACTTGAGTTGGGCCCGGCGGGGATCCTGGAGCAGGCCCTTGGTCGTCACGAGCGAGATCTGTGGCTTGGTCGCCACCACCCGGGCCTGGTCGAGCACGGCGTCGAGGAAGCCGTCGAGGGGCAGGACGTCGAGGGCGAGCCCGGCCGCGACCACCTCGTCGGCGTCGAACCACTCCGACGACAGCAGGAACCAGCTCGCCCGCTGATGACCCATCAGCGCCGGGAACGTGACGGTGCTGGCCACCTCGGCGGTCACCCCGAGGGCGGTGAACGGACACCGCAGGCGGGCCCCCTCCGCGACCCAGGCGAGGTCGGCGAGCCCGGCGATCGTCGCGCCGATGCCGGCCCCGACCCCGTTGATCGCCACCACGAACGGCTTCGGGAAGTCGATGATGGCGTCGAGCAGGCCGACCAGCCCGTGGCGGGCCGGCGGCAGCTCCTCCCCCATCTCCTGGAGATCGGCGCCCGCGCTGAAGGCCCGACCGGCCCCGGTGAGCACCAGCACGTTGACGGCGACGTCGTCGGCCGCGGCGAGGAACACGTCGGCCAGTTCGTCGACCATCGCCTGGTCGAACGCGTTGAGGGCGTCGGGTCGGTCGAGTTCGACCACGAGGATCCGCTCGCTCGTGCGGGTGGAGGTCAGGGTCTCGAAGCGCTGCATGCCAGCAACGTAACGGGCGGCGGGGAACGGCGAGAAGCTACGTTGCCGCCATGGGGACCACGCACGACCAGACCAGCGGCGCCACGATCGGCACGACGCTCGCCGACTCGACCCCGGCGTGGCCGTCGCGCCCCGCCCGTCGGCCCGAACACCGCAACGTCCTGGTGGTCCTGCTCGACGACGTCGGGTTCGCCGACTTCGGGTGCTACGGCTCGGCGATCGACACGCCGACCATCGACCGGCTGGCCGCCGAGGGCGTCCGCTACACCGGCTTCCACACCACGGCGATGTGCTCCACCACCCGGGCGGCGTTGCTCACCGGCCGCAACCACCACTCGGTCGGCATGGGGTGCCTGGCCAACTTCGACAGCGGCTTCCCCGGCTACCGGGGCAAGATCGCCGCCGACGCGCCGACGATCGCCGAGCTGCTGCGCCCCCAGGGCTACCGCACCTACATGGTCGGCAAGTGGCACGCCACCCGCACCACCGAGACCGGCCCGACCGGCCCCTTCGACGGCTGGCCGCTCGGCCGAGGCTTCGACCGCTTCTACGGATTCCTCGACGCCGAGACCGACCAGTACTCCCCCGAGCTGGTGCGCGACAACAGCCACATCGACGCTCCCGGCGACCACGGGTCGGGCTACCACCTCACCGAGGACCTGGTCGACGAGTCGATCCGGTTCCTCGCCGACCACGAGGCCGCCGTCCCCGACGAGCCGTGGTTCCTCCTCCTCGCGCCGGGCGCCTGCCACGCCCCGCACCAGGCGCCCCGCGCGCTGATCGACGACTACGAGGCGCGCTTCGCCCACGGTTGGGACGTCGAACGCGAGCGTCGACTGGCCCGCCAGATCGAACTCGGCATCGTGCCGCCGGGCACCGAGCTGCCGCCCCGCAACCTCGGGGTGCAGGCGTGGGATGCCCACGGCGACGACGAACACCGCGTGTTCCGGCGACTCGCCGGCGCCTACGGGGCGATGCTCGACCACTTCGACCACCACCTCGGTCGCCTCGTCGATCACCTCGAGCGGGCCGGCACCATCGACGACACGATCGTCGTGGTGCTGTCCGACAACGGCGCCAGCCAGGAGGGCGGGCCCCTCGGGTTCGTCAACGCGATGGGGCCGTTCAACATGGTGGCCGAACCGATCGAGGCGAAGCTGGCCCGGCTCGACGACATCGGCGGACCCGACACCCACACCAACTTCCCCCACGGCTGGGCGATGGCGTCGAACACCCCGCTCAAGCGCTACAAGCAGAACACCCACGGCGGCGGGATCCGTGACCCGCTCGTGATCCGGGTGCCGGGCGGGCCCGCCGGCGAGCTGCGCCACCCGTTCTGCCACGTCGCCGACGTGGTGCCGACCGTGCTCGACGTGCTCGGGCTGCCCCGACCCGACGGGCTCGAGGGCACGAGCTTCGCCGCCACCCTCGGCCCGGACGGCGCCGACGCCGTCACCGGCAAGGAGGTGCAGTACTTCGAGATGTTCGGACACCGGGGGCTGTGGGCCGACGGCTGGAAGGCGGTGGCCTACCACGCCCCCGGCACCGCGTTCGACGACGACCGCTGGGAGCTCTACCACCTCGACGTCGACGTCAACGAGTGCCACGACCTGGCCGAGGCCGAACCCGAGCGGCTGGCGGCGATGATCGATCGGTGGTGGAGCGAGGCAGCCGCCCACCAGGTGCTGCCACTGGATGACCGGTTCGGCGAACGCTTCGCCGAGAACGCCGCCCGGTTCCACGGCGACCGCACCGGCTTCGTGTTCCGGCGCGGCATGGGGCACCTCCCCTCCGACGTCGCCCCCGACCTGCGGAGCCGCAGCTACGACCTCACCGCGCTGATCGAACCGTTCGAACCCGGCACCGAGGGGGTGCTGATCGCCCACGGCGACGCCACCAGCGGCTACTCGCTGTTCGTGCGCGACGACCGCCTCGTGCACGACCTCAACATCGGCGGCCACCACCACGTCGTCACGTCCGACGGGCCGATCCCGGCCGGGGCGACGTCGCTCGGGTTCTCGATGCGGCGCTCCCCCGGCGACGGTCCGTTTCCCGAGGGCACCGGCACCCTGGTGATCGACGGGCGGCCCGACGCGTCGATGACGACCGACCACATCTTCTGGCTGATGATCTCGTGGTCGGGGCTCGACATCGGGCTCGATCGGGGCACGACCGTCGCCGACTACGACGGGTCGGGCGACCACCTCGGCCCCTTCGTGTTCACCGGCGGCCTGCTGGAGGTGCGGGTCGACCTCGACCCCGACCAGTCGATCGACCACGATGCGGCAGGTGCCACCGAGCTGGCGCGCGAATAGCGGCGATACTGGCACCATGACCGACAACATTCCCCTCGACGGTGACTACGAGCCCAGCCAGTGGGACTGGGTGAGCCAGCAGATCACCACCTACGAAGCGTCGGGCGGCACCGAGGCCAACACCCTGCGCGACACGGGCATCCCGATCGTCGTGATCACGATGAAGGGCCGCAAGAGCGGCAAGATTCGCAAGATCGCGCTGATGCGCGTGGAGCACGAGGGCGAGTGGGCGTTCGTGGCATCCAAGGGGGGCGCGCCGGAACACCCGGGTTGGTACCACAACATGGTCGCCGACCCCGACAACATCTGGCTCCAGGACGGGCCCGAGCCGTTCCAGGTGCGCGTGCGCGAGGTCAGCGGCGACGAGCGGGCCGCATGGTGGGACCGGTCGGTGTCGGTGTTCGCGCCCTATGCCGAGTACCAGGAGAACACCGACCGCGAGATCCCCGTCCTCGTCGCCACCCCGGCCTGAGACCCGTCGCGACGATCGACCCGAAAAGCAATAAGCCGTCCATGCTCCGGGGCCCTGAACCCGGAGCATGGACGGCTCCCTCGGGGGAGAGATCTGTGAGTTGGGGTGCTCAGCGACTCCGCTCTGTGTCGGCGCGGACGGCCGCAAGCTCCTCTTCGACCATGACGACGTCGGCCGCGCATCGGGCCGACGTCTCCTTCTCTCCCCTCGAACTTCCCCACCGAGGTGGCTGCTGTCCGGTGGGCACGAACGACAAGATATGGGGTGTTGACCTGGTTTGTCAACCTGACCTAACAAGATTTCCAGATCGACCTCAGAGATCGGTGCGGCCTCAGGAAAGCGGCTGAGCGAGTCCCTCGGCGGCGAGGGCGCGCCGCGCGGCGTGTGCGCCGCACATGCCGTGGGCCCCGGGCCCGGGCGGCGTTGCGGCCGAGCACAGGTAGTGGCCGTCGAGCCCGGTGTCATAGGGGTGCCGGCCGATCCGGGGACCGAACACGAGCTGTCGCACGTCCTTGGCGCCGGTGAGGATGTCGCCGCCGACGAAGTTGGGGTTCCACGCCGCGAAGTCACCGGGTCGCGTCGCCTGGGTGCCGACGACGCGGTCCCGGAAGCCCGGGGCGAACCGTTCGATCTGGTCCAAGATCGTCGCCTCGCAGTCGCGGTCGTAGCCGTGGGGCACGTGGGCGTAGGCCCACACCGGATGGACGTGGCCCACCGATCGGCCCGGGTCGGCCAGGTACTGCTGGCCGACGAGCACGAAGGGACGCTCGGGCATGCGACCGGCCACGACGTCGGCCTCGGCGGCGGCGATCTCCTCGATCGTGCCGCCGACGTGGACGGTCCCGGCCCGGCGTGCGGCCTCGTTGCGCCACGGCACCCCGCCCTCGACGGCGAGGTCGAGCTTCCAGGCGCCCGGGCCTCGCCGGAAGCGGCGCAGCGCGCGCGAGGCACGCGACGGCAGCCTGTCCTCGAGGATCTCGGCGACGGCCGCCGGCGCGAGATCCCACAGGACCACGTCGGCGTCGGCGACCTGGGCCGCAGAGGTGACCCGGACACCGGTCTCGATCGAGACACCGGCGGCACGGCCGACCGACACGAGGGCATCCGCGATGCGTTGTGACCCACCCTCGGCGACGGCCCAGCCGTAGCGGTGGCCGGCGGTGAGGATGCCGAGCCCGATGCTCGAGCTCAGCGGACGGTCGAGCCGGGTGTAGGCGTGGGCGGCGACGCCCGCCCACAACGCCCGGGTCTGCGGACGCTGGAACGTGCGGGCCAACACGGTCGCCGGGGCGAGAGCGGGGATCCCGAACCGGGCGAGCGAGATCGGGTGTTTCGGCACGCGCACCAGCGGGCCGAGGACGTCGTGGCGCAGCTCGTCGAAGCCGTGGGCGCCGTCCTCGAACAGGCGTCGCCACGCCGCCCCGTCGTCGCCGAGCCCGGCGACGGTCTCGGCGACCGAGCGATGCAGGACGCCGGCCGATCCGTCGTCGAGGGGGTGCGCGCAGTCGATCTCGGGGTAGCGCCACACGAGTCCGTGGGCGCCGAGGTCGAGCTCGTCGAACAGCGGCGACCCGACCGCCAGGGGATGCACGGCCGAGCAATGGTCGTGAAGCAGCCCGTCGACGATGGCCTCGCCGCTGCGGGTGCCGCCCCCGACGACGTCGGCGGCCTCGAGCACGGTGACCTCGAGGCCGGCGCGCGCCAACACGGCGGCACCGGCGAGCCCGTTGGGCCCGCCGCCGACGACGACGGCTCTCATCCGGGGAGACGCTCGCCGGCATCGTCGTCGGGAACGCCGGTCTCGGCCCCAACCGTGTCGATGTCGGCGCCGACGGTGTCGGTCAGGTCGACGGTCGTCACCGGCCAGCCGCCGTCGCGCCGCCAGGTGACGTCGAGCGGGATCGGCCCGTTGGGCAGCCACGGCTGTTCGGCGACGGCGTCGTCCACGTTCCAGGTGCCGCGTTCCACCACGCCGAGCGCGGCGTCGATCACCTTGTAGTGCTGGACCCGGGAGTGGATGGCCTGTGACTCGACCCACACCACCAGCAGCTCGCCAGGAGCGAACTGGAGCTCCTCCTGCAGCGCGGCGATCAGGTCCTCGCCGTGCAGGTGGCCGTCGCCGAAGTTGAACCCGATGATCGAATTGCAGGCGAACTCGGCCTCGCGGACGGTGCGGGTGTCGACGTCGGGAACGTTCGCCACGAGGAGGGAGAACAGTCCGCGAGCCTGGCTGTGCATCGTGCGCCACGAGATCGTCTGCTGGAGCGTGATCTCGGCGACCTCGGGCTCGTAACCCATCGCGATCAGTTGGTCGTACTGGTTCTTGCACGGGCGGGCCGCCATCGTGTTGAACCGTTCCTCGACGCCGGGGGCCATGCACCACAGGGCCGAGGCCCAGTTGCCGGCGTACTGACGCATCGAGGGCAGGAACGACACCAGGTCGGGCCGCAGGTTGCCGAGGATCGGGAAGAACACCAGAGCGCCGAGGATGGCGACGGCGAGCAGCGGCGACGACCAATCGGCCATCGAGAAGCCGTCCTGGGCCGGGTAGCCGAGGAACAGGAAGACGGTGAGGTAGGCGAACAGCACGTTCCACTCGAGGGGAACAGCGAGCGGGAAGGCGGTGAAGATGAAGGCGTGGAAGAGCACCATCGACACGACCGCGAGCACGGTCACGGTCCGGTTGGTCGAGAACAGCAGCACGATCGGCAGGGCGATCTCGACGGCGGTGCCGGCGATGTGGCCCATGAACCACGCGAGGCCGGACGGCCGCAGGTCGTCGGGGACGTTGCGATAGAAGCGGCGGCGCAGCGCCTTGGAGACCAGCAGCGGACTGTTGGACATCATCGGCGGGACCACCTGGGTGAAGTGGTGGCCGATCTTCGACACGCCGGCGCCGACCCACACGACGACGATCAACAGCTTGGCGGCGAGGATCATGTCGACGAACCCGAGGACGGCGAACATCACCAGCGCCGGGAGGTACTGCTCACCCCGGGCCGCGAGGAAGACGATCTTGTCGCGCAGGCCGAGCACGACCCACAGCACGATCGGGGCGACGAGGAGCGACGGACGGATCAGGCCGGCGCCGTCACCGCCGAAGGCCGTGGAACCGACGAGCCGGTCGAGCTCGTCGGTCGAGCGGCCGGGTGCGACGACGGCGGCGAGCAGGGAGACGAGGAACCCGACGTAGAGGGCGGCGTCGACCCACGTCCGGCGGTTGCCGGCGGTGAGCGGGACGGCCTTCCAGGGCGGCAGCCGGATCGTGCCGGGTCGGGCCCAGAACCGGAAGCTGCCGGTCATCGGCTTGAACTTGCCGGCGAGCGGCCCCCACGATCCCGCCACGCCGAACGCCTCGAGCAAGACGGTCCACACGACCAGCTTCTGCCACACGATCGGCTCGTCCCACCAGTCACCCACGGCGAGCGGACTGCCGGCGTCGGAGGTGATGGTCGCCAACGCCACCCCGGCCCCGATGTAGAGCACGAGGATCTTCACCAGGTAGATGGTGTGGAGCATCTTCGGCGAGCCGAAGCCGTAGTCGACCCAGTGCAGGGTGAGGATCCGGGTGCGTTCCATCAGCGGTTTGCGCAGGAACTCCTCGGCCTCGACCGGTGGCAGGTCGCCGGTGGTGAATCCCATGGTGTGTGGTCCCCTCAGTCGTGCTGCGAACGGAGCAGCGGTTTGTCGATCTTCCCGACCGGGTTCTTCGGGAGGACGGCCTCCACGACGATCTCGGTCGGCACCTTCATCCGGGCCAGCCGACCCGAGCAGTGCTCGAGCAGCTCGGCCGCCGAGATCTCCTCGCCGGGGCGGAGCGCCACGTGGGCGACCGGGACCTCGCCGAGCACCGGGTCGGGGGCTCCGACGACGGCCGCCTCCAACACCGCCGGATGGGCGTGGAGGGCGTTCTCGATCTCCTTGGGGTAGAGGTTCTCACCGCCGCGGATGATCATGTCCTTGATGCGGTCGACCAGCACGAGGTAGCCGTCGTCGTCGAAGCGGCCGACGTCGCCGGTGTGGAGCCAGCCGTCGACGATGGTGTCGGCGGTGGCCTCGGGCCGGCCGAGGTAGCCGCGCATCACGTTCGGACCGTTGATGACGACCTCGCCGGGCGACCCGTCGTCGACGAGGGTCCCGTCGGGTGCCATGACGGCGACGGTCTGTCCGGGCAGGGCGACGCCGACGGTGCCGGGCTTGCGGGGCCCGTCGATCGGGTTGATCGTCGAGGCGCACGTCCCCTCCGAGAGCCCGTAGCCCTCGATGATCGTGACGCCGTAGCGGGCCTCGAACCGCTCGATCAGCTCGGCTGGCATCGGGGCGGCGCCGCAGATGGCGTGGCGCAGCGAGGTGGTGTCGGGCTCGACCTCGGCCGGCAGGGCGCTGAGCATCGCGTAGACGGCGGGGACCGCCGAGAAGTAGGTGGGCCGGACCCGGGCGACCGTGTCGAAGAAGGTCGACGGGCTGAAGGCACCGGCGATCGTCGTGCGACCACCGGCCAGCAACGGCGAGAGCACCGACACGACGATCCCGTTGACGTGGAACAGGGGCAGGATCAGCAGGCTGTGGTCGTCGGCACCGAGGCGGAGCCCCGCGACCACCTGGGCACACATCGCCTCGAGGTTGGCGTGGTCGAGCATCACGCCCTTGGGGACACCCGTCGTCCCGCTCGTGTAGATCACCAACGCCAGGTCGCCGTCGGCGCCCTCGGACCCGGCGACGGTCACCGGGCCGCCGCCGGTCGACGCCAGACCGTCGACCGGCAGGGTGGTCAGCGGATGTCCCGCGTCGCCGATCACCGCCTCGGCGCCGCTGTCGTCGACCTGATGACGAGCCTCGGCCTCGGTGAGCGCCGGGTTGATCGGGGTGAGCGCGGCGCCGAGTCGCCACGCCGCGAACATCGCCACGACGAGTTCGAGCCGGTTGGGGAGCATCGCAGCGACGATGTCGCCCCGCCCCACCCCGGCCCGCCGCAGCGCGGCGGCCGCTCCCCCGACCAGCTCGGCGAAGGCCCGGTTGTCGAGCGAGCGTCGGTCGTCGGCCAGGCAGACGCCAGTGGGGGCATCGGCCGCCCGACGCTCGGGCAGGTGACGCAGGGAGGCGGGCGTGGGAACGGCGGTCATCGAGGTGTCGGGCTCCTTCGGGAACGGCGAGTCGGAGTGACGCTAGACACACCCAACCTCGCGATCGATGGGCCGCGACAACAGACCCGACACTTACTCTTGTGCTCCGAGCACAACCGCTCGCACTAGGCTTCGCTCCGTGGACGACGGCGAAGACCGGCAGTGCATCGAGCTCGAAGCGGCGTCGGTCGCCGAAGCGGTGGGTCTCGACGGCGCTGACCTGGTCGACACGATGACGACGATGTTCGAGCGGGTCATCCCGGAGCTCCGCCACGACGAGTCGCTGCGGCAGCTGATGGTGGCCAGCACGGCCTCGAACCTGTCGGCGATCTTCGATCTCCTCACCCTGCGCCTGGGCCACGAGCACGTCGTGGTACCCCCGGCCGCCGCCGAGTACGCCCGCCGCTTCGCCCAACACGATCTGCCGGTCGAGGCGTTGGTGCGCGCCTACCGACTCGGCGAACACCACTTCCTCCAACGGGTGCTGACCGAGGTCGGCGAGCGCGGCCTCGACACCGAGACTGCGGTCGAGGTGGTCGGCGCCATCGCCGCTGGCGCCAACCGCTACATCGACACCGTGATCGGCGGCTTGCTCGCCATCTACGAGGACGAGCGGCGCCGGTGGGACGCTCGGGAGGACGTCAGCCGACGGGCCGCGGTGCGCGAGGTCCTCGACCGGACCGACCTCGACGAGGGCACCGCGGCGTCGATGCTCGGCGTCGCGCTCGGCGACTGGCATCTCGCCGCCGTGGTGTCGATCCCGTCGGGCGTCGTCGACGACGCCACTCGCTTGCGGACCGGCGCCGCCCTGCTCGCGTCCGCGACCGAACTCACTCCGTTCGCCGTCCCGGTCGACGACCAGACGGCGTGGCTGTGGGTGTCGTCACCGCGACCGCCAGCGGTCGACGACGCCCGGCTCGAGGCCGGCCTGGCGAAGCGGCCCGACATCCGTCTGGCCCTCGGCGAGCCCGACCGCGGCCTCGCCGGCTTCCGTCGCACCCTTCGTGAGGCCCAGCGGGCCCGGGCCGTGGCCGCGACGCGAGCCCCAGCCGGGGCCGAGGGTCGGCTGGTCCGCTACCGGGATGTCGCCGTCGCCAGCCTGGCCGTCGACGTCCCCGGCGAGGGCCGGGACTGGGCTCGGCGAGTCCTGGGCGACCTGGCCGCGGACGACCCCGACACCGCCGAGGTCCGGCGGACGGTCCGGCGCTACCTCGCCACCAACCGCAGCACGACCGAGGCCGCCCGCCTCCTCCACGTCCACAAGAACACGGTCGGGTACCGGGTGGCGAAGGCCGAGCGGCTGCTCGGCCGCCACCTCGACGAGGACCGGCTGGCGATCGAGGTCGCCCTCGAACTCCAGCGCCACCTCGGCTGACCCACCGGCGCCGCCGCTACTTCTTTCCGATGGCGGCCTCGATCTCGACCTTGACGTCGTCGGTCAGCTCGGGGAGCAGGTCGACGGTCTCGAAGTTCTGGCGGACCTGATCGACGCGCGACGCGCCGGTGATCACGGTCGACACCATCGGGTGCAGGGTCGCCCAGCCGAGAGCGAGCTGGGCCATGGAGCAGCCGAGCCGGTCGGCGATCGGGCGGAGGCGCTCGACCCGGGCGATCACGTCGGCGTCGGTCAGCTGGCCCTGGAGCCACTCGTAGCCCTCGAGGGCACCGCGCGATCCCTCGGGGATGCCGTCCGCGTACTTGCCGGTGAGCAGGCCCGACGCCAGCGGGCTCCAGATCGTGTTGCCGTAGCCGGTGTCGGCGTGGAGGCGGGCGTACTCCTTCTCGACCCGACGACGCTCGAGCAGGTTGTACTGGCTCTGCTCGGTGACCGGGGCCCGCAGGTGGTGCCGTTCGGCGATGTCGATGGCGGTGCGGATCTCGTCCGCCGTCCACTCGCTGGTTCCCCAGTAGTGAGCCTTGCCCGAGGCGATGATGTCGCTCATCGCCCAGACGGTCTCCTCGATCGGGGTGTCGGGGTCGGCCCGGTGGCAGTAGACGACGTCGACGAAGTCGAGGCCGAACCGTTCGAGCGACCCGTCGATCGCCTGCATCAGGTACTTGCGGTTGAGGGTGTTGCTCATGTTGGGCGCCCGGTGCAGGCCCCAGAACAGCTTGGTGGTGACGGCGTAGCTCCAGCGGGGCCAACCCAGCTCGCGCAGGGCGGCGCCCATGATCTCCTCGCTCTTGCCGCCGGCGTAGGCCTCGGCGTTGTCGAAGAAGTTGCAGCCGGCCTCGCCGGCGGCGCCGATGCAGTCGACGGCGGCGCCGACGTCGACCTGGGTGTCGAAGGTGACCCAGCTCCCGAAGGAGAGGGCGCTGACCTGCAGCCCGGTGTTGCCGAGGCGGCGGTAGGGCATCTTGTCGTTGACGGCGGGTGCGTTCATGCCCCCGGTCTACCCCACCGGC
>JAWSVN010000027.1:0-9443 GCA_033851875.1 Acidimicrobiales bacterium
CCGGTCAACAGCACGGCGAGTCGCACCATCGCCTCCCACTCGGTGTCGAAGAGCTCGGTGAGCCCTCGCCGATCGCCGCTCATCGTGACCATCGTGGCGCATCCGGTCGGGGGAGGTGATTCGGTGTTGTGTGCCGTCGTGTCGTGTGCCGTCCCATCACCGCTACGACGAACGGGACGGCCGAACCGTTGCAGGCGTCACGGATTGGCGGCGAGGCGGCTGGGTACGGTCGGAGGATGGTCTCCATCGGTACCGACGACTCCGGCAGCTACGACCGCGACACCGACTACGTCATGGATCGCATCGTCGACGACCCGTCGCTGCCCGCCGGCAGCGCTCCCATCAGCGCCCCGGACAGTGCCGACGTCGACGCCCGCTGGCCGGTCGAGGCGGGCCGCTACCGCCTGGTGGCGGCCGCCGCCTGCCCGTGGGCCAACCGCGCCCTGATCGTGCGTCGGCTGCTCGGCCTCGAGTCGGCGATCTCGCTCGGCCTGGCCGGGCCGACCCACGACGAGCGGTCGTGGACCTTCGACCTCGACCCCGACGGCGTCGACCCCGTCCTCGGGATCCCCCGCCTCCAGGACGCCTACCTCGCCCGCTTCCCCGACTACCCCAAGGGGATCACGGTGCCGGCGATCGTCGACGTCCCGAGCGGCAAACTGGTCACCAACGACTTCGCCCAGATCACCCTCGACTTCTCGACCGAGTGGACCGCGCACCATCGCGACGGCGCCCCCGACCTCTACCCCGAGGCCCTCCGCGACGAGATCGACACCGTGGCCGACCTCGTCTACCACGACGTCAACAACGGGGTCTACGCCACCGGGTTCGCGTCGAGTCAGTCCTCCTACGCCACGGCCTACACCAAGCTCTTCGACCGACTCGACTGGCTCGAGGAGCGGCTGACGACCCGGCGCTACCTGGTCGGCGACCACCTCACCGAGGCCGACGTGCGCCTCTTCACCACCCTGATCCGCTTCGACGCCGTCTACCACGGTCACTTCAAGGCCAACCGCAACAAGATCGCCGAGATGCCGGCGCTGTGGGGCTACCTGCGCGACCTGTTCCAGACCCCGGGGTTCGGCGACACGATCCGGTTCGATCAGATCAAGGAGCACTACTACTGGGTGCACGACGGGATCAACCCGTCGCGGGTCGTGCCGCTCGGCCCCGACACCCGCCCGCTCCTCACGCCCCACGGGCGCGGTTCGCTCGGCGGTTCCCCGTTCGGCGACGGCACCCCGCCTCCTCCCCCGCTGCCCGCCGAGGCGGCCGGCGAGGTGGACGACGGCATGACGCCGCCTCGGCTCACGGCCGGCGACTGACTCCCGACTCGGCGGGCGGGTTGACCGGCACCGGCACCAGCGCCGGCGCGGCAGCCCCGGTCGACGCAGCGGTCGCCGCACCGTCGAACACCGACACCGGCACGGCGAGGCCGGCGCCGGCGAGGGCCGGACGCAGCCGGGTGTCGAGCGCCAACCCGGCCCACAGGAGCACCAAGGCCACGATCCCGTCGAGCCACCAGTGGTGGCCGGTGGCGGCGACGACCCACATCGTCACCGGCAGGTGCAGCACGATCAACCAACGCCAGCGGCTCGGCGACACCCGGAACACGCCGAGGGCGACCACGGCGGCCCAGCCGACATGGATCGACGGCATCGCTGCGAACTGGTCGGAGACGCCAGTGCCGACCGGACCGTAGACGTTCATGCCCACCCGTTCCGACAGGTCGACGAAGCCGAGTTCGGGCAGGAAGCGGGGCGGAGCCACCCGGAAGAACCGGATGACGAGACACGCTGCGGTCAACAGCGCCAGTCCGGTGCGCCAGTGGCGGTAGTCGTCGCGGTGGCGGACCCAGAGCCAGATCAGGAAGGCGATCAGCGACGGCACGTGGACGACGGCGTAGTAGCCGGCGGTCCACTCGACGAGGGTCTCGTGGTCGACGATCCACTGCTGGATCGACAGCTCGGTCGGGAGGAAGAACCAGTCCTGGATCCGGGCGAGGGTGCGGGCCCGTTCGAGGGCGCCCTCGTCCTGGGTGAGCGGGAGGGTGCGAGCGACCCGCCAGATCGCGTAGATCGCCGCCACGAACGACAGCTCACGGGCGGCCGGGATGACGGCGTCGAGGGCGCGGGCGACATGGCGTTGCCCGTCGGGGTGGGCGGCGCGCCAACGAGCGGCGGCGAACGCCACGCACACGCTCACGATGGCGCCGATCGTGGCCTGATCCCAGGTGACCCACTGCAAGCCGTCCACCCTAACTGGCGCCCGGCCGCCCCCTCGGGCCGCGGGCGATCAGGGTTGCCGATGGGTTGCGGACAGGATGTGGCCGCTACCCGTGCGACGATGCAAGCATGGAGCAGTCACCCCACCGATCACCTCACCGATCAGCAGACCAACCACTCGATCGACCAGCGATCGAGACCCGCGACCTCGGCCGACGGTTCGGCGAGTTCACCGCCGTCGACGGTCTCGACCTCACGGTCGCGACCGGGGAGATCTACGGACTGCTCGGCCCCAACGGGGCCGGCAAGTCGACGACGGTGCGCATGCTGTGCACCCTGCTCGCCCCGAGCGCCGGCACGGCGATGGTCGCCGGCCACGATGTCGCCGACCGTCCCGACCTGGTGCGGCTCCGCATCGGCGTCGCCCTCCAGGAGGCGGCGCTCGACCCCAAGCAGACCGGCCGGGAGCTCCTCCGTCTCCAGGCCCGGCTCTACGGGTTGCGCCGCAACGAGGTCGACCGGCGCCTCGCCGAGCTCGGCGAACTGATCGATCTCGGCGCCGCCCTCGACCAGCCGATCGGCTCCTACTCGGGCGGCATGGCCCGCCGACTCGACCTGGCGGCCGCCCTGGTCCACAACCCCGAGGTGCTGTTCCTCGACGAGCCGACCACCGGCCTCGACCCGGCCTCGCGGACCAAGGTCTGGCAGGAGGTCGAGCGGCTCAACCGGACCCTCGGCATGACGATCCTGCTCACCACCCAGTACCTGGAAGAGGCCGACGCCCTGGCCGACCGGGTCGGCATCATCGACGGCGGGCGACTCGCCGTCGAGGGCACCCCCGACGCCCTCAAGCGGCAGGTCGGCACCGACCTCGTCGTCGCCAGCCTCGCCGACCCCGAGGCCGACGCGACACGGGCGATCGAGGCCGTGGCCCTCGAACCGTCGACCGCCGAGGTCCACGGGCGCGAGCTGATCGTGTCGACGCCGAACGGGGCCGCCACGATCGGGCCGGTCGCCGTCGCCCTCGACGCCGCCGGCATCGCCGTGCACGACCTGTTGCTCCGCACCCCGACCCTCGACGACGTCTTCCTCGAGGTCACCGGCAACCGCCTCGCCACCAACCAAGCCAGCGCAGCCCAACGAACCACCGACCAACCAGCAGCCCAGACCGAACCGGAGCCCGTGCGATGACCGCCACCACCCACCTCCCGACCGACGCCGCCGTCGACCACGCCGACACGATCCGGGCGCGCCCTGCCGGGTTCGTCCACGACGTCGCCACCGTGGCCGGCCGAGCCCTGCGAGCCGTGCCCCGCGACCTCGAAGCGGTCATGCCGCCGGTGTTCATCGCCGCCTTCTTCTTCGTGGTCAACATCGCCACGTTCTCGACCCTCACCCAGTCGTCGATCGACGGCTTCGACTACACCGCCTTCCAGATGCCGACCGCCGTCCTCCTCGGCGTCACCGGCGTGTCGCGGGCCCACGCCGTGGTGACCGACGTCCAGAACGGCTACCTCGATCGGCTCCTGATGACCCCGATCCGTCGCACCGCGATCCTGCTCGGTCACCTGGTGGCCGACATGGCGGTGGCGGTCGCCCTCACCGTCCCCATCGTCGTCGTCGGGTTCGCCCTCGGGGTCCGCTTCGCCACCGGGCTGCTCGGCGTCGGGGTGTTCATCGCCTTCGCCGCCGCCTGGAGCCTGACCTTCTCCGGCTTCGGCTACGCCGTCGCCCTCAAGACCGGCAACCCGGCGGCGGTCCAGTCGGTGTTCATGCTCTTCTTCCCGTTCCTGTTCCTCACCACCTCCTACGTGCCCCGCTCGCAGCTGTCGGGCTGGCTCGACACGGTGGCGGCCGTCAACCCGGTGACCTACCTGCTCGAGGGCCTGCGCTCGCTGTCGATGGTCGGGTGGGACGCCGCCGATCTCGCGGCAGCGGCCGCCGCCGTGGTGATCGTCGGGGCGTTGAGCAGCGGGCTGTGCCTCGGCGCGCTGCGCGGCCGGGTCAGCGGCGAAGGCCGGTGAGCGACCCGACCTCTCGCACCCTGGCGCTGCTGTCGCTCCTTCAGACCCACCGGCACTGGAAGGGCGCCGAGCTCGCCGACCGGCTCGGCGTGAGCGAGCGCACGGTCCGACGCGACGTCGACCGGCTCCGCACCCTCGGCTACCCGGTCGAGGCCAACGCCGGCGTCGAGGGCGGCTACCAGTTGGCGTCCGGGGCCAACCTCCCGCCGCTGTTGATCGACGACGAGGAGGCAGTCGCCCTCACCGTCGGACTGCGGACCGTGGCCGGCGCAGCGATCGGCGGCATCGAGGAGACCACCGTGCGCGTGCTGGCCAAGCTCGACCGCATCCTCCCCGACCGACTCCGCCGTCAGGTCGAGGCGGTGTCGACGAGCGTCGAGTTCCTCCGCCACGAACCCTCCGAGGAGTTGGTGGCCGTCGACACCCTCACCGTGCTGTCGCAGGGATGTCGCGACCACGAGGAGGTCCGGTTCGACTACGTCGACAAGAAGGGTGCGGAGACACGCCGTCTCGTGCGGCCCCACCACCTCGTGGTCGTCGGACGTCGCTGGTACCTGATCGCCTGGGACGTGCGGCGCGACGACTGGCGAACATTCCGGCTCGATCGGGCCCGCGAGCCTCGGCTGGCCGGGGTCCGGTTCACACCCATGCCGCTCCCGACCGATCCCGCCTCGTTCGTGGCCGGCGCCCTCAAGGCCACCGCCCCGGTCCACGAGGCCGTCCTCGAGGTCGACGCCGCCGCCGAACGGGTGGCCGACCGGCTCCGTTGGTACGAGGCCGACGTGCGTGAGCTGGATCGCGATCGCACCGAGGTGCGGCTCCGGACCGACAACGAACCGTGGCTGGCCGTCCTCGTGGCGACCACCGCCTCCCTCGGCCGTCTGACCGTGCGGTCCCTGCCGCCGTCGACCGCCGCGCTGGTGGCCGAACTGCGCGACAACCTGGGGGCGGTCTGACCAGGGACCCGCTGGAGCAATCGGTCAACACACGTGGTCAGGTCTTGACTACGGTGGGCGGACCGTGGCGCCGAGCATCCGCACGCTCGTCTTCCCCACGGTCGAAGGGAATCGTCCGCCGATGCTCATCGCCACCCGCTTTCCGCTTCGTGCCACTCCGTCGTCGGCGGTGCCTTCGACGCGTCGGCGCGAACTGGCCGCCGAGTCGCTGGCGGCGCTGCTGGGCACCGTGCTGTTCCACGCCGGCGAGTCGCTCGACGACCTCGACCGCACCGACGCTGCGGTGACCGAACTGCTCGATCGCATCGGCGGCGACGTCGTCGAGATCACCCTCGACCTCGCAGGCGGCGTGGCGGTGGTCGAGGTGGTGACCGTCAGCGGGCCGCCGGCGACCGGTGCCCGCCGGGTCCGCACCGACAGCCCGGTCGGCCCGGCCCGCCGTACGGTCGCCGAGCAGATCACCGGCTACCTCCACTCCGTCGGTGCCAGCGAGGTGCCACCGACCCTGCGGCTGGTGGTCGACGCGCCATGAACGCCTTGATCGATGCCAGCGACCCCGGCGATCTGGTCACCCGGATCGAGGTGCAGCCCCGCCTCCTGGCGGTGCCCTACGTCGGCGCCCTGATTCGACGGTTGTGCCGACCGGCGGACACGGTCCGGCCCTCGACCACCGAGACCGAGAGCCTCGACGCGCTGGTGGCGAGCGTCGTCAACCTGGTGGAGCGCACGATCGTCGAGGGCGCCCGCCGGGACGGCACGGCCCCGGTCCGGATCGACCTCTTCGGTGGCGCCCAGCCGCGACTGGTCATCGTGATGGGGGTGGCGCCTGCGTCGCCCCTCGGCCAGGAGCTCTCGCACCGGGCCGTCGCCTCGGGGAAGGCCGCCTCGGTGGCGCCGCTCGACGACGCGCTCGCCGTCGCCTACCCGCTCCCGGCCTCGAGCGTCGCCACCCGTCCCGAGATTCGGAGACCTTGAACCCGAAGATTGCGTGATGACGCGCCGACACTTCGAGGAGCCAACCGAGCAGGGACGAGGTCGCGTGACCAGCGAACGCATGATCGAGATCGACGCCGCCCATCATGCGCGCCTCGCCGGCCTCGACCCTCTCACGGCGTCGCCGCCGCTGCGGGTCGGCGACACCGACGAGGTGGCGACCGTCGTCCGGCGGGGACGCTGTGTGGCCTCGGTGACCCGTCGGATCGAGTCGACCGGGCCCATGTCGCCCGAGGCGGCGTGGGCCCCGAATCGGATCCGCAGCTGGACCCTTCGATCGGTGGTCGCGCCGCAACTGGTGGCCGACGAACTGCTCGACGCGTTGCCGGCGGTGACGCCGACCGACGACGGCGCCGAGGCCGCGTGGGACCGGGCGCTCGTCGCCTCCAACGATCTGGGCTGGACCCGGGCGCTCGTCGATCGCGGCTTCGTGCCTGCGTCGGTGATCGCTGCCCGCTCGCAACGAGCCGTCGACTCGGCCCTCCCCCCTCACGTAGGGTTCGCGCGGGTCCGAGCTGCCACCGCCGACGACCTGCCCCAGATGGCCAGCCTCGGGGCGGCGCTGCAGCGGTTCGATGCTGCCACCGGCTCGATCCCGGAGCGGCCGAATCCGTCGGCGCTCCTCGAACCGAGGCTGCGACACGACCTGGAACACCACCCCGGCTGGGCGTGGGTGGCGGAACGGACTGGCTCGATCGTCGGGATGTGCACCGTGACGCCACCGCCGACCAGCGATTGGGTGACGTCGTTCGTCGGCGTGGAGAGCGCCGGCTACCTCGGTCTGGTCTACGTCGAACCGACGTTCCGCACGACCCGGCTCGGGACGGCGCTCGCCGCTCGGGCCCACCACCGCATCGCCGAACAAGGCATCGGCACCTCGGTCCTCCACCACAACCCACTCAACCCGCTGTCGACCCCGTTCTGGGCCCGTCAGGGCTATCGCCCGCTGGTGACGATGTGGCAGCGGCGGCCAGCACGGCGCCGCTGAGCCGAGCCAATGCACCCGGCGGCCGTGTCGCCGGTCACTCGATCGACTGGTTCCCCTCGGCCTGAAGGTGCAAGGGTGGGGCATGAGCGGCCTCACCACTCCCACCGCACCCATCGACGATCTCCTCTCGGCATCCACGTTCGCCGCCGGTCATCCCGTTGAGCTCTACGACAGGCTGCGTCGCACGTCGCCCGTCCACTGGCACGACGAGCCCGACGGGCCGGGCTTCTTCGCCGTGACCCGCCACGCCGACGTGCGCGAGGTCGGGCGTGATCACGAGACGTTCTCGTCGGAGCCGACGATCATGATCACCGACCCCGACACCTCCTCGGAGGAGGGCTCGATCTTCGGCGACCACAAGATGATGCTGATGGCCGACCCGCCCTACCACACCCGGTTGCGGCGTCTGATCAGCAAGGACTTCACGCCTCGCAGCTCGAAGGAGATGGCCGATCGTCTGGCCGAGTTGGCCACCCAGATCGTCGACGAGGTGATCGAGCGGGGCGAGTGCGATCTGGTGAGCGACCTCGCCGGTGAGATGCCGAGCTACGTGATCGCCGAGATGATGGGCATTCCTCTCGACGACGGCCGCAAGCTCTACCTCCTCACCGAGAAGCTCCACGCCGCGCCGGGCGCCGTGCCCGAGGACGAGCAGCGAGCGGCGCTCGGAGAGATGTTCGCCTACGCCGCGCAGGTCTACGGCGGGAAGCTGGAGGCTCCGGCCGACGACCTGTCGACGGCGATCATCAATGCCGAGGTCGACGGCGACCGTCTCGACCACCTCGACTTCATGCTGTTCTTCCTGCTGCTGATCGACGCCGGTGGCGACACGACCCGCAACCTGGTCGCCGGCGGCATGGAGGCCCTGTTCCGTCACCCCGACCAGCTCGCCGCCCTGCGGGCCGATCCCGACGGCCTGCTGCCGAACGCGGTCGAGGAGATGCTGCGGTACGTGGCGCCGGTGATCCACATGCGCCGCACGGCCACGGTCGACACCACGATCGGCGGGGTCGACATCGCGGCGGGCCAGAAGGTCGTGATGTACTACGGCGCCGCCAACCGGGATCCCGAGGTGTTCGACGATCCCGAACGCTTCGACATCACCCGCTCCGACGCCAAGCACCACATCGCCTTCGGTGGCGGCGGCCCCCACTTCTGCCTCGGCGCCAACCTGGCCCGCCTCGAGATCGAGGCACTGCTGCGCGAGATGCTGGCCCGCCTCGACGACCTCGAGCTGGTCGGCCCGGTGACCTGGCAGGCGTCGAACTTCATCAGCGGCCCGGCCTCGATGCCGGTGCGCTTCACCCCCGGGGAACGCGTTGGCGGCTGACGACCCCGACAGCGCTGTCCCGACCGGCGCTGCCCCGACCGGCGCTACCCCGGCCGACGCTGCGCCGACCGGGGCCCCGCCGCCGCCCAAGCTCGTCGACGAGCTGTTCATGGCCGCGACCTTCTTCGCCCTCGGGGTGACGGTGGCGGTCGCCCTGGTCGAGTCCGGCACCTCGGCGGCCGTGATCCTGGTGGCGTCGATCGTCGTCTACTCAGCCACGAGCACGCTGGCGTTCCTGGCGGTCGACGACGCCGGCGGCTCGACGCTGGCCGGGGTGATCAGCGGCTGGCTGGTGGCGAGCCGGTTCGGGATCCTGGCGGTGAGCCTCAAGGGGCGGCTCCAGGTCGGCCGGGCCGAGCAGGTCGCCGCTGCGCTCCAGGCCCTCGACCCCAACGTCGGGCTGATGATGCAACAGCCCGACCCGGCCGTGGCGCGTCGCACCTACTGGCGGATCACGGCGGTGCTGGTCGGGGGCTGGGTCGGCGGGACGATCGCCGGACTCGTCGCCGGCGAGTTCCTGGGCGACACCCGCCGGATCGGCTTCGACGTCGTGTTCCCCGCCGCATTGCTGGCGATCATTGCGCCCCTCCTACGTCGACGGGATGGTCTCGCCTCGGCGATCGGCGGCGTGGCGTTGTGCCTCGCCCTGTTCCCCGTGGCGCCGGCCGGGGTGCCGATCGTGGCCAGCGCCCTCGCCGCCGTCGCGGTCGCCCTCAGCGGCGGCCGGACCGGGCTCACCCCGACGCCGGGAGGGGCCCGATGACCTGGACCGTGGTGGCGCTGTTGACGCTCGGGACCGCCGGGCAGCGGCTGGTCGGCATGTTCGCGATCGGATCGCTGCTCGAGAAGCAGCCGACCTTGCGCGTCCTCGCCGACCTGCTGCCCGCCGCGGTGGTGATGGCGCTGATCGCCCAGCTGACGTTCGCC
>JAWSVN010000294.1:0-480 GCA_033851875.1 Acidimicrobiales bacterium
AGATGACCGATGCCGCGCACGCTGCGCCGACCGACGCCCCCATCGCCCCGGGGTGGACCAGTCCCACGGTGTCGGCGATCACGAGCCGGCCTCGATCGGCGTGATGCGCTGCGCCACCAGCGTCTCGTAGGCCGGGCGATGGCGAGCGGCGGCGTCGGCGAGGAAGTCGTTGGTGTCGACGGTGTGTTCGTAGCGCTGGGGCCGCCGCACGATCCCGCCGCTCTCGGCGACATCGGCGTGCCACCGTTGGGTCCGCCGCCACTCGGTCCGCTCCCCCGGCGCCCAGCTCAACGCGTCGGCTCGGAACGGCAGGCCGACGGCCCGGCAGTAGGCGGCCATCGTGGCCTCGGGCCGGTCGGCGAGGTCGTCCGACGCCACCACCACCGGCGGATGCCCGCCGGCCTCGACCACGGCGTCGTGGAGTTCGAGGAGGGCGACGAGGCCGATCTCGTCGGCGTCCATCTCCGGGCGCAAGGCATA
>JAWSVN010000295.1:0-630 GCA_033851875.1 Acidimicrobiales bacterium
GGTCGCGATGTGCGCCGCGTGTCCATACACCCTGAAAGATGCCCGACCCCGCCGAATGGTTGCTCAGCCGGCCGAATCGGCTCGGTGACGGTCGAAACGGTCGACGTTGGTAGCCTTGAGAGACCATGACTGCCACCGACGTCGACGCCGTTCTCTCCGTCAGCCCCGAGGCGCTGGCCACCGTGCTCGAGGTGCGTGCCTCCGAGGACGACCCCGAGGGCACCGCCCTGCGCGTGGCCATCACCGGGTCGAACATGACCGACTTCACCTATGCACTCGATCTGGCCCCTGTGGCCGATGCCGTCGACGGCGACGCCGTCTACACCCAGGGCGAACACGGTGAATTGACCGTCATCATCCCGGCCGACTCGATCGAGCAGATGAAGGGGTCGACCCTCGACGTGCCGTCCTACCAGGCCGGCGGCGGGCTCGTGATCCGCAATCCCAACAAGCCGAACCCGCTCGACGGCCTCGATCTCGACCTCAGTGGCGAGCTGCCCGACAAGGTCACGAAGGTGCTCGACGAGGCGATCAACCCGGCGCTGCAGGCTCACGGCGGTTTCGCGTCGCTGGTCGGTGTCGACGGCGACAAGGTGATCATCACGATGGGCGGCGGTTGCCAGGGCTGCG
>JAWSVN010000194.1:0-8218 GCA_033851875.1 Acidimicrobiales bacterium
GACGTGGTCGTCGCCGTGTCGAAGGCCGGCGGGTTCGGCGTGCTCGGCGCCGTCGCCCACTCGCCCGAACAGCTCGAGATCGACCTCGCCTGGATCGAGGACGAGCTCGATGGCAAGCCCTATGGCGTCGACCTGATCATCCCCGGCAAGTACGCCGGCGGCGAGGACGGCGGTTACAGCCTCGACGACGTGCGCAACCTGATCCCGCCGGAACACCACGCCTTCGTCGACGACATCCTCGCCCGCTACGACGTGCCGGCCCTGCCCGAGGACGACGGTCGGCGCGGCCTCGCCGGCGGCTCGGGGGAGCGGGCCGCCCCGTTCTCCGCCAACTCGGCCGCCCCGCAGCTCGAGGTCGCCCTCGCCCACACCCCGCGGCTGCTCGTCAACGCCCTCGGCCCGCCTCCGCCCCACATGGTCGAGCGCTGCAAGGAGGAGGGGCGCCTCGTCGCTGCCCTCGCCGGCAAGGCCCAGCATGCCGAGCGTCACGTCAACGCCGGCGTCGACCTGATCATCGCTCAGGGCTACGAGGCCGGCGGCCACACCGGCGAGGTCGGCTCGATGGTGTTGATCCCCGAGATCGTCGACGCCGTGGCCCCCGTGCCGGTGCTCGGTGCCGGTGGCATCGGCCGCGGTCGCCAGATGGCCGCCGCCATGGCCCTGGGCGCCCAGGGTGTGTGGTGTGGCTCGGTGTGGCTCACCACCGAGGAGGCTGAGACCCACCCGGTGGTCAAGGAGAAGTTCCTCGCCGCCACCAGCTCCGACACGGTGCGATCGCGCTCTCGGACCGGCAAACCGGCCCGCCAGCTCAAGTCGGCCTGGACCGAGGAGTGGGAGAACCCCGAGACCCCGATGCCCCTCGGCATGCCACTCCAGCCGGTGCTGGTCGACGAGGCGGTGCGACGCATCGATCGGGCCGCCCAGAACCACGAGGGCGCCGCCGACCTCGCCAACTACTTCGTGGGCCAGATCGTCGGCACGATGAACCGGTCGAAGCCGGCGGCCGGCGTCGTGCTGGAGATCGTCGACGAGTTCATCGACGCCGTGCAGACGTTGAACACCCAGCTCGAATCCTGACCGCTCATCGCCCCTGGTGAGGGATTCGTGGGCTATTCCCCCTTCTTTGGAGCGTATCGCTCAGGTCGGCACCGGGTTGCGCCGATTGGCAAGGGGTGAAGCGTCGTGCGGTGCGGGTGATCCGATGCAGGATCGAGGACCTCCAGGTCGGTGACGTGGTCAACCGCGACCCCGAAGCCGAGCTCGGTTGGTTCCAGATCGCCGGCACCAGCGTGCTCTTCGACGGGAAACTCCAGGTCAGCGACAAGGACGAGCAGCTCACGATCTCGGGTCTGAACCACGACATCGTCGGGCTCCAGCTCGTCGAGGAACTCGAAGTCGACGCCCACGGCCGCATCGTGACGAGCTACGCCCCGGCCCCGGCCCCGGCTCCGGCACCCCAGGTGGCACCCGCTCCTGCGCCAGCTCCCGCCCCTGCTCCGATGCCGGTTGCCGAGAAGGCCCCGGCACCGGCTCCTGCGCCAGCACCCGCCCCTGCTCCGATGCCGGTTGCCGAGAAGCCGTCGCCCATCCCGGAACCAGCGGCGACCAATGGCGTTGCGAGCAACGGCGCCGGCGGCCAGTCGAGCGATCCCGCCGCCGACAGCGAAGACGTCCCAGACTTCTCGGGTGCCAGCTCGGTCGACCTCGGCAGAGTCCTCAACCTGCTCGAGAGCCTCGACGCGCCCGAACCAGCCGCCCCGATCCGTATCGAGATCGCCGACACTCCGCCGGGCAGCGCGCCCGCTCCCGAACCGGCCCCCGCAGCGGCGCCGGAGCGCGCCCCCACCCCCGAGGGCGACCGTGCCCCGGGCGATGCGCCTCGCCGGCTCACCGCCGACGACGTGACGGCCGCGAACTCCCGTCCGGTCTACGGCGACGCCATGCCCGACACCCCGAGCTACAAGAACCCGGTGGTCGTCGACGACGGCGCCACCCAGGCGCTCCCCAAGCGGCGCTCGGCCGCGTAGCGAACGGTCACGGCGGCCAACGGGTCGGCGACACTCAGCGAGTTCGGGGCAGCGCCGAGGGCAGCTCGAGCCGAACGGCCTGGCGACGAGCCACGACGACGAGGCCCAGCGACGCGATGCCATACACCAGGTTGGCCGCCACCATCGGCGTGACCGTGAGGTGGATTCGAGCGTCGACGATGGCCGCCAGCGCGGCTCCGCCGGCCATCGTGACGAAGCCGATGATCGCCGACGCCGTGCCCGCGACCTCGCCCATCGGTTCCAGGGCGAGCGAGTTGGCCATCGGCGTGACCATCGTCTGGAGCGCGTTGACCGCACACACCCAGGCGAACCAAACCCCGAACGCCGGCACCCCGTCGGCGCCCAGCGTCGCCGCCAGGCCGAGCGCCGAACACAGGACCATCGCCACGGCGGCCCGTCCGATCACGGTCACGGCACCGAAACGCTGGATGAGGCGGTTGTTGATCAGCAGGGTGATCGCCATGCCCACCCCCGACAGGCCGAACCACCAGGCGAACTGATCGCCGCGGTCGTAGATGTCGTCGAGGATCGGTGCGCTCGAGCCGAGGTAGATCAGGAAGGCGCCCTGGGCGAGGGTCTGGGCCGCCATGTAGGCCATGGTCACCGGATGGCCCATGACGGTCCGGGCCGCCTCGAGCAGCGGCTGGAACTGGAGGGGACGGCGAGCGCCGGGCGGCAGCGTCTCGCCGAACCAGCCGGTGAGGGCGAACGCGAGCGCCGCGAGCAGCCCGGAGGCGACGAAGATCCAGCGCCACGAGCCGAACTGCAGGATGGCGGTGCCGGCGAAGGGCACGAGGATCGGTCCGATCAGGAACACCGCCATGACGAGGGTGACCACCCGCGCCATCTGATCACCCTCGTAGAGGTCGCGGGCCATCGCCGGTCGGAGCACTGCCGGCGCCGACGCACCGAGGCCCCACAGCAGTCGCGCTGCCAGGAGGAGGCCGAAGCTGGGCGCTGCGGCGGCGGCCAGGCCGCCGATGGCGTAGAGCACGAGCCCCCACTTGAGCGTCGAGGCGCGACCGAACCGGTCCGACATCGGCCCCCACACGAGCTGGCCGCCCGCCATGCCGAAGAAGTACGACGTGCCGATCAGCGAGACCCCGAGACCGGTGCCGTCGAGGCCGAACTCGTCGGCGATCTCGTCGAAGGCGGGCAGGGCCGAGTCGACGCCGAAGGCGAGCAACATCGAGATGAAGGCGAGGAACCCCACCACGGTGCGTTCGCCGTGACGACGTCCCGTCTGTTCGCCTGCCTTGGGCTCGACCGTCACCATCGCCGCACCCTATGCACGGCGAGTGGTCGGCCAGGTGTGATTTCGGTCAGTCGGCGGTCTCTCGGTGCCCATCCGCGTGGAGCGCGAACCGGGTCGGGTCGCTGCCGTGGTCGGGGGCGGGGTCGGCCCAGGGCCAGCCGCCGAACTCGGTGTCGCGGTAGTCGGCGAACGCCTGGTTGATCTCGGCCTCGGTGTTCATGACGAACGGACCGTAGCGGGCCACCGGTTCACCGATCGGACGGCCCTGCATCAGGAGGGCCTCGGTGCCGATGCCGTTGCCCCGGTCGAGCGCTCGCAGGTCGACGGCGATCCCGGGGGCGAGCAGGCCGCCCTCACCACCCGACAGCCGGTCGGTCGGTCGGTCGGCTGCGGTGCCTGCGGCCAGCTCGATGCCTTCACCCTCGAAGACGTAGAGCATTCGGAGCGTGGGGTTGTCGGGCGTGCCGCCGGAGGGCTCCGGGAGGGTGAACGAGGCGCCGGCCTCGAGCTTCACGTGCCAGATCGCCAGGTCGCTCTCGGCGCGGGCGGCCCACGAGTTGGGCGGCGGGGCGGGCGGCTCGGCGTCGCCCAGTCGTCCGGCGATCACCGTCACCTCGGCGGCCCGTCCGTCGTCGTCCTTGTGCACCACGCGGGGCGTGTGGTGATCCCAGAACATCGTGAAGTAGGGCTCGACCATCTTGTCGGCCGCCGGCAGGTTGACCCAGATCTGGAACAGCTCGAGCGGGTTGGGTCCGGCGTCGTCGACCAGGGGGAACATCTCGGCGTGTTGGATGCCCCGCCCGGCGGTCATCCACTGGGTGTCGCCACGCCCGTAGCGGGCGGTGGCGCCCATCGAGTCGCTGTGGTCGACGAGGCCCTGGCGGACGTAGGTGACGGTCTCGAACCCGCGGTGGGGATGCTGGGGGAAGCCGGGCACCCCCGAGCCGTGGTACATGCTCCAGCCGTCGCGACCCGAGAAGTCCGAGCCGATCGTGCGTCCGGTGAGCGGGACCGCCGGGCGGAGTTGCCCGTCGCCCACGGGATACGCGTCGTCGTGGTGGGCGACGAAGAGGAAGGGGTCGATCGTGGGCCACTGCGGCCCGAGGGGGAAGCGCTCCAGGACGACGGTCATGACCCCAAGGATAGGATGATGTTTCAACTTTTGTCGGGTCGGTGACCGAAGTCCCCGGGCCGGGCTGCCGCCCCCCGGGGGCGGTACGGGGAAAACACCGATGGCGACAGCGGCTCGTCGGGCGACGATGGGTTCGGTCGGCAAGACTGGAGTCGACGGGTCGTCAGCGTGATCGGTATCACGGACGGCGACGATCGGTCAGCGCGACCCTTCAGGGGTCGACAGCGGTACGTGGGAGGGAAACCACATGGGCAGGCGGACAGCAGTGATCGAACGAACCTGGCTGGGGGGCGCAGGCGTGCCCCTGGCCCTCGGCGCCGTGGCCTGCGCCGTCATGGTGTTGGCCGGCCTCTTGGTGGTGCGGACCAGCCCGCGCGCCGAGGCCCGTTTCGAGATGGGCGACGGCGCCGCCTGGCTGCCGTCGGCCGCCGTCGGCGGCGTCTCACTGCTCGACGGGGCCAGTGGCTCGGTCGTGACCTCGCTCGCGGTCGCCACCCCCGGCGACGACTACGCCGTGGTCGAGTGGGGCGCCGACGCCCTGGTCGTCAACCGCAGCGCCGGGACCGTTGGGCGTCTCGACGGCGCCACCTGGGCGATCGAGACCGGCCTGGTGAAGTTCTCCGACGGCAACACACCGCTCGACGTTGTCGCCAACCGTGACGTCGGCTGGCTCGTGCGGCCCGGTGCCGTCGCCCCGCTCAATCTCGAGAACCTCGAGACCCGTGACCCGATGCCGGTGTCGGCCAGCTACGGCGACGGCGTCGTCGATGCTTCCGGCGCCCTGCTCTACGCCTCGGCCGACCCGACCACACCGGTCCAGCGGATCGGCCTCGACGGGACGATGGCTCCGCTCGACGATCTCGCCGGTCCGGTGTCGTTCGCCGATCTCGGCGGTGAGGTCGCCGCGGTCGACGTGGCCGGCCGGTCGGTCTGGCTCGAGGGCGCCGGCACGATCTGCGACGAACTCCAGCTCCCGACCGACGCCGAGATCGGCGTGGCCGGCGCCGACGGCAGCCTCCTCGTGGTGGCCGACACCGGCGGCATCCTGGCCTGGCAGCCGGGCGAGCGCGGGTGCCCCGAGGCCGACGACTTCCTCACGGTGGAGCCGGCGCACTTCGCCACCCCGGCCGTCACCGACGGCTGGGCCGCCATCGTCGACCTCGACCGCAGCGAGGTGCTCGTGGTCGACCTGGTGACGGCTCGCCTCGTCGCCCGGGCGTCGCTCCAGGGGGTGGCCGCCGGCTCGCCCGTCGACCTCCACGCCGAGAACGGACTCGTGTGGTTCAACGATCGGGCCAGCGACGCCGCCGGCCTGATCCGCCGCGACGGCACGGTCGAGTCGGTCGTGAAGTACGACGTCGGGGGCGACGGCGACCTGGTGGCGGCCCCGGTGGTCGACGGCGACGACGACATCGAGGTCGCCGGCATCCAGACCGACCGGCCGGGCGAGGGCGATGGCGACCCGGCGGCACCGACGACGACCCCGACGACTGCCCCGACCGGCGACGACGGCTCGGCGACCACGTCGACCACGACGCCAATCGATCCCCAGCCGTCGACGCCGACCACCGCCGACCCTGACCAGCCGGTCGTCACCGGGTCGGACGTGCTCGAACCCGAGGTGACCGTCGACCCGCCGGTCTCGCCGACGACCTCGGAACCCGGTGACCCCGACGAGCCCGACCCGTCGAGCTCGACCACGTCGACGACGGTGCTCGCCTCCCCGGTCGAGGTGCGCCTGGCCGCCACCGCCGCCGAGGTGGCGGTGGGCGACCCCGTGACCTTCCAGGCGATCGTCGACAACGGCGCCCCGACCTTCTTCGACTTCTCGACCTCACCCGGCAACGCCCAGGCCGACCCGGCGACCCAGGCCGGCTTCATCACCTACCGCTTCCCGGCCGCGGGCCGCTACCTGGTGAGCGTCGAGGCCTGCGACGCCGATGACAACTGCGACAGCGCCACCATCGCCCTCGACGTGGTGGCAGGGGCCGTCGAACACCGGGCGATCATCGCCGATCCCGGCATCGTCACCGCCGGCGTGCCGGTCCAACTCGCCAGCGTCAGCCAGGGCGACGGCATCCAGGAGTACCGCTGGAACTTCGGCGCCGGCGCCTCCCCGTCGAGCGGGAACGGTGAGACGCCGACCGTCGAGTGGTCGACGCCGGGCACCAAGACCGTCACCCTCACGATCGCCGGCAACGGCTGCGCCCCCGAGCAGGACTGCGCCACGGTGGTGAACGACCTCGACAGCGTCACCCGACAGATCACGGTCGTCGAACAGGCCCCGCCCTATGCGATCAACGTGTCGGGCCCGACCTCGGTCGAGGCCGGACAGTCGGTGACCTACGTGGCCTCGACCAGCAACGCTGCCGGTCTGCCCAGCCCCCACTGGAACGTCCAGGGCACCAGCGACCTCACCAACCGGGGCGCCGAGGTCGACGTCTCGTGGTCGACACCGGGCACCTACGTCGTGCAGATCTCCACCGACGACGGGGCGAACCGTGGCGAGGGACAGACGACCGTCACGGTCACCGCCCCGGTCGAACCCGCCAGCCTGGCGATCACGTGCAGCCCGACGTCGCTGACCGCCGGCGACACCGCCCAGTGCCAGGTGACCGACGCCACCAACGTCAGCGGTGCCTCGTGGCAGGTGTCGTTCCCGAACCCGGGGCAGGGGTCCCGCTCGGGTGGCTCGATCACCTACGACGCGGCCGGCACGGTGACCGTCCGCCGGGTGGCGACCCATGGGGTCACCGGCGACCCGGTCACGTCCAACACCGTCAACCTCGTGTTCGCCGAGGGCGGCCCGGCCCCGGTCGATCCGCCATCGATCTCCCTGTCGGGTCCCGCCGCTCGCGACACCGGCCAGGGCGGCACGTGGAACCTGTCCAACTCGGGCGGCCCGATCGACAGCGTCTCGTGGAGCAGCGACGCCGGCGGCTCGATGAACGTGGCGGGTGACCAGCGGTCGGCGTCGAAGACGTTCGGCAACCCCGGCACCTACACGATCACGGCGACCGCCGACGGCCCGGGCGGTTCCGACACCGCCACCTTCACCGTGACGGTCAGCGAACCCGAGCCCACCGTCACCATGTCGCTCGGGTGCGACGCCTCGACCCTCGATGTCGGGACCTACGCCCACTGCGGCGTCGTCGGTGACGCCGCCCTGTTCAGCGGCTACTCGTGGTCGATCACCCAGCCCGACCCGGCCGAGTACTCGAGCTGGTCGAGCGGCCCCGGCTACATGGACGTGGTGTCGTTCGTGCCCGGGCAGGTCCGCCTGACCCTCACCGCGACCCATGTGGCGAGCGGCCAGCCGGTGACGTCCAACACGGTCACGGTCAACTATGCGGCGCCGCCCGCCGACCCGGCCCCGGCGATCTCGATCTCGGGGCCGACGATGGTCGAGACCGGCCAGGCCGCCACCTACAGCTTCACGAACTCCGGCGGCACGATCACCTCGATCGAGTGGCAGGCCGGCGGCCAGTCGCCCGGTTCGGGTCAGAACTACACCGTCACGTGGAACAGCGCCACGCAGGTGACCCTGGCGGTGACCGTCACCGGTCCCGGGGGCACCTCGACGGACTCGCTCGTGGTGACGATCAACGACCCGGCGCCGCCACCGGCCGAGCCGCCGCCCGCGGAGCCTGGGGGCACGGTCAACCCGGGGATCACGGTCCCGGGGCCGACGACCCTCCCACTGCCGTCGTCGACCCTGCCGCCGATCTCGGATCCGGCGGGGTGACCGAGCCGGAGGTCGGACGGCCCGAGCGCCGTTCGGCC
>JAWSVN010000028.1:0-2264 GCA_033851875.1 Acidimicrobiales bacterium
GCAGCCACACAGTGCTCGCAGCTGATGTCGGGGACGGAGAGAAGCGTCGGCTCGGTGGAGGTCATGCCCCCAACGCTACGGGTTCCAGTCGGGGGCAAGGTCAAGTGTCGAGCGGCTGTGTGTCCAAGGGCTGGGTCTCGCCCTTCGTCCACTGCTCGACCAGACGGAACTTCTGCACCTTGCCCGACCCGGTGAGCGGGAACTCCTCGGTCACGAACCAGTGGACCGGCGTCTTGTGGGGCGCCAGGTGTTCGCGCAGATAGGTGCGGAGCTCCTGGATCCCCGGCACGTCGTCGCCGGCGACGCGCACGAAGGCCGACACGACCTCGCCCCATTTGTCGTCGGGCAGGCCGACCACGGCCACGTCCGCGACCGCCGGGTGCCGGAACAGCACCTCCTCGATCTCGCGGGGGTAGATGTTCTCGCCGCCGCGGATGATCATGTCCTTGAGTCGACCGGTGATCGTGCAGAAGCCGCGCTCGTCCATCGAACACAGGTCGCCGGTGTGGAGCCAGCCGTCGCCGTCGATCGTCTCGGCCGTGGCCTCGGGGTTGTCGTTGTAGCCGAGCATCACCGAGTAGCCCCGACAGCACAGCTCGCCCGGCACGCCGTGGGGCACGGTCTCGCCGGCCTCGTCGACGATCTTGATCTCGAGGTGTGGCATCGGGGTGCCGAGGGTGGCGGCCTTGTCGGCCACCGCGTCGTCGGGCCGGGTCATCGTGCAGACCGGCGACAACTCGGTCTGGCCGAACACGATCGTGAACGGCGCCCCGATCTCCTTCTCGAGCCGCTCGACGAGGGCCGCCGGCACGGTCGAGCCGCCGGAGGTCATCACCTTGATCGACGACAGGTCGCGCTCGGCGTAGGTCGGGTGCTCGAGCATGGCGACGAGCATCGTCGGCACCCCGTTGAGGGTGGCGGCCCCGTAGGTCTCGACCGCCTCGAGCATGTGACCGGGTTCGAACTCCTCGACCAGAGCGAGGGTGCCGGGGACCGTCGAGGCGCCGAGCACGGCGAGCACCGAACCGCCGGTGTGGAACAGGGGCATCACGCCGAGCATCACGGCGCCAGGCTCCATGCCGTTGCGCATGCAGGTGTGGTAGCCGTTGGTGACGAGGCCCCGGTGGTGCAGTTGGGCGCCCTTGGGGAAGCCGGTGGTGCCCGACGTGTACTGGATCATGACCAGGTCGCCGGGGTCGAGGTCGGGCAGGGCGATGTCGAGGTCGCGGCCGGCCTCGACGAGGTCGCCGAAGGTACCGATGTCGATCACCTCGCGCAGGGTGGGGCAGCTCTCCTGCAGGTCGGCGCTGATGGCCGCCAGGTCGCGACCGCGGTACGACGCCGACGCCAGGACGGCGGCGGTGCCCGACTGGTTGAAGACGTAGGCCGCTTCCTCGCCGCCGAAGTTGGGGTTGACGGTGACGATGGTCAGCCCGGCGAGGGCGATGGCGTACTCGGCCAGGACCCACTCGGGCACGTTCTGGGCCCAGATCGCCACCCGCTCCCCCGGTTCGAACCGCTCGAGCAAGGCTCGGGCGCCTGCTTCGGCGTCGGCCAGCAGCTCGGCGTAGGTCCAACGTCGGTCGTCACGGGTGCCGAACAGGGCGAGCATGTCGGGCGACGTGGCGGCGGCCCGGCGCAGCACGCCGCCGATCGTCTCGTCGAGCACGGCCGGCTCGGCCGGTCCCCGTGCATAGGACAGTTCGCTGTCGACGTGCGTGCCGGTGGCTGCGGTCATCGGATTCCCCCTCGGTGTGGTCCCGTCCGCAGTGTCCCACCCGCCTTGTCATGCGACAAGCCGCTACCAGGTGCCGTAGTGGACGACCTCGTCGAAGGGGCGGCGGTCCGGGTTCTCGATCGGGCGGATCGGACGGTCGGCGGGGTGGCCGAAGGTGAGCAGGTGGGCGCAGTAGCGGTCGTCGGGGAAGCCGAGCACCGACCGGGCCAGCTCGTCGTTGCGGCTCGACGACTGGCCGCTGCCGAGCCCGAGGTCGGCGGCCGCGGTCAGCATCGCCGCCGCTGCTTGGCCGAGGTCGTACTCGACGCTCAGCTGCATGGCCGGCTCCACCTTGGGAGCGACCAGCGCCACGACCACCGGTGCGTTGACGACGAACCACGCACCGGGCCAGGTCTCGGCCATCGTCGCCTTGGCGTCGGCGTCGGTGATGACCACGAAGTCCCACCGCTGCCAGTTCTTGGCCGACGGCGACCGGCGACCCGCCTCGAGCACCGCCCGCAACACCTCGTCGTCGACCGGCTCATCG
>JAWSVN010000029.1:0-4616 GCA_033851875.1 Acidimicrobiales bacterium
CTCGTCGTCGACCGGCTCATCGGTGTAGTCCCGCACCTGTCGGCGGGCCCGCAACGCGTCTCGTGTCTCCATGGCTACCAACGTTAGCCGCCGGCGGGCGCGGCGGCCTGTGGTCTGCTAGTCACTGGGAGGTGACAACGCTGCCGGGACCCGTCCGACCGCTGGGCGATCTGGTCGTGCTCGACCTCACGGTCGCCCGCGCCGGACCGACGGCGGTGCGCCAGCTCGCCGACTGGGGCGCGGACGTGATCCGCATCGAGCGCCCCACCGGATCGACGGGCGGCCACACCACGCCCGACTACCTCAACCTCCACCGCAACAAACGCAGCCTCGCCCTCGACCTCAAGACCGACGAGGGCCGCGCCGCCCTGCACCGCCTGGTCGCACAGGCCGACGTGTTGATCGAGAACATGCGGCCCCGGGTCAAACACCAGCTCGGCTTCGACTGGGACACCCTGCACGCCCTCAACCCCCGCCTGGTGATGGGCTCGATCTCGGGGTTCGGGCAGACCGGCCCGTATGCCGAACGCGGCGGCGTCGACCAGATCGCCCAGGGCCTCGCCGGCATGATGAGCGTCACCGGCCTCCCCGACCAAGGACCCGTGCGGGCGGGCGCCGCAGTGTCCGACATCGCGGCGGGCCTGCAACTCGCCATCGGCGTCCTGGTGGCGGTGCACGAACGCCAACACACCGGCGTCGGCCGCTGGGTCCACACCTCCCTGCTCGAATCGATGATCGGTGTGCTCGACTTCCAGGCCGCCCGCTGGACCGTCGACCACGAGGTCCCGCCCCAGGCCGGCAACGACCACCCGACGCTTCGCCCGATGGGTCTCTACCCCACCGCCGATGGCCACCTCAACGTCGCCGCGGCGTGGGGCACGCTGTGGACCGAGTTCTGCGGCGTGATCGACCGGGCCGACGTCGTCGACGACCCCCGCTTCGCCCACCCCAAGGGCCGCATGGTCAACCACGACGAACTGACGGCGATCATCACCGAGGCGCTCGCCACCCGCACCACCGCGGAGTGGGTCGAGGCGTTGAACGCCGTCGGCGTGCCGGCCGGGCCGGTCAACGACCTGGCCCAGACCTTCGACGACCCCCAGGTCCGCCACCTCGGCGTGGCCGCGCCGACGCAGCACCCGGTGCGCGGCGACATCGAGATCGTGCGCAACGCCACCCACCTCGAGGGCGTCGACGACGACATCGTCCGCCCGAGCCCTCTCGCCGGCGAACACTCCGCCGAGGTCCTCGCCCAGTTCGGCTTCACCGCCGACGAGATCGCAACCCTCGCTCCCCCGGAGGAACCCGCATGACCAGCTCGACCACACCGACCACCTACCTCGACGCTGACGCCCTCGGCACCACCAGGATGCGGGCCGAGGCCGGCGACGGCATCGGGTGGCTGATCTTCGACAACCCCGCCCGCCACAACGCGATGTCGACCGAGATGAACCGGGCGATCCCGATCATCGTCGACGCCTTCGCCGCCGATCCCGACATCCGGGTGGTGGTGATGAAGGGCAGCGGCGGCAAGGCGTTCGTGTCGGGCGCCGACATCTCCGAGTTCGCCGAGAACCGCACCGCGGCCGAGGCCCGGGCCGAGTACGACCGGATCGCCGGGGCCGCCCAGCGGGCGCTCGCCACCCTCGACAAGCCGCTGCTGGCGATGATCGAGGGCTACTGCTTCGGCGGCGGCTTCCTCACAGCGTCGCGCGCCGACATCCGCATCGCGGCCGACAACGCCCGCTTCGCCATCCCGGCGGCCAAGCTCGGCCTCGGCTACGGCTACGCCGGCGTGGAGGGTCTGGCCCAACTCGTCGGCAAGGCCAACGCGGCCGAGATCCTGTTCTCGGCTCGCCGCTACGACGCGGCGGAGGCCGCAGCGATGGGGTTGATCAATCGTGTCGTCCCAACCGACGAGCTCGAGGCGAGCGTGATCGAGCTGGCGACCACGATCGCCGGCAATGCCCCGATGACGATCCGCTCGGTGAAGGCGGCGCTGCGCGAGTTCGCCAAGACGCCCGATCGCCGCGACCTCGACCGGGTCCATGAGCTGACCGAGGCCTGTTTCGCATCCGACGACTACCGGGAGGGCCAGGCCGCGTTCGCCGAGAAGCGTGCTCCGGTGTTCCACGACCGCTGACGACCTGGCACCATCAGGGGCATGGCCGCCATCTCCTTCACCGTCGTCCACGACTTCGACGCACCCGCCGACCGGGTGTGGGCCGAGATGATCGACTGGACGGCCCACGGAGAGTGGATCCCGGCGACCCGGGTCGAGATCGACGAGGGCGACCCGTCCGAGGTCGGTGCCCTGTTCACCGGCTACACCGGCTACGGGCCCGTCATGCTGGTCGACCGCATGCGCCTCGCCCAGCTCGACTGGGACGAGGCCACCTCGTCGGGCACGTGTGAGGTCGAGAAGCTCGGGCCGGTGCTGAAGGGACGGGCCGGCTTCACGATTGCGCCGGCCGACGCCGCCGACCCGGCCGGCGGCACCCGACTCGAGTGGTTCGAGGACGTCGAGATCAGCTGGATCCCCGGCTTCGCGGCGCCGGTCGTCAACAAGCTCAGCGCCGCCGGGTTCAAGCAGGGAATGAAACGACTGGATCGCAACCTGACCTCGTAAGGTGCGGCGATGACCGCCAACCGGGAACGCGCCCTGATCGTGATCCCGGTGGTGATGGCCTCGGCCTGTGTGGCCCAGGCCTTCGGGCGGTTCACGTGGGGGGCGGTCCTGCCCGACGCCCGCGACGACCTTCTTGGGGGCTCCAACACCGTCGCCGGCTTCCTCGGCACCCTCAACGTCACCGCCTACCTGCTCGGCACGCTGCTGGTGTCGTGGGCCGCCACCAAGGTCACCCTCGTCGGCCTGATGCGGATCGGGCTGGTCATTTCGACGGCCTCGATCGGTGTGGCGGCGATCGCCCCCAACGGGCTGGTGCTCGGCGCCGCCCTGTTCGCGATGGGGATCGGCGGCGCCATCATCTGGATCCCATCCCCGGCCCTGGCCGCCCGCACGATGCCGCCGGAGCGAGCGGGCATGGCCGTCGGCCTCGTCGGCTCGGGGATCGGGCTCGGCATCCTCTTCGCCGGCCAGCTCGCCGCTGCGCTCGGCCGCCACACCGACGACACCCACCGATGGCAGACCCAGTACCGGATCGAGTTGGCGATCGCCCTGGTGGTGCTGGCCACCGCGTTCGCCGTGTTGCGGTCGCGCGGGGATCGCCCCGCCACCGGCGGCGGCTTCGGCGGCTTCGCCGCCCTGCGCACCGTCGACGGCTGGGTGCCGCTCACCGTCGGCTACGCCGCCTACGGGTTCAGCTACATCCTGGTCTTCGCCTACCTGGTCGCTCGGCTGACCGACGACGCCGGCCTCAGCTCGGAGGCGGCGAGCAACATGTTCTCGGTGATGGGCGGGGCGTCGGTCCTGGGCGGGCTCACGCTCGGCCCGATCTCGGATCGCCTCGGCCGTCGGCTCTGCCTCACCGCCGGGTTCGGCGTGCTGGGAGCGAGTGCGCTGCTGGCCCTGGTCGGTCGCCAGCCATGGGCGACGATCGCCGCCATCGGCACCGGCCTGATGTTCTCGGGGCTGCCGGCGCTGATCATCGCCCACATCGTCGACCACACCGACGCCTCGACCTACGGCCCGGCGTTCAGCGCCGCGACCCTCGCCTTCGGGGTGATGCAGATGCTGTCGCCGCAGATCGGTGGGGCGATCGCCGATGCCACCGGGTCGTTCACCCTCGTGTTCGTGGCGTCGGCCGCGTTCGCATTGGTCGGCGCCGCCGCCTCGTCGCGCCTCGGGAAGCAGCGCTGACCTAGCGAAAGTAGGCAGCGAACCGGTCCTCGCCGACCTCGTGGACGGCGAAGCGGGCGCCGAAGACCGTCTCGAGTGCGTCGGTGGCGATGACCTCGGCCGGCGGTCCGTCGACCACGACGACCCCGTCGCGCATCGCCACGATCCGGTCGGAGTAGACGCTGGCGTAGTTCACGTCGTGGAGGACGAGCACCACCGATCGACCGTGGTTGTCGGCCAGGTCGCGCAGCAACTTCATGAGGGCGGTGGCGTGGACCATGTCGAGGTTGTTGAGCGGCTCGTCGAGCAGGACGTAGCGGGTGTCCTGGGCCAGGACCATGGCGATGTAGACCCGCTGCCGCTGCCCGCCGGAGAGCTGTTCGAGTGGGCGGCCGGCCAGGTCGCCGAGGTTGCAGTAGTCGATGGCGTCGTCGACCGCCTGCTTGCACTCGGCGGTGAGACGGCCTCGGGAATGGGGGAAGCGCCCGAACTCGACGAGCTCGCGCACGGTGATGCGGGGCGTCGTGCCCTGCTCCTGACGCAGGATCGACAGGTGTTTGGCGACCTCTCGTCCCGGCGCCGAGAAGACGTCGATGCCGTCCGCGGTGACCGTGCCGGCGTCCGCCCCCAGGATGCGACTGATGATCGACAGCAACGTCGACTTGCCGGCCCCGTTGGCCCCGATGATCGAGGTGATCCCGTGATCGGGGAGATCGAGGCTGACGTCGTCGACGACCGTGGTCGGCCCGTAGGCCTTCGACAGGGAGCGGATCGTGATCACTGGCGGGTCTCCCGGAGCAACAAGAGGATGAAGTAG
>JAWSVN010000296.1:0-689 GCA_033851875.1 Acidimicrobiales bacterium
GAGTTCCGGTTCCCAGCTCATCGTCGCGTCCCCTCGGTCGGTCCCGTGCCTGACCCTACGGACTGTCCGCCCGGGTATGAAATTCGGTGGCGGCAGCCCGGGCGCGCTGTCGATGATCGACCCATGTCCGCATCATCCGGTATCGATCTCCATGGCCTGTGGGTCCCCATCGTCACCCCGTTCGACGAGAAGCTCGAGGTCGACGTCGATGGCCTCGCTCGACTGGCGGGTCGGATCCTCGACGACGGAGCGACCGGGCTGGTCGTGCTCGGCACGACGGGTGAGCCCGCAACCCTGACGGCCGAGGAACGCGAGCTGGTCGTCGCCACCTGCGCCGGAGTCTGCCGCGAGCAGGGCCGGTCGTTCATCGTCGGTGCCGGGTCGAACAGCACCTGGGCCACGGTCGACGAGGTCGCTCGGTGGGCGACGCTGGCGCCCGACGCCGCAGCCGTCCTGGTCGTCGTGCCGTACTACACCCGTCCGTTGGAACAGGGAGTCGTCGAGCACTTCCGAGCGGTGGCGGCGGCGTCGCCGCTACCGGTCGTGGTCTACAACATCCCGTACCGAACCGGCCGAGGGCTCGGTGCCGATTCGTTGGTGGAGCTGGCGGCGACGCCGGGGATCGTCGGCGTGAAGCAAGCGGTCGGTGCGCTCGACCGAGACACCCTCGCCGTGCTGCGCGACGCGCC
>JAWSVN010000195.1:0-1843 GCA_033851875.1 Acidimicrobiales bacterium
GGAGATAGGTCATGCTGCCTCCAGTTTGTCGACGGTGGTGATCACAATTTCCTTGATCGCATCGCTGAGCGAGAAGGTGGCGGTCACGTCGCCGATTTTGACCTGCCAGTGGAGGCCGGTGAGGTCGCGGATCGCGGTGAAGTCGTGGCCTGAATAGTCGCCCGATGCGACCTGTTCGTGGAGCATCAACCTCGCCTCTTGGTTCGAAGTGGTGGTCACGTTGAGAGTGATGGTGGTGTCCATGTAGGGATCGGTCATGCTGCCTCCGGGCCGTTGTCGTTTCCGCTGCCGCTGGGGTGCGGGCGCGGGGTGTGGTGGGCGATGTCGCGCGCGAGGGAGATCAGGGAGACGCTCGGGAAGCGCTCAGGGTACTTCAGGACCATCCGTGCCTGAAAGTAACGACAGGGGATGACGTTGGTGGGGTGGTCGGGCATATGGGCCTCCATCGAAATGATGGGGCATTGTTATCTGTCAGAAAACAATTGTGTCAAGAAAAAGTTTTCTATCAGATAACTTTTGTGTTCCGCCAGTCCAAGGTGGAGGAATCACATTTGGCGATGGACACTGGTGACCCAGCCCAAAATCGAGTAGGTAACAGCCTCGCCGCCGACCTGCACCACCGGCTCATGGGGGGAGTTCGGCATGATGGTCTCACCCTCGACGCGTCGAATGAGCGTAAGAGACTCATCGCTGTGCATGTCCGTGCGATTGATCAAGGCGATGCCGCTAGAGATAGAGGATGGCGAAATATCAATCTCCATAGCGTCACCAATCAAAAGTCCGAGCGCCAAAACGTTGTGGGAAACTGTCCATGTTTCCAGAGTCTTAGGGCGCGTTTCGATCTTCTGTTTTACTGACTTTGGAGTGAAGGAAGCTTCACTTTCCGCAAGGTGAAGTGGGGTCGCGTGAATGGTTTGGTCCTGCTCTTCGTACATCTCGCTCATGGTCACGCCGATGGCGTCCGCTATGTCCTGAAGAACTCGCATGGATGGAGTTTTTTTGCCGGACACAATCAGCGAAACGTAACCAGGTGTTAGCCCGGTTGCTTCTACCAGCTGGACCTGCTTCATGCCCTTTTCTTTAAGGATTTTTCCAAGCCGAATAGTCATGTCGTCTTATACTAGTGAGGCGCTGAGCGCGCGATTGACTGGCAGAAAAGATTTGCCCTGAGAAAACTTTTCTGTTGAACGGCGATTGTTTTCTGTTAGTAAACTATTCTCATGTTGGCTTCTTATCTCAAATTGCACGCAATCAAGCAGAAAGACTTCGCCCGGAAAATCGGTGTCACTGATGGATATTTGTCCGCATTGATTTCCGGATCGAAGACGCCATCCCTCGCGGTGGCGGTGACGATCGAGCGTGCGACTGGCGGCGCTGTTCCTAGCGCTAGCTGGCTGAATGATGATGAGGAGGACGCGGCGTGATGCTAGTCTTGCTTCCGCAAAAGGCCGAGCAAAGTTTGAGGGCCTCCAATTACCTGGTTCGCCCGGCATGTCACCAGCCAAGACTCCAAGGTGACACGCATGGCTTTCGAAAAGTCGGCCTCGTCTGCAAAGCTGGCGGAGCCGTATCCAGCCGCCAAGGAAAAGAGCGCGGTACGTTCCCTCGAATGCGGCCCGGATATCGTTCGCTCCATCTCTGCGCAGTTTTGGGAGAGAATATCGATCAGGGCGGCAAGGTCCGGGTCCGTAGCTTCCGCCCAACATGTGGTCGCAGACAGTGTGGCCGCCGTCGCGGCCCAAATCAAAAGTTCCTTCATGCTCAAATCTCCCATCTTGAACGGGGGCAGCGTAGTCTGCTTGGCCGTCGAGAGTCCACCTTCCGAAAGTATGGGTTCGCGTCG
>JAWSVN010000196.1:0-3259 GCA_033851875.1 Acidimicrobiales bacterium
GGACGCACACCACTCCAGGTCCGCCAGGGCTGACCCCCCTGGCACTGCCTGGCGGGATCGGTCAATGGCTTGGCGGCCACGGCCAAGACCCGGCGACGGGCCAGTTCGTACGGTCCTCGTGTCACCTCGAACGACACGAACGGAGTACGACCATGCGCCCGACGGACGCCGCCACCATCCCCCACGCCGACCTCGGTCGACCGACGGCCGGCCGTCGCTTCGAGGTCGGCGACGGCTTCTCGGCGCTGAGCTTCGGCCGCGACCAGTTCGGCGACCGGATGGACCCGCTCGTCATGGTCGACCACTTCACGATGAACACCCCGACCTTCGGGGTGCACCCCCACGCCGGGATCTCGGCGGTCTCGGTGCTGTTCGAGGACACCGAGGGCCGCTTCCACAACCGCGACTCCCTCGGCCACGACTTCGACCTCGAGCCCGGTGACCTCTACTGGCTGCGCGCCGGGAGCGGCATCGTCCATGACGAGCGGCCCCGGCCCGGCGCTCGCATCCACGGTCTGCAGATCTTCGTCAACCTGTCGGCGGCCGAGAAGTTCGATGCGCCGGGCTCGCGTCTCGTGCGGGCGGCCGAGGTACCCGTGCTGACTGGTGACGGCGCCCGAGTGCGCGTCGTGCTCGGGACCAGCAACGGTGTCTCCGGTCCGCCACCGGCAGCGCCCTCGGGCTCCGCCGCGACGTCGTTGACGATCCTCGATACCCATCTCGACGCCGGCGGCCGCTTCACCCACTCGATGCCGGCCGACGAGCGGGCGTGGGTCCTGGCGGTCGACGGCGCCGGCGCCATCGAAGTCGACGGCGCGGTCGTCCCGCTCGTCGCCGGCGAGGCCGTGACCATTCACCCCGATCACCCGGGCTGCGACAGCTCGACCCTCACCCTCCACAGCGAGGCGGGGGTGCACCTCGTCGTCCTGCAAGGCCGCCCCATCGGTGAGGCGATCGCCCAACGCGGCGGGTTCGTCATGAACACCGAGGCCGAGCTCGACGCCGTCGAGGCCGCCCACGCCGCCGGCGAGTTCGGATCGCTCTGAGCGACCGACCGGCCAGCAGCATCAGCAGCAGCAGTCCAACCAACGCAGTCCCACCACCAACCACACCAACAACACCGACACAGCAAGGAGCACCACCATGTCCATGTCCGCATCCCTCTCCGACGAGTCGGAGATCCTCGTCCTCGGCGCCACCGGCAAGACCGGTCGCCGCGTGGCCGACCGTCTCGAAGCGCGGGGCCGCTCGGTCCGTCGAGCCTCCCGCAGCGGTCGCACCCGCTTCGACTGGGAGGACCCGACGACGTGGCTCCCCGCCGTCGAGGGCACGAAGGCCGCCTACATCTCGTTCTACCCCGACCTCGCCGTCCCCGGAGCGCCAGAGGCGGTCAGCGCGTTCGCCGACGTCGCCATCACCGCCGGCGTCGAGAAGCTCGTGCTCCTGTCGGGCCGGGGCGAGGTCGAGGCCCAACGAGCCGAACAGGCCCTGTTCGACACCGGCGCCGACGTGACCGTCGTGCGGTGCGCCTGGTTCATGCAGAACTTCAGCGAGGACTTCCTGCGCTCGTCGGTCCTCGACGGCCAGCTCGTCCTGCCCGGCGGCGACGCCGAGGAACCCTTCGTCGACGCCGACGACATCGCCGACGTCGCCTGCGCCGCCCTCACCGAGCCCCGCCACCAGGGGCAGCTCTACGAGCTGACGAGCCCGCGGCTCTACACGCTCGACGACATCGCGGCCGAGCTCAGCGACGCCACCGGGCGTCGGGTCACCTACGTGCCGGTCACGGTCGAGGAGTACGCCGCCACCGCGGCGGCCCACGGCGTGCCCGCCGAACTCGTCGGCTTCCTCACGTACCTCTTCGGTGAGGTGTTCGGCAACAACGCGTTCACCACCGACGGCGTGGAACGCGCCTTGCGGCGACCACCCCGGGACTTCCGCACCTTCGCCCGAGCGGCCGCCGACCGATCGGCGTGGGCCCTCGAAGCGGCGTGAGCGAGAGAAGCCTCTGTCATGAACCTCCCCACCGCACTGCTCGGCAGCAGCATCGTGTCCACCGGCCTCATGTCGGGCCTGCTCTATGGCTGGTCGGTCTCGGTCATCCCCGGCACCCGACGGGTGCCGGCCAACACCTACGTCGAGACGATGCAGCACATCAACCGGGAGATCATCAACCCGGCCTTCCTGGTGCCCTTCATGGGCATCCCCCTCGTGCTCGGCGGCGCGGCGCTGGTGCAGTTCCGCACCGGCGACACCCGCCGAGGCTGGCTGCTCGCCGGAGCTGCCGGCGTCTACGTGGTCGGCGTGCTCGGCGTGACGATCGGCCGCAACGTGCCCTTGAACGACGCCCTCGACGCGTTCGACCTCGCAGGATCGACCGCCGACCGCCTCGAGACCGAGCGACACGGCTACGAGTCACCGTGGAACCGCTGGCACTACCTCCGCACGGCCGCCTCGATCGGCAGCTTCGCCCTCGCCTCGGCGGCCGCCCTGATCATCGCTGAGGCAGAGTGAGCGTCGCCTGCGGCGCCGAGATCCCGAACTCTCCCGCGTTTGCGTCAGATCTGACCTGAACGCGGGAGAGTTCGACCGTCGCTGCGAGACCTTCTAGCGTCCGCGGCATGAGCACTTCGGTGAACGGTCTCGACTTCGACCCCGATGCCGTGCGTGAGCGGTACCGGCTCGAGCGCGACAAGCGCCTGCGCACCAACGGCCCGGACCAGTACCTCGAGATGGCCGGCGAGTACGCCCGCTTCGCCGAGGGCGACCCCTACGCCGATGAGAGCTTCGAGCGTGACCCGATCGCCGACGAGATCGACATCGCCATCATCGGCGGCGGCTTCAGCGGCCTGTTGGCGGCGGCTCGGCTGAGCGAACTCGGCCTGACCGACTTCCGCATCATCGAGGCCGGCGGCGACTTCGGGGGCACCTGGTACTGGAACCGCTACCCCGGCGCCCAGTGCGACACCGACGCCTACTGCTACCTGCCCCTGCTCGAAGAACTCGGCTACGTCCCCAAGGAGAAGTACGCCTACGTCACCGAGATCTTCGGTCACTCACAGCGGATCGGTCGGCACTATGACCTCTACGACCGGGCGATCTTCCAGACCCGGGCGCGGTCGATCGACTGGGACGACGACCTCGGCCGGTGGCGGGTGTCGACCGACCGTGACGACGACGTGCGGGCCCGGTTCGTCATCATGGCGATGGGCACGACCACCCGAGCGAAGCTGCCCGGCATCCCGGGCATCGAGACCTT
>JAWSVN010000196.1:3287-14644 GCA_033851875.1 Acidimicrobiales bacterium
CGCACCCCCTCCACGGTCGACTGGCGCCGCAACCGTCCGACCGACGCCGACTGGTTCGCGTCGCTCGAGCCCGGCTGGCAGCGCCGGCGGCGGGAGAACTTCACCCAGCAGGCCGCCGGCCGTCCGGTGGACGACGACCTGATCGACGACGGCTGGACCGACATCTTCCGGGCGATCAGTTCCCCCAAGGGCGAGAACAAACCGACGACCAGGGAGGAACGCAACTGGGTCGTCGAGCTCAGCGACATGGCGAAAATGGAGGAGCTCCGCCGCCGGGTCGACGAGGTGATCGACGACCCGGCCACCGCCGAGGCCCTCAAGCCGTGGTACCGGGTGATGTGCAAGCGCCCGACGTTCAACGACGAGTACCTGCCGGCGTTCAACCGCCCCACCGTCACCCTCGTCGACGTCAGCGACTCCCAGGGCGTGGAGCGGATCACCGAGCGAGGCGTGATCGCCAACGGCACCGAGTACGAGGTCGACCTGATCGTGTATGCCACCGGGTTCGAGATCTCCTCGGAGTTCCGCCGTCGGCTCGGCATCGAGGTCAACGGCCGGGGTGGCCTCTCGCTGTTCGACCACTGGTCCGACGGGCTGAAGACGCTGCACGGGTTCACCACCCGAGGCTTCCCCAACTGGTTCTACATCGGGGTCTCACAGAACGCCTTCGACCTGAACATGACGTCGATGTTCGACGAGCAGGCCCGCCACATCGCCCACATCATCGACGAGACGACGACCCGCGGCGCGTCGACGGTGGAGCCGTCGGAGGACGGGGTCGAGGGCTGGCTGGAGCTGTTGCGCGGCTTCCACGTCGGGGGCGGCGGCTTCCTGGCCGAGTGCACCCCCGGCTACTACAACAACGAGGGGCAGCCCACCGGTGGCAGCGGCTTCGCCGGCGCCTACCCGGCCGGCCCGGCCAGGTTCAACCAGCTCCTCGAGGACTGGCGCTCGACCGGGACCCTCCCCGGGCTCGAGCTCGACGGGCGGGCACTGGACGCGCCATCGCAGGACGAGAGCGAGGGGATCTGATGACTGACACCACCGAGGTCCGCACGTTCTGTCGGGTCTGCGAGCCGTCGTGCGGGCTGATCGCCAAGGTCGAGGACGGACGGCTGACCAAGCTGACCCCCGATCGCGACCACCCCGTGTCGGAGGGCTTCGCCTGCCACAAGGGCTTGGCCATGGTCGACCTCCACCACGACCCCGACCGGCTCGACCGACCGTCCGTTCGCTCGGCCGACGGCACCTGGAACGACGTGTCGTGGGACGACGCGATGACCACCATCGCCGCCCGGCTCGACGCCATCCGGGCCGAGCACGGCCCCTCCAGCGTCGCGGCGTATGTCGGCAATCCGACGGCGTTCAACGCTCTCGGCCAGCAGCACATCGGCCAGTTCTTGGCCGCGGCCGGCATCCGCCGCACGTTCAGTTCGGGCACCCAGGACTGCGCCAACAAGTTCGTCGCCAGCGAGGCGGTGTTCGGGTCGAGCCTGGTCCACCCGATCCCCGACCTCGACCACACCGACCTGTGTCTCGTGATCGGCGAGAACCCGCGGGCATCGCAGGCGTCGTTCTACTCGGTGCCCAACGTGCTCGGGAAGATGAAGCGAGCGGCCGGGCGTGGGGCCAGGTTCGTCTTCGTCAACCCTCGCCGGATCGAGCGGCCCGAGGATGGTGTCGGCGACACCGTGCAGCTCCGGCCCGACACCGACGTGTGGTTCCTGGCGTCGCTGCTCGTCGAGATCGACGCGCTCGACGGGTTCGACCGCAGCGTCGTCGAACGCCACGGCGCCCACGTCGCCGAGCTGCGCCAGTTCATCGGCCGCTACCCGGCCGAGCGGACCGAGGCGGTCACCGGCGTCGCCGCCGACACCGTGCGAGAGCTGGCCAGGGCCTGGGTGACGACGCCGCGGGCGTCGGTGCACGCGTCGACCGGGCTCAACATGGGTCGCCAGGGCACGCTCGCCTACTGGTTGGTCCACATGTTGTCGTTCGTGACCGGCCGCCTCGATGTCGAGGGCGGCAACCTCAAGAGTGACGGGTTCTTCCCCAACGCCGTGTCGGGCCGTGGGGTGACCGAGCAGCGCTACGTCGACACCGAGTTCGGCCGCCTCCGGGCCGGCAACCTGCCCGGCACGCTGATGGCCGACGCCATCCTCGACTCGGAGCAGCCGGTGCGAGCGATGTTCGTCTGGGCCGGCAACCCGCTCCTCTCCATTGCCGGCGAGGACCGTCTGGCCAAGGCGTTCGAGCAGCTCGAACTGTTGGTCGTGGTCGACATCTATCCGAGCGCCACCTCCGAGTTCGCGGATGTGCGGCTGCCCGGCACCGACATGTATGAGCGGGAAGACCTCAACATCGTCAACATCGGGACCAGCTACCGGCCCTACGCCCAGTTCACCCCGGCCGTGGTGGAACCCCGTGGCGAGCGCCGGCCCGAGTGGTGGATCGCGCATCGACTGATCCAGGCACTCGGCGGTGACTCCCTGCTCGATGGCGCCGAGCCGGACCCGTGGGGCAAGTGGGCGCACCTGCTCCGCAAGGGCGCCGAGGTCGAACTCTCCGAGCTGCGAGCGACCGGCGACGTGGCAGTGTTCGATGCGCCGGCCCCTGGCTCGTTCTACGACCTCCAGGTTCAGACGCCCGACGGCCGGGTCGACTGTTGCCCACCGGTGTTCGCCGAGGCCATCGATCGGTGCGAGGACTTCTTCGCCACGGCCGAAGCGGCAGCCGCGGACGGCACCCTCCACCTGATCCACAAGCGGGACGTGTGGATGCACAACTCGTGGATGTCGAACCTCGACCGGATGCACCGCCGGGGCCGCACGACCAACCCGCTCGGTGTCGACCCGTGCGACGCCGAACGGCTCGGGCTCGCGGATGGCGACGAGGTCGTCGTCAGCAGCGACTACGGCAGCGTCACGGCGACGGTCGAGGTCGACGACTCGCTGATGCCGGGCGTGGTGTCGATGGTTCATGGCTGGGGCCACCGGGCGAGCCCGTCGCTCCGCGTCGCCAGCAAGCACCCCGGCACCAACCCGAACGCCCTGTTGCCGAACGGGCCCGACTCGTTCGAGCCGCTGTCGAGCCAAGCTCACATGACCGGCATCCCGGTCCGCGTGTCGGCCAACCAAGGCACGGGGTGACGGCTGACGGCCCGGCGTTCTGCGTCGGGCGCTGCGGAGGGCTCAGCCCACGCGTTGGCTGATCACGCCCCGGGCGACGAGGTCGTCGATGGCGGCGTCGTCTCGCCCGAGCTCGCGCAGCACGTCGCGCGAGTGCTCGCCGAGCAGCGGCACGCTCGACCGAGGCCCCCAGGTTCGATCGTTGATCCGGTAGCCGTTGGTGGTGACATGGATGTCGCCGACCGGCGTCTCGAGCGGCTCGGTGATGCCTCGGGCCTCGGGTTGCCCGGAGGCGAACGCCTCGGCCAACTCACGGACGCCGCCGCCCACCACCCCGGCGCCGGCGAATATCTCGTCCCACTCGGCCGTGGTCTTGTCCAGGAGCCGGGCCGCAACGAGGGCCTGGATCTCGTCACCGCGAGAGAACAGGTCCGCAAAGTCGATGTCGACGAGTTCGTCGAGACCGAGCGCAGCGGCGATCGCCTGGCAGTGGCGGGGCAGGTAGCCGGCCAGCATCACGTACCCATCGGCGGTGGCGAAGCGTCCGAGCATCGGGCCGTCGACATCCTCCTTCGGTGCCGAGACGCCGCCGTGTTGGGAGGCGGCCGCCGTCTCGTAGTTGACCAACAACATCGTGACGTCCTGCATGGCGATGTCGACGCGCTGCGGTTCACCGGTCCGGTCGCGCAGCATCAGTGCAGCCAGGATGGCGGAGGTCGCGTGCATGCCGGTCGCGTAGTCGAGGACCGGGCCGCCGGTGCGGACCGGTCCCCGGTCGCGCTTGTTTGTGGCCATGAACCCGGACGTTCCCTGCACGACGTCGTCGAAGCCCGGGCGGTGGCCTTCCGGGCCGTTCTGGCCGAACGCCGAGATCGAGGCGTGAACGATCGCGTCGTTCACGGCGGTGACGTCGTCGTAGCCGAGGCCGTGTCGGGCCAGCGCACCCGGGCGATAGTTCTCGAGGAACACGTCCGCCCCGGCGGCGAGCTCGAGGACGAGCTCGCTTCCCTGCGGCTGGGTGATGTCGACCGCCAGGCTGCGCTTGCCGGCGTTCTGCGCCATGAAGCCGGTGCCCATGCCCGACATCACCTGGTCGTGGGTCCCCCGCCACGGGCGGACGAGGTCGCCGGTGAGCGGCTCGACCTTGATGACCTCCGCGCCGAGCAGCCCGAGCTGGTACGAGCAGTACGGTCCCGCCAGGACGTGGGTGAGATCGACGACGCGCATGCCGTCGAGCGGCCGGTTGGTCACGGTGAGATCCTTGCTCTCGAGGTCGATTCGTCGCGGTCTGTGGCCACTACGACGCGTCGCTCCACTGCTGCTCGATCGCGTCGAACGCGTCGGCGACCAGCTGCCCGAGGGGCCGGGCCCCGTCGTGGAGCTGCCACTGGTAGAGGGCGGCGTCGAGCGCAGCGACGGCGGTGTAGGCGAGCGTGGTCGCCGCGATCGGTTCGAGCTGGGGGCACTGCTCGTTGAGGGTTTCGATCAGCGCGACCGTCGAGCGGTGATCGTTGACGGCGCTGATCCCGAAGATCTCGGGCACGTCGTAGAGGGCCTTGACCCGGTCGAGGTCTCGGGTCTCGCGGTAGCCATCGGGGATCGTCTCGACGAAGGCGCGTCGCAGGACGCGGGCGGGCGGTTCCGAGCCGGTGAAGTCGAGGCCGCCGTGCTGGAGCCGTTGGATCGACTCGTTCCAGCTGACGATGCCTTCCTTGGAACCGAAGTATCGATAGACGGTGGCCGCGCCGACACCTGCTGCTCGAGCGATGGCCTCGACCGTCACCGCTGCGTAGCCGTGCTCCCGGAACAGCCCGACCGCCACATCCTGCACGTGGCGTTGAGCGGCCAGCTTGTTGCGCTCTCGGAGCGTGAGGTCGCTGGTCGTCTCGCTGGGCACCAGCGCACGGTAGAGGGACCTCGAATCGAGAGTCAAGACTCGCCTTGAGAGTGATCTCTCACTCAGTGACTCCCACCGGGTTCCACCCGAGGCGAGTCCACCGCTCGTGGGGCAATCGCGACGGCTGGCCCGTCCTAGAGTTCCCGGGATGGGAAACACCGGCGACGTGGCACTGGTGGCGACGAAGCTGACCCCGCCGACCCCTCCGGGCCGGCTCGTCGAGCGTTCGCGCCTGAGCGAGATGCTCGACGCTGCGGCGGCCGATCCGGCGGTGCGGGTGGTCCTGGTCAGCGCACCGGCTGGCTCCGGCAAGTCGACGTTGGTCGCCTCGTGGCAACGACGACGCGCCGGTGGGGCGTGGGTGCAGGCCGACGCGTCCGACCGTGACCCCGCCCGCTTCTGGGGCTACGTCGTCGGCGCGTTGGCCAAGGTGGTTCCCGGCCTCGAGGCATCCGCGCGGCCAGCCGTCTCGGCCGCTGGCACCGATGCCGGTCCGCTCATCGAACGCATCGCCAACGAGCTCGCCGACTCGGCGCCCGTCACCCTCGTCATCGACGACTACCACCTCGTCGGCAACCCGACGATCGACGAGGCCCTCGAGCGACTCGTCGAGCTGGCCCCGGCGAGCTCCCTCCTCGTGCTGGGCACTCGCATCGATCCGGGCCTGCGGCTCTCGCGACTGCGGGTGCGCTCGCAACTGGTCGAGATCCGGGCCGACTCGTTGCGGTTCGAGCGTGACGAGGCGCAACGGCTGTTGGACGACCGCCACCTCACCGACGAGCAGGCCGCCTCGCTCTGCGAGCGGACCGAAGGCTGGGCGGCGGGGTTGGTGCTCGCCGGCCTCTCGCTCGGTCACAGCGACGACAACGACCGCTTCGTCGAGGCGTTCCAGGGCGACGACCGCTTGGTGGTCGACTACCTGACCGAGGAGTACCTGGCCGGCGTGGGCGAGGCCGATCGCCGGCGAATGTTGGAGAGCGCCGTGCTCGACCAGATGAACGGCCCGCTGATCGACGCCGTCTGCGGCAGCGACGACGGGAGCCGATGGCTTCGAGCCCTCGCAGCGACGAACCAGCTCGTCATCGGCCTCGACAACACCGACACCACCTTCCGCTACCACCATCTCCTGCGGGACCTCCTCGTGCTCGAGGCCGAACACGAGATCCCCGATCGCCTGGCTGACCTCCATCTCGCCGCCGCGCGCTGGCATCACGACCACGGCGACCGCTATCGGGCCATCGACCACTTCATCTCGGGCGGCGACCTCGTCAACGCCGGGGACCTGATCGCCATCCACGCCACCGAGCTCCTCAACGACGGGCAGATCTTCACCGTGCTGGGTCTGCTCGAGCGGCTCGGCGACCTCCCCGAACGCCACGCGCTGAGCGCGGCGACCAAGGGGTGGCTCAACTTCAGCACCGGCCGGTTCACCGGCGCTCGCCACTACTACGACATCGCCGCCGCCAACGACGACACCGCCACCAACCTGATCCCGGCGCTCGGCATCATGGTCAACCTCGCCGAGGGCGACCTGCCCACGGCGCTGTCGATCGCCTCCTCCATGAGCGAGCCGACCGAGTCGACCCAGGCGATCGGGCTGGCAGCCGTGCACACCTGGGCCGGGCAGTTCGAGGAGGCCAGGCGCTACATCGCGATCGCCCGGGAGCTCGGAGCCAGCGAGCCGTCCGACTACGCCACCGCCGTCGCCCCTGGGTTCGCCGCCGTGCTCGGCCTCGAGGCCGCTACCCCAGACCGAGCGGCCGCCGACGCCGAGGCCGGCCTGGCCCACGCTGCGGACCGCGGCATCGCCGATGCGCCCCAGCTGTCGATCGCCCATGCGGTCATCGCACGGACCACGACCGATCCGGAGACTCGGAAGGCGGCCTCGGCCCGAGCCCTCGAGCTGATCGGCCGTGCCCCTGAGCCGTTCACCCACGCCTACGTGCATGCGCTGGTGGCCGACACCGCCATCGAGCACGGCGACCTGGACGGGGTCGCACTCCTCACGGAGGCCCAGCGCTCGGTCGACCGCTGCCCCGACGCCGGCATCGCCGGCCGTCTGGTCGCCAGGGTCACGTCCCGGCACGGACAGGCCGGTCGCCCGGCACCGCAGGTCGGGCTGGTCGAGCAACTCAGCGAACGGGAGCTCGCCGTGCTGCGGTACCTCCCGTCGCCGATGTCGCAGCGGGAGATCGCCGGCGAGTTGTACGTCTCGCTCAACACGGTGAAGACCCACTGTCGGTCGATCTACCGCAAGCTCTCGGTCAGCGGCCGCAAGGCAGCGGTCCAGGCCGCCCGCGACGCCGACCTCCTCTGAGCGCCGGCGCCACCCACGGGTCGACATCCCGACGACGCATCCAGCCTGCACTACGAACGCAGGGCCCCGACCTGCCGTCAGCGGGGCCGACGGCGAAGTGTGACAGCGGGACCTTGACTCGCTGCAGCGAAAGACCGGCGACCGGTGTCGATCCGGGCCGCCGTCGGCCCGGATCGACTCTCGCCCGTCGTGACGCTCGGAGGATTCTCGCGATCAACCGAGGAGCCGGTCGATCTGTCGCTGCTCCCACGTCGTCGAGGTGGAAGAAGCGAATGCCGGCCGGTTGATCCGCACGACGAATCCGTGGACGGCGATCCCGGCGCCCCATCCGAGGAGCGCCCACAGCGACCACCAGGCCGACCATTCGTTGGCGATGCCGGCGGAGAGGTTCACGAGCAGGTTGATCAAGATGTTGATCGCCATGCTGCCGGCGAACACGGCGGCGTGGACGTAGAAGACCCGGAGTTGGAGGACGTACCGTCGGGCCGCTTCCTCCCGCTCGTCCGGGGTGAGTTCGAGGCGACTCGGGGTGTCGGTCGGCGTGCTCACCGGTCGACCCGGGGGGTGCGGAGCAGGACGACGCCGGCCCAGGCGAACCAGGCGATGGAGCCGAGGCCGAAGACGATGCCGACGTCGTTGAGACCGGGGACGAGGGTGATGAGGCCGGTGACGGCACTGACGATGCCGAGCACGTTGAGGCCGGTCGGGAGGCGGCCGGTGCCCCAGGCGGCGAGGCTGACGAGCAGGATCCACATTCCGCCGACGAGTTCGTTGCCGCCACCGAGGCCGTCGGTCACGGTCGCCCAGCTCGAATACAGCGCTTCGGCGGCCCCGGGGTCGGTCTCGTCGAGATCAGCGATCGCGGCCATGCCGATGTTCGAGGTCATGCCGGTGGCGAACATGAGGCCCGCCCAGATGTAGGCGAACACGGCGCCGAGGTCAGCGAGCTCCGGGCGGATGTCGACGAGTCGACGGTGCAGGCTCCGAGCGAGGGGCATGATCGCCACACCGAAGACGAGGAAGATGATGAGGTACCAGAGGTAGAAGGTGCCCTGATGGTCGAGCATGAAGGCGACGGACTCGGCGTTGGTCAGGTCGCCCGTTGCGTAGTCGCTCAGGCTGGTGACCATCAGTGCGATGCCGAAGATGAAGGCTGCTGCGGCGACGAGGCCGCCGATGGCGCCGGTTCGAGACGGGGCGAGCTGATCGGTTTCCTGGGGGTGGGTGGTGATGGTCATGACTGCCTTTCCATTGCTTGGGTCGTTGCTTTGGTTGGTGGTTTGGTTGGCTGGATAGGGGCTTGGTTCTGCCGGGCCGAGCGAGCGTCGTCCGCCAGCAGGTGGACGCCGACGGCGGTGAACCAGACGATCAAGCCGAGATCGAAGACCGCGCCGACCGCCTCGAAGGCCGGCACGACGGTGGAGAGGGCGGCGACGCCCATCACCACGCCGAGGTGGTTGACCCAGCGAGCGAAGAGCCGCTCGCGGAGCGCAACGGTGCCGATTCCCAGCACCCAGAGGCCACCGAGCACCTCGGTGCCCCCTCCCAGGCCGTTGATCACCACGTCGAGCGCAGCCCATACCGTGGCCGCCATCTCGGGGTCCGTGCCGTGGAGGCCGCCGACCGCGGCGTAGGCGACGTTGGTGATCATCCCGGTGGCGATCACCACCCCCGACCAGATCAGCCCGAAGACCGAGGCCAGCCGGGCCAGCGGCGAATGGGCGTCTCGGAGACGATCCCCGACCGCGAGTACGAGTGGCACGAGGGCGATACCGAACAGGATCGTGATCGTGATGTTCCACAGGTGCATGGCCGGTTGGTTCTCGGCGATGAACTCGACGGCCTCTGCCGGATCCGAGGTGGAGACGAAGCCGGTGAAGACCGTGGCGAGCATCGTCAGGCCGACCACGAACGTGCCGGCGGCGATCAGGGCACCGATGCCGCCGAGTTTCTGAACCGATTGCATGCTCGACCTCCCGAGTGCGTTCCGTCCTGCGATTGCTGTCGTTCAGCAGCGCTGGTCTTCACAATGCGGGAGTCGCCGCCGCGGCACATCGGTCGGGGGGACGCGATCGCGTCGTCCCCCGGGTTGATCCGAGAGCCGTACTCTGGGCCGATGACGGTGGACCCGACCCCACCTACGCTGATCCATTGATGCACGCGCTCCGATCGCTGTGGGCTGAGCCCGCCGAGCCCCACCCGCCACGCCGCGTCTGGAGGGATTGGGTGCTGGTGGCGGTGCTCCTCGGGGCCGCCATCGTCGAGGGGATCGCCCGAGACGACCTGATCTGGCGACGCGTCGCCGTGCCCCTCCAGTTGATCCCGATCGTGATGCTCCTGTGGCGGCGCACCCATCCGCTGCTGTCGGTGACCGTGGCGTGGAGCATCCTCGCTCCACTGGATATCGCGGCCATCGCCGCCGGTCTCGACTCCCCCGGTCTGGGCACCATGGCGGGGCTGATCGTGTTCCCCTACGCCCTGTACCGCTGGGGGTCAGGGCGCGAGGCGGTGATCGGTCTCCTGGTCATGAACGTGATGAACGTGACCAACATGATCTGGTACCCGAGCGGTCCCGAGCTCACCATCTTCAGCTTTGCCTGGCTGCTCTTGCCGTCGTCCCTGGGTGCGGCCGTCCGTTTCCGCGATCGAGCGCAGACCAACGCCGTCGCTGAAGCCAAGCTGTTCGAACGCCAACAGCTCGCCCGAGAGCTGCACGACACCATCGCCCACCGGGTGTCGGCCATCGCTATCCAAGCCCAGGCCGGATCGGCCCTCGCCGGCTCCGACCCCGAAGCGTCGGCCTCCATCCTCGAGGCGATCAGAGGTGAGGCGAGCCGCACCCTCACCGAGATGCGCAGCATCGTCGGCGTGCTTCGCCAGGGCGACGACGAGCCGAGTCCGCAGCGACGGATCAGCGACCTCGAGCGCCTCATCGCCGACGGCGCACCCCATCCCCCGGTCGAGCTCGAGCTGGTCGGTGAGTTCGACGACGTGGCGCCGCCGGTCCAGACGGCGGTGTTCCGCATCGCCCAGGAGGCGACCACCAACGCCCGACGCCATGCCCGGCGGGCCACGAAGATCAGCATTCGTGTCGAGGACGACGACGAGGACGTGAGGGTCACCGTCGCCGACGACGGGGACGCGTCCTACGTCAACCCGAAGTCGTCGTCGGGATACGGGCTGATCGGGATGGGCGAGCGAGCGTCGCTCCACGGCGGCTCGATCGACGCCGGACCGAACCGAGGACGAGGATGGACCGTGAAGGCCGTACTGCCGAAGCAAGGACAGCACCGATGACCATTCGAGTGATCGTCGCCGACGATCAGGACCTGGTGCGAACGGGGCTCGCGATGATCCTCAACGCCCAGCCGGAGATCGAGGTCGTCGCCGAAGCCGCTGACGGGGCGGAGGCGGTCGAGCTGGCGCGGCGGCTCCGGCCCGATGTGTGCTTGCTCGACATCGGCATGCCCAAGATGGATGGGATCGAGGCCACCGTGGCGCTCGCCGGCCCGGACGTCGACGAGCCGATCCCCGTCGTGATCATCACCACCTTCGACCGCGACGAGTACGTGTACGGGGCCCTCAAGGCCGGCGCCCGTGGGTTCCTTCTCAAGGACGCCGACCAGACGCTGCTCGTCCAGGCGATCCAGGCCGCCGCCACCGGCGACGCCCTCGTCGCACCCAACGTCACCGCCAGGCTGCTCGAGACCTTCGCCAGCAGCGAGCGCCCGACGGACCCGCCGCAACCGATCGACCCGCTCACCGAACGTGAGGAGGAAGTGCTCGTCGAGGTGGCGCGGGGACGGACGAACGGCGAAATCGCCGAGGAGCTCTTCATCAGCCAGAGCACGGTCAAGACCCACGTCGCCAGGCTGATGACCAAGCTCCAGGCGAGGAACCGCGTCGAGGTCGTCATCTGGGCCTACGAGACCGGCCGCGTCGGCTGAAGGATCTGCCGCGGGTAGCGGTGACAGGTTGGAGGCGAAGGTTCGTTCAGGCGGGGTTGATATTGCCG
>JAWSVN010000197.1:0-5139 GCA_033851875.1 Acidimicrobiales bacterium
AAGATCAAGGTCGGCCCCGTGACCGCCGACTACGGCGGCACCGCCACCTTCGTCGAGAAGGACCCGGCCACCCGCCACATCGTCATCAACGCCAAGGGCCGCGACAAGCGCGGCTCGGGCAACGCCCAGGCGATGATCACCGCCGACATGACGCCCCAGGGCGACTCGACCCACGTGCGGATCGAGACCGATCTCAAGATCGCCGGCAAGGTGGCCCAGTTCGGCAAGGGCGTGATCGGCGACGTGTCGGCTCGCCTGATCGGGGAGTTCGTCAACTGCCTCGAACACAAGCTCGCCGCTGGCGACGAGCCGGAGCCCACCCAGGAGGCGGTTGCCGAGGAGGCGGTTGCCGGCGCAGCCACGAATGGTGCGGCGCCCAAGGCACCGGCGCCGGAGCCCGAGGCGATCGACCTGATGGACGCCGCCGGCGGGGCGATGGCGAAGCGGTTGGCGCCGCTCGTGATCGCCGCCCTGTTGCTGCTGTTGCTCGGCCGCCGCAAGAAATAGTGATCCTGCGAGAAGGTGCGACGTGACTGGACTGCTCGCCGGCGTCGACCGTGGCCTGTTCGCGGCCGCCGTCGTCGGGCAGCTCCGCGACGTCGGGTTGGCCGTCGGCGTCGCATCGGCCGAACGGCTCGTCCGTTCCCTCGACGCCGCGGGCCCGATGACCCGGCGCGACCTCTACTGGGTGCTGCGGGTCTCGCTGCTGCAACGACACGACGACCTCGAACGCTTCGACGCCTGGTTCGAGGCGGTCTTCGGCAGCGACCCGCCGCCGAACGCACCGGGGCGCGGGACCGACACCCCGACCGCCAGCGGCGACGCGTCGGTGCCGGTGCGGCGACTCGTCGACGGCCAAGCCGTGCACGGCGGCCTGCCGTGGGCCACGTCCACCCCGACGGCGAGCCTGGCCGACGACGCCGACGACGACGACACCGACCCACCCGCCACCCCGCTGGCCGAACGTCTGCCGTCGGTCGAGACCGGGGTCGACGCCGTGCCCTTCGACCTGCTCGACCCGGAGCAGCTGGCCGAGGTGGGGGAGCGCCTGGCCGAGCTGTTCGACCGGTGGCCGACCCGGCCGAGCCGTCGCCGCCGGAGCGCGCCCCGCGGGGCGGTTGACCTGCGTCGCACGATGGCGGCCGCCCGTCGCACCGGCGGTGAGACGATGCGGCTCCATCGGCGGCGACCGGCGCGACGACCCCGCCCGCTGGTGGCCCTGCTCGACGTCAGCGGGTCGATGGAGTCCTACGCCACCGCGTACCTCCACCTGCTGCGGGTGCTGGCCCAGCACCATCGGGCCGAGGTGTTCGCGTTCGGGACCGGCCTCACCCGGTTGACGCCGACCCTGCGGTTGCGGTCGGTCGACGACGCCATCGACCGGGCGACCGACGAGGTGGTCGACCGCTTCGCCGGCACCCGCATCGCCACGTCGATCGGGGCCCTGCTCGAGGATCGGGTGTGGGGGTCGACGGTGCGCGGCGCGGCGGTGCTGGTCGTGTCCGACGGCTGGGACACCGACCCGCCCGCCGAACTGGCCCGCCGGTGTGCGGCCCTGCAGCGCCGGGCCCACCGGCTGGTGTGGATCAATCCGCGGGTGGCGGGGCGTGACTTCGAGCCTCGGGTCGCCGGTATGGCGGCTGCTGCCCCCCACTGCGACGCGCTCGTGTCGGGCCACACGGTCGAGGCGATGCGAGAGGTGGTGAACCTGCTGGCCGCGCCGTCGCCCGACGGCCTACGGTCGCGGGGATGACCAGCCCTGTGGTGACCGTGACCGAGACGACGACACCGGTGACCGTGACGATCGCCGGCCGGACCGTCGCGTCGACCGAGGCCGCGTGGCGGCTGGAGGAGAAGGGGCTGGCCGACCGCTGGTACCTGCCCCGCTCGGCCGTCGACTGGACCCTGTTCTCGTCGACCGACACCTCGACCCACTGCCCCCGTAAGGGCGACGCCGTCTACTGGTCGTTCGTCCCGTCGGAGGGTGGCCTGGACAGTGGTGACCGGGTCACCGACGTGGTGTGGGCCTATCCGACGCCGCTCGACCACCTCCCAGAGCTGGCCGATCTCGTCGCCTTCTACAGCGAGAAGCCGGAGGTCGAGCTGCATGTCGGCTGACGGACCTGCACAGACGCCGGCACCCCCGTACTACGCGGTGATCTTCACGACGCTGCAGCCCGAGTTGAGCAGCGAGGAGGTCGACGCGTATGCGGCGACGGCGGCGACGATGGAGGAGCTGGCCCGAGAGGAGCCGGGGTTCCTCGGGATCGAGTCGGCCCGGTCCGGGCTCGGCATCACCGTGTCGTACTGGAGCGACACCGAGTCGATCGAGCGGTGGCGCACCAACACGGCGCACACCCTCGCACGCGACTCGGGCCGTGATCGTTGGTACGAGGTCTACGAGCTCCGGGTCGCCCGCGTCGAGCGGGCCTATGGCTGGCGGAGCGGCCGAAGCAGCTGAGCCTGGCGGAGCGGCCGAAGCAGCTGACGTGCGCGGAACGGCGCTAGCTCTCGTGGTGCCGCTGCTCGTCGTGGCGGGGTGCGCTTCGAGTGCTGCTGGTCCCGACAGCGCACCTTCGGCAGCACCGGCGGCCGCGACCGCGACGACCGTGGGCGTTCCGGCTACCGCCGCTGATGTTGACGAATCCGTGGGCACGGAAGGGCTGACCGAGGCCTTGGCGGCGGGTGATGCGAGCAGCCGGCTGGCGTTCTGGGGCGCGCAGGCGACGGTCGCGGCGTCATCGCTCGAGTACACCCCAACGCTCGACGACCTCGCCGAACGGTCGTCGGCGATCGTCGTCGGCACGATCGTTGGCGTCGGCGATGCCCGAGTGATCGAGGGCGATTCGGGGACCGACGATGCGGTCGCCTACCCGTCGGTCGAGGTGGAGATCGCCGCCTACGCGGGCGGGTCGCGGCGCCTCGCTGGCGGCGACCGGATCCTCGTCGAGCTGTTCGGCGCAGTGACGGGCGCGGACGCCCCTCAGGGCTCCGTCGCCGTGCTGTTCCTGCGGCACAAGCGCGACGGTGTCGACGGCCAACCGTTCGCGGCCTTCGAGTCCGAGCCCGACGTCTGGCGTCTCGTGAACGACGACTCGGTGTTCGTCGACCGCGGCGACGGGGTGGCGGTCAACCCGTTGGCCGAGGCCGTCGGGCTGGATGCCGGAGCGAATCCCGTCGCCGCCGAACTCGACGGTTGGACGATCTCGGAACTCCTCGACCGGCTGGGGTTCACCGACTGAGGTGATGGCCGCGGCGATGGCCGCGCCGAGGCGACGGCCGCGGCGTCACGTGTACCCTCGCCGGCCATGACTCGCAGGATCGTGGATCTGTCGGTGACGTTGAGCGGGGGGATCATGTCGGATCCGCCGAACCTGGCGCCGACGATCGAGTACATGGATCACCTCGAGGGCGCCCGCGAATTCGAGGAGATGTTCGGGGTGCCGGTCGACAAGCAGCTCGAGGGCAAGGGCCCGGCGGCCGAGTGGCTGCGGGTGACGACCCACTCGGGCACCCACATGGACGCCCCCTGGCACTACCACCCGACGATGAACAACGGCGAACGCGCGATCACGATCGACGAGGTGCCGCTCGAGTGGTGCCTGGGGCCGGGCGTGAAGCTCGACTTCCGCGACAAGCCGAACGGCTACACCTGCATCGCCGCCGACGTCGACGCCGAACTCGAGCGCATCGGCCACGAGCTGCAGCCGGGCGACATCGTGCTCGTCAACACCGCCGCCGGCGCTCGCTACGGCCAGCCCGACTACCTCTCGTCGGGCTGCGGCATGGGCCGCGAGGCCACGCTCCACCTCACCTCGCAGGGGGTGCGGGTGGTCGGCACCGACGCCTGGAGTTGGGATCCGCCCCTCGCCGTCCAGGCGGCGCAGGCCAAGGAGACCGGCGACTACTCGGTGTTCTGGGAGGGTCACAAGGCGGGGGCCGAGACGATCTACTTCCAGATGGAGAAGCTCGGCAACCTCGAGTCCCTGCCGCCCACCGGCTACGAGGTGAGCTGCTTCCCGGCCAAGATCGAGAAGGCCTCGGCCGGCTGGTGCCGGACGGTGGCGATCTTCGAAGATTGAGTCCCGAGCATCCACGGGGCTGATACGGCCGATCAGGAGTTTCCCGTACGCCGATGTCGGGCTGCTCATTAGCGTGACGGGCGTCGCACGACCCGGAGATCGCCGATGGCCCTGTTCGAGTACTTCCCCAACTACGTCTGGAACCTGTCGGTCTCCATCGCCATGGACTCGGGCGCCGAGCTCGGCGAGATGATGGACATGTGCCAGCCGCTACTGGCCAAGGCCGAGGCCGGCGAGGACGCGGGAACGCTCGAGTTCATGGCCGAGTGGATGAAGGTCGCCGACAAGCTCGTCGAGCTGGCCGACGAGGACGAGGCCCGAGGCCGACTGCTGTCGGCTGGCGCCAAGCTGCAGCGGGCGTCGCTCTACTACATCACCGCCGAACGCATGCAGGGCCATGGCCACCCGGGCCGCATGGACACCTACCGCAAAGGCCTCGACGCGTTCGCCAAGGGCACCGAGTTCTCCGGCGAGAACGTCGAGCGGGTCGAGATCCCCTACGGCGACAAGACCATCGCCGGCCTGTTCACCCGGGCGATCGGTAACGACGGTCGGCCGGCCGAGGGCCCGACGCCCACCGTCGTCTACCTGAACGGTCTCGACTCGTGCAAGGAGCTGCTGTTCTGGTCGTGGCTGCCGCACTCGCTGGCCCGCCGCGGCATCAACACGCTCTGCGTCGATCAGCCGGGCACCGGCGAGTCGCTCCGCCTCCAGGGCATGCCGGCGACCTGGCGTTCGGAGGAGTGGGGCACTCCGGTGTATGAGTTCGTCGCCGCCCGCGACGACGTCGACGCCGAACGGGTCGGGATCACCGGCATCTCGCTCGGCGGTTTCTACGCCCCTCGGGTGTGCGCCAACGAGCCCCGGTTCGCCTCCGGTGCGGTGTGGGGTGCCAACCACAACTGGGCCGAGGTGCAACGCAAGCGCATGGACCGCGAGGGCGAGAACCCCGTGCCCCACTACTGGAAGCACGTGCACTGGGTGTTCGGCGCCACCGACCAGGACGACTTCCTCGAGAAGTCGTCGGGGATGCACCTCAACGGCGAGATGGAGAAGA
>JAWSVN010000198.1:0-2543 GCA_033851875.1 Acidimicrobiales bacterium
CGAGCAGTGTCTCGCCCACCGCCGTCTCCCTACCGTCGGCCGCCCGCCGACGAGGCCACTGTGGCCCAATGGTGAGCCGCTGTCCACGGTGAAGCTGCCCAACCTCGCCGAGTTCGTCGACCTGTCAGGAACTTGTCATATCGGCGTCGCCGTCCGGTCACCGCGGCACCTGTTCGGCTGTTGCGAGACGGCCCGATCGGCTACCAATGGAGGCATGCAGCACAGTGATACGACACGGGGCGACAGCACCTACGACCTCGTGATCATCGGCGGAACGGCCGGTGGGTTGTCGGTGGCGGTGTCATCGCTCCGGGCCGGTCTCGGCCTGGTGCGCATCGTCGAACCGACCGACACCGTCGCCTTCCCGGAACTGGTGCACGAGAACACCCTCGACGTCGGTTTCGGCGAGGCGATCCGATCGATCGACGTCGACGGTGAGCACCTGATCGTCACGACCGACCGACTCTCCTACCGCACCCGCGGGGCGATGGTCGCGCAACGCCAGGCCGACGCCGCCACCACGCCGGTCGTGCCCGTCGAGGCCGGCCCGAAGGTGGCCGAGGAACGCATCCATCTCGACGTCCTCCCCGACGGCATCGACGACCTCGACGTGTTGGTGATCGGCCACACCGACCGCGCCGTCGAACTCGTCGCGCAGGGCGCAGCGGCGGGCGGCCGCATGGTCCTGGCCGGCGGCGGGGTCGACCCGAGCCGCTTGTCGCCGGCCGGCGAGAACCTGCTGCGGCGCCTCGAGCGTGAGCGCCGGGCCACGATGCTCTACCGCTCGGTGCCCGACGGCATCGGCGAGGCCGAGGGCTATCCGATGGCCTACTTCAACGACCGCCGCACCCCGGACCTTCAGTTCGACCACGTCGTGTTCGCCACCTCGCGGCGCAACGCCACCCCGGCCGAGGTCGGCGCCACCGACGCCGCGATCGCCACCGGGAAGCTGTGGTTCCTCGGTGAGCCCACCGGCGACGACCCGGCACCGACCGCGCCGGGCTGGAACATCGGCCCCAAGATCGCCGAGGCCTGCTTCCCCGAGATCGACGCCCCCGGCCCGTCCGATGTGCGCCTGCGGGCCCGTCACACCGGCGTGGCCGAGGAGCTGCGCGAGGAGCACTACAACGCGACGATCACCCACTTCGAGCCGACCCACTCCGACCTGTGGGTGCTCCGCGTGCGTCCCGACACGGGTGGCACGTCCCACCTGCCGGGCCAGTACGCCTCGCTCGGTCTCGGCTACTGGGAGGACCGGGTCGACGACGCCGAGGACGTTGGCCTCGGGGAGAAGTGGGACAAGCTGATCCGGCGGTCGTATTCGATCTCGTCGCGTATGTTCGACGACCACGGCTACCTGACCGATCACACCGAGACCGACGAGCTCGAGTTCTACATCGTCCTGGTCAGCCCGACGCCCGACAACGTGCCGGCCCTCACCCCGCGCCTGGCCCTCAAGCGCCCGGGCGACCGGATCTATCTCGGCCCGAAGGTGGCCGGCCGCTACACCCTCAACTCGGTGGTCGATCCCGAGGCGACGTGCATCTTCCTGGGCACCGGCACCGGCGAGGCGCCCCACAACGCAATGGTCGTCGAGCTGCTCCGCAAGGGCCATGTCGGGCCGATCGTCTCGGCGGTGTCGGTGCGCCAGTGGGCCGACCTCGGCTACCGCCACAAGCACGGCGTGCTCGAGGCTCGCTACCCGAACTACCACTACGTGCCGATGCCGACGCGCGAAGCCGACGTGCCCAAGCGCTACATCCAGGACCTGATCAGCTCGGACGAGTTCTCGAAGCTCGGCGTCGATCTCGATCCGGCGACGACGCACGTGTTCCTCTGCGGCAACCCGTCGATGATCGGGCTGCCCGAGGACGAGGACGCGGACGGCAATCCGGTGTTCCCCGAGACCGTCGGCGTGGTCCAGCTCCTCACCGAACAGGGCTTCACCCTCGACAAGCGGAACGCACCCGGCAACATCCACTACGAGGAATATTGGTAGAGCGCGAAGGCGGCGACCCGCGCGACGAACTCGTCGGGGGCGTCGACATAGGCCGGGTGGCCGGCGTCGGGCACGATCCACACCTCGGACTCGGCGAAAGCCGAGGCCAGGTCGTCTGCGATGGCGGCGGGGTCGGCCCCGTCGCGATCGCCGCGTACGACCAGCGCGGGGATGTCGAGGACCGGTCCGCTCTCGGCGAACGATGAGCCGCCGCTCGGGGCCACCGGGACGAAGCCGGCGAGGTCGGCAAGCTCGGGACGCCGCAACGCCGGCAGGCTGAACGTGCCCGACATCGAGGGTGAGACGATGATCGTGTCGGCCGGGTCGAGGCCCATCGTCTCGAGGAAGGCGGGCAGGAAGTCGGCGCGCTCGCCCGCGAACGTGGTGGACTCGCCGAAGCCGGGGAGGTCGAGGGCGACCACGGCAAGGCCCTCGTCGGCGAGACCCTGGGCGATGCCGAGCTCGAACCAGTCGGCGGAGGTGAACGCGGCACCGTGGAGGAGCAGGACCGTGGGGGCGTCGTCGGTCGTGTCGTCGGCGGCGA
>JAWSVN010000199.1:0-9961 GCA_033851875.1 Acidimicrobiales bacterium
CGTCGTGGTCCACTCCGAGCTGGAGCGCACCGGCACCTTCGACTGCTCGGAACCCCTGCTCGCACAGCTCCATCGCAATGTCGTGTGGGGCCTGCGTGGCAACTTCCTCGACGTGCCGACCGACTGCCCCCAGCGCAACGAACGCCTCGGGTGGACCGGCGACCTGTCGGCCTTCGCCCCGTCGGCCGCGTTCCTCTACGACGTCGATGCGTTCCTCCGGGACTGGCTCGTCGACCTCGCCCTCGAGCAGCGCCACGCCGACGACATCGTCCCCTTCGTCGTGCCCGACGTGCTCAAGCGACTCCCCAAGTTCGGCAGCTTCCCCGACCCCGACGCCACCGCCATCTGGGGCGACGCCGCCGTCTGGGTGCCGTGGGCCCTCTACGAGGCCTACGGCGACGAGTCGGTGCTCGCCGACCAGTTCGCATCGATGGCCGGCCACGTCGACCGGATCGACTCGATCGTGTCGCCGACCGGGCTGTGGGAGAGCGAGTTCCAGTTCGGCGACTGGCTCGACCCCGACGCCTCGCCGCACGAACCGTGGAACTCCAAAGCCGACAAGAACGTGGTCGCCACCACGTGCCTGTTCCGCTCGGCGTCTCTGGTCGCCGACGCCGCCGAGGTGCTCGGCCGGGCCGACGACGCCGCCCGTTTCCGGGCGATCGCCGAGCGGACCCGGGCCGCGTTCGCCGAGCACTACGTCACCGGTGACGCGGCCGATGGGTCGTTCCGGGTCGCCTCGGACTGCACCACGGTCTACACCCTCGCCATCGTGTTCGAGATCCTCGACGACCCGGCCGAGCGTCAGGCCGCCGGCGACCGTCTCGCCGAGCTGGTGCGAGAGAGCGGGCATCGGATCTCGACGGGGTTCGCTGGGACACCGTTCATCACCGAGGCGCTGTCGAGCACCGGCCATCTCGACGACGCCTACGGGCTGTTGCTGCAGACCGAGTGCCCGTCGTGGCTGTACCCGGTGACGATGGGGGCGACGACGGTGTGGGAGCGCTGGGACTCGATGCTGCCCGACGGGTCGATCAACCCGGGGGAGATGACGAGCTTCAACCACTACGCCCTCGGAGCGGTCGCCGACTGGGTGCATCGCGTGGTCGGCGGCATCGCCCCGGCCTCGCCCGGCTACGAACGAATCCGGATCGCCCCTCGTCCGGGCGGATCGCTCACCTGGGCGACCACCACACTGCAGACCCGCCGCGGCGAGGTTCGGGTCGCGTGGCGACTGGCCGATGGTCAGCTCGAGGTCGACCTCGCGGTGCCCGAGGGCACGACCGCCGAGCTCGATCTGCCGGGCGCCGACGTCGCCGAACTGGCCGCCGGCGAGCACCGGGTCGCAGTGCCCTTTGGCTGACGCGGTGCCCTTCGGCTGACGCCGGCCCCTCGGTCGAGGGTCAGCCGCCGGAGGAGGCCCGCACGATCAGCTCGGGTTGGAACGTCACGTGGGGCTCGGCGATCGGGATGCCGTCGATCACCGCCAACAGGAGATCGACGGCGGTGTGGCCGATGCGGGCGCCGGGCTGGCGCACCGAGGTGAGCGGGACCTCGGCCGAGGCGGCGAAGTCGATGTCGTCGTAGCCGACGATCGCCACATCGTCGGGCACGCGCAACCCGGCCGTCCGCAGACCCTGGACCACGCCGAGGGCGATCAGGTCGTTGACGGCGAACACGGCGTCGGGTCGATCGTCGGGGGCCAGGGCGGCGATGGCGTCGCCGACCGTTCGGCCGTGGCCCACGCTGAGGCCACCGGTGTCCATCACCTCGAGGGGGACGGCGCCGGCCGCCGCTCGGGCCCCCGTGAGGCGGTCGCGCACCTGGGCCAACTCGAGTTGGCCGGCCGCGAACACGATGCGTCGGCGACCGCGCTCGACGAGATGCTCGACGGCCAGTCGCCCGCCGGCCAGGTTGTCGACCGCGACCGACGGCACCTCGGGGTCGGTGGTGGTCCGCTCGATCAACACGACGGGGATCCGCTGCCGTCGGAGTTGGGCCAGCTGCTCGTCGACGCCGTCGGCCGGCGAGATGATCAGGCCCTTCACCCGCTGCTCGGCGAACAGCTCGAGGGCGAGCCGTTCGCGGTCGGGGTTCTCGTCGCTGTTGGCCAGCAGGACGATCAGCCCGTCGTCGCCGGCGCGGTCTTCGGCCCCTCGGCTGACCTCGCCGAAGAAGGGGTTGTAGGCGTCGATCACGACCAGGCCGATCGCTCGACTGGAACCTGCTCGCAACTGACGGGCGGCGTCGTTGCGCACGAACCCGAGCGCGTCGATCGCATCGCGGACCTTGGCCAGCGTTGCCGGTGTCACCCGATCGGGCCGGTTGAGGACGTTGGACACGGTGCCGACCGACACCCCTGCCCGCTCGGCGACGTCGCGCACACTGACGCTCACAGCGCCGTCTTCGTGTGGCGACCGGTCGTCGGGGAGGACGCGGGGTGCGGCATCGGTCGAACGGTAGTGCCGCCGCCGGCGAGGTTGGCGAGAACACCGCTTGCAGGTTGATGTTAAGTACCCTTATCATCCTCCCCATGCCCGTACCGCTGGAGACGCTCCGCCTCGCCGCCGCCCTCGCCCACACCGTGCCCGACGTCGATCTCTCGATCGCGACCGAGGCCGGCCCGACCATCACGATCGGTCGCCATCCGAGTGCGGACCTCGATCCGTGTCGATTCCGTCAGGCGGTGGCCGCCGGCACCTTCCCCGGTGCCACCGACTGCTCCCAGTGGATCAGTGACCTCGAGATCGGTGGCTCGCTGACCCCAATCGGCGGCGTGACCTATCGGTTCCGCGGCGACGGAGCCGTGCGGGTGTTCGCCACCCTGCTCAGCCACGACGCCACCGCCGACCTCGTCGCCGAGCGGGCGACCGAGCTCGACCTGCCCGACGACGCCGAGGCCCGGGTGCTGGCCGACACGATGCTCGGCCTCTCGGTCGTGCGCCTCCGGGTGCCCGGTGTGCCGCCGTGGACGCTCGACCGCGTAGCCGGTTCGGTCGCCGGGACGTGTCTCGTCGCCGAGGTCATCGCCGCCAGCCGGGTCGACCTCCGACGCTCCTCCGAGCAGGGCTGACCCGGCCTCAGCCGGCGGTGACCCGGCCGATCTTGTCGGCGATGGCACCGGTGATCTGGGGCCACAGTTCCGCCGGCAGGTCGTGACCCATGTCGGCGAACACGACGAGATCGGCGCCCGGCACCGCCCCGGCGGTGGCGTGGCCACCGCTCACGCCGACCAGGGTGTCGGCGGCCCCGTGGATCACGAGGAATGGCAGGTCGAGTGCCGCCAGCTTGTCGGTGCGGTCACCCGACGCAGCGATCGCGCCGAGCTGGAACGCTGCGCCCAGCGGGTTGAAGTTGCGGTCGTAGCTGATCGCCGCCCGTTCGGCGGCGACGTCGCCGTCGAACAGGGGTCCGGAGATCACCTTCCACGTGTTGCGGGCGGCGGCGATCACGGCGTCACGGTCGGGTGGCGCGGGAGCCAGCAGCACCTCGAGGGCCTCGGGCGTGGAGCCGCCGACCTCGGGGTTGCCGGTGGTCGACATGATCGACGTGACCGAGTGCAAGCGGTCGGCGTGGTTGATCGCCATCTCCTGGACGATCATGCCGCCCATCGACGCGCCGACCACGTGGGCCCGGTCGATGCCGAGGTGGTCGAGCAGGGCGACGGCGTCGGCCGCCATGTCGGCGAGGGCGTAGGGGGCGAGGGCGGAGATGTCCTCGCCGGCTTGGGCCCGACCCATCAGCTCGACGGGGTTCGGCGGCACGCCGTCGGTCTTGGTGCTGAGGCCGATGTCGCGGTTGTCGAAGCGGACCACGCGGAAGCCCCGGTCGACGAGGGCCTCGACGAAGCCGAGGCGCCACCCGACCATCTGGGCGCCGAGCCCCATCACCAACAGGATCGTCTCGTCGCCGTCACCGAACACCTCGTGATACAGCTCGACGCCGGTGCCGACGGCCGCCAGACCGCCGCTGACCGGCTCGAGGGGCGAAGAGGTGTCGATGGCGGGCGCGGCGATGGTCATGAAGGCTCGTTCCTGAACGTGGATGTGCGGCGACAGTCTGGCAGAAGCGACCGAGGCGCCGCTGCCGTGCCTTCAGGCCTGCAAGCCGCGCAGCCCGACCCAGGCGAGGGTGGCGATGTCGTCGGCCAGCTCGTCGGGGTCGACCTCGTCGCGGTGACTCCTCCAGTAGCGGACCATGCCCTCGGCCATGCCGACCACCCCGTGAGCCAGGTTGAGGCGATGGGTGTCGTCGATGCCGTCGACCGTGATCAGGGCGGCGATCTGCTGGGCGACCGATCGCTCCATCGCCCGGGCGATCTCCGAGGCCCCGCTCGGTTCGGAGCCGCTGCGGCTGAACAGCAGCGAGAAGCCCTCGTAGTCGTCGCGCACGAACGCCAGGTAGGCCCGGAATCCGAGAGCGACCATCTCTCGGCCGGACGTGGCCCGGGTCGTCGAGTCGAACACGGCCGCCTGGAGGCGCACGGCGATGTCTTCCAGCACGGCGTCGTAGAGTTCGGTCTTCGACGCGAAGTGTTGGTAGACGACGGGCTTGGTCACTCCGGCGGCCTCGGCGATGTCGTTCATCGAGGTCTCGTGGAAGCCTCGCTTGGCCATCTCGGCGCGAGCGACCCGCAGCAGTTGCTCCCGACGTTCGGGACCGGGGAGCCGAACCGTGCTCACCAGCTGTCGTCGCGGTCGGCCCGGTTGGCGGCCTTCACGCCGTACTTGAACACCATCGCCGGGGCCAGCAGGAGTGACCCGACGATCATCAGCCCGGTGACGGTCCAGGCGATCCAGGGGGCGAAGCCGGTCATGAAGCCGACGAAGAACACCACGCTCGCCACCACGTAGAGCGCCGTGCCCAGGCGGATGCCCTTCGACACGAGGTCGGCGACCTTGGCCCGCTGGACCAGCACCGGATCCTTCTCGCCCGAACGGGCGCTGCCTGCGCTCATGGCCACCAGCCTGCCCGCTCGAGCAGCCGTTGCAACCCCTCGGTCATGGCGGCGGCGCTGAGGTGACGTTCGGCGACGTCGAAGTTGCGGTCGAGCCGACCTCGATCCGGCGCCTCGAGCTCGGCGGCGAGGAGCTCGCATTCGTCGGGGAAGGGCCAGTCGAAGCCCAGCGACCGGAGCTCGGCGGCCACCGGGTAGTCGCCCACCGCCACCGGTCGCCGATGCAGCGCCGCCTCCACCGGCGGGTTGCCGAACCCTTCCCAGGTCGATGGGAACGCCACCAGATCGGCGGCGGCGTAGAGGTCGACCCGGTCGGGAACCGGCCGCCGGATCACCCGGCAGCGGGCCTCGCCGAGCAGGCGGGCGAGTTCGTCGTCGTAGCCTTCCTCGGCCCGTCCGGTGAGCCAGTAGGTGGCGCCGAGGTCGGCGCACAGGTCGAGGGCGGCGCCGATGTTCTTGCGGGCGATCGCCCGGGCCGGGTGCACCACCAACCGCTCGTCGTCGGCGACGTCGAGTTCGGCGCGGAGTCCCGCCCGGTCGCCGACTCGGGTCGGCAGGTCGAAGCCGTTGTAGATGCAGGTGGCGTCGATGCCCCGCTCGGCGAACTCGTCGGCGGTCAGCTGGTTGATCGTGACGTGGCGCCAGGCCGGGTCGTCGACCGGCAGCTCGGTGACGTGGGCGAAACGCTCCCGCTGCCAGGGCGGGTCGTGATGGTGCACGATCGTCGGCCGACCGGCGAGGACGTCGGCCACCAACGCCGAGGCCGGCAGGTTCAGCGGGATCGACAGCAGGTTCTCGACCACCACCAGGTCGACGTCGGCCACCGCCTCGGCGAGCAGGGCGCGATCGGCGGCGTCGGGCGTCGGGGGCGGGGTGGTGGCGTCGCCGAGGCGGGCGCCGAGGCCGAGGCCGGGCACCACGGCGTCGACCGGGCCGTCGGCGGCGACGGTCGTCGTTTCGAAGCCGAGGCGTACGAACGCGTCGGCCCAGGCGTCGGCGACGATCGACACGCCGTCGTCGAGACCGAGACGGAACGACACGAAGGCGACACGGGGCACGGCGGCAACCTACCGTCGCCACGATGGGACCCCCTGATCGGACCGCCGAGGCCCTGGCGCTGCTCGAGGCGGCGTGGCGCCCACCGGGCTTCTGCGTGCCCAACCCCGACACCTACCCGTTCCAGTGGTTGTGGGACTCGTGCTTCCACGCCGTGGTGTGGGCTCGCCTCGGCCGCCCCGACCGGGCGCAGCGGGAGCTCGAGTCGCTGTTCGCTCGACAGCGGGCCGACGGCTTCGTGCCCCATGTCGTCTACTGGGCCGACCCCGAACACCACGCCGACTTCTGGGGCCGCGCCGGCGAGTCGGTGCTGACCCAACCGCCGATGTTCGGCCACGCCCTCGCGGTGCTGGCCGACGAGGCCGCCGCCAGGGGCGAGGCAGGGGGCGGCCGGGTCGAGGGCGGGGCCGCCGGCGGGACCGAACTCGAGCCGTTGGCCGAGCGGGCCCGGGCCGGGCTGTGGCATCTCGTCGCCGTGCGTCGACGCTCCCCGGCCGGGCTGGTGTCGGTGCTCCACCCGTGGGAGACCGGCTGCGACGACTCGTTGCGGTGGGACGACTGGGCCGGCGCCGGGGGAGGGGCTCCGTTCGATCGGGAGCGGTGGCGATCGATCAAGGCCGACCTGGTGTCGGCGCTCGACGTCGACGACGACGGGGTGCCCCGGGGGTCGTCGGGGTTCGAGGTCGGGTCGGTGGCGTTCACCGCCCTCGTGGCATGGAACATCCGAGAGCTCGACCGGGTCGGGCTGGCCGACGCTCGGCTGCGTGAAGCCGCCGACGAGCTCGTCGCCGCACTGGCCGATCGGTGGGATGGGACGACGTGGGTCGACGATCCGGTGGTCGGCGGCGTCGGTGTCTCGTCACGGGCCCGGACCCTCGAGGCGTTGTTGCCGGTGCTGGTCGAGGAGCGGCCCGAGGTTCGCGACGAGGTGGCTCGCCAGTTGACGGACTCGACCGACTTCGGTGCTCCGTTCGGGCCCCGTGGCGCGCATCGCGACGAGGCGGCCGCCGATCCCGACGGCTACTGGCGGGGATCGACGTGGCCCCAGCTGCTCTACCTGCTCGAGGCCGCCGGTCTGGAGACGTCGCTCCGGGCGGCGGCGGTCAGCGCCGAGTGGTCGGAGTACTGGAATCCCGAGACGGGTCGGGGCCGAGGAGCTCGTCCACAGACATGGACCCTTCTGGGAGCGCTGCCGGCTCGGTGAGGTCGATCGCCGGCGCCAGGTCGGCCTCTCGCAGGTCGATCAGGAACTCGTCGACGTCGATGCCCTCGGTGTCGATGCTGTCGGTGCCGACCTCCGTCGGGCCGACGGCCTGCTCGGGGTGGAGATCGTCGTCGGCGTGCACCTCGACCGGGGTCGGGCCACGAAGGGCGGCGGCCGGTTGCAGCGGGACGTCGAGGGCCAACGATCGGGCGATGAGGCCGAGTCCGGCCAGCACGATCAGGTCGCCGAACGACACGACGTCGCCGAGCAGGCCGATCGGCACGATGTCGCCGAGGAACTCGAGCCGGGTGTCGGCGTCGGCAACCTGGGCCAGCCCGCCGTTGAGCGATACCGACGACGCGTCGGCGCCGGCGGGCACCACGCCGGCGCCGGTCAGCGCTTCGAGGCGCACCGGCACGTGACCGTTCGCCACCAGCGCTGCCAGGTTGGCGACGATGCCGACGATCGTGACGCCGGCCCCGGCGAGGCGGAACAGGTTGCCCGCCAGGGCGACGATCACGAGGAAGAGTCCGATCACCAGCAGCGACCGGCGGGCCGGAACCTCGAAGGTCTCGGCGATGGCCTGGATCACCACACCGGCCGCCAACAACCACGTCTGGTTGATCGACTCCCACGGACGCCAGGCCGCCAGGTCGAGGGAACCGAACCGTGATCGCTGCGCGAGGCCGACACCGGCCCCCGCCGCCAGAGCGAGCAGAGTCAAGAGCATCCGGCCAACCTACTCGGTGGTGGATTCGTCGGTCGTGGTCTCGTCGGCTCGATCGACCGTGCAGACCACCCGTCGTTCCCCGCGCTCCCAGATGCCCTCGGTCGGGGTGAACTCCCGAGCCACCAAGGCCGAGTCGGCGTAGCTCTCGGCGAACACCGCGCCGAACTGCTCCAGGCAGATCCGGGCCGCCGACCGGCGCACGGCTCGGTCGCCCGGCCACTCCACGCCATCGGCGACACCTCCACAGATGCCCGAGGTGAGTTCGCCGGTCCGCTCGCCGGCCTCGTCGACCGCCGGCACGAGACAGAAGGTTGCGTAGGCCTGGCCTTCGTGGGTGCCGGCGCAATCGACGACCCCGATCAGGGGCGCCTGGGGGACGGTGGTGACCGTCGGGGGCAGGGTCTCGGGCACGGTGTCGAGGGTGATCGCCGGTGCCTCGGTGGTGTTCGGCGGCTCGGGTGGGGTCGTGGTGGTGGTGGTCTCGGGGATGCCCGACCAGCACTGGTCGGTGCCGAGGGCGACGTTGGGCACGAGGCCGTAGAGCACCGGCGCTTCGGCGGTGGTCGTCGTCGCCTCGCTCGTGGTCGACGGGCCGGACTCGTCGGTGTCGTCGCTGCCGGCCCCGGTGCAGGCGACGGACGCCACGACGGCCAGGAGCGCGACGACGCGGGCAGCGAAACTCGGCAGTGGTCTCACCGCGGTTGCTCGATCACAGCGCCGGGAGCATGTGATCGAGGTGGGTGAAGCACACGAACAGCGAGGCGAGGAAGAAGGGGGCGGTCGCCGCCCACGGCCACCACGTGTCGCGCCACCGGGCACCGACCCAGCCGACGCAGAAGACGAGGAAGGTGATCAGCGCCCACACCAACGTCGGGGTGCGCTCCTCCATGTTCCAGCCGAGGTCGTCGAGGGCTTGGTCGTCGACGCCGACGGTGTTGGCGACGTCGTCGACCGACCCGTCGTCGATCGACTCGTCGCTCAGGTCCTCGTCGGCCAGGTCGGGGTTGGCCGATTCGACGGTCGGGATCGGCAGGAGGGGAGCGGGCTCCGAGGCGAGAACGGCCTGCACGATGATGCGTTGGCGGGCCGAGTACTTCGGGTGGCAGGCCGTGAGGGTCAGGCGGTTGTCGCCGACGTCGTCGAGGACTTCGATCTGGCTCGGGTGCACGATGTAGTGCCCCACCTCGTTGCCCTCGGCATCGGTCTGGGGCAGGACCTCGTAGCGGAACCGTCCCTGGAGGGTCTCGACGTAGATCGGGTCGCCGGGCTGGAGCAGGTCGAGGTCGTGGAACGGTTGGCCGTAGGTGGTGCGGTGGCCGGCGATCGCCGAGTTGCCGGCCTGGCCGGGTAGGGGGGTGCCGAGGTAGTGGCCGGGGCCCCGCTGCAAATCGCCGCGGCCGGTGCCCTCGACGATCTCCCGTTCCACCCCGATCGCCGGGATCTCGATCGAACCGAGGACCTCGCCCTGGTCGGGCATCAGGATCTCGGCCAGCTCCGGAGCCACCTCCGGAGGAGGCGGCGCGGTGGTCGAGGTCGGTGCTGCGTCGCCGTCCTGATCGGTGCTGCCGGCGTCGGGGGCGGTCGTTGGCGCGGTCGTGGGGGTCGGCACTGTCGTGGTGAGCAAGGCCGCCACCGCTTCCTGACGCTCCTCGAACTCGTCGGCCAGGGCGGCCTGGGCCCGCGCCTCCTGGAGACCGGTTCCCCACAGCTGGAACCCGGCGAACGCGAGCACGATCAGCCCCATCCCGATCAGGGTGCGGCCGACGGCTCCGATGATGGCTGCGGTTCGATGCGACATGCGGGTGGTCGAGAGGAGGGCGGCGGGTGGTCGAGTGACGGTCCTGGCAGGGGGATCGGCGCGGCCCTGCGAGAGATGAGGGGCCGCCCGGTGTGAGACCGTATCGTGACCTGCCGTGGGCAGACCGGTCATCCTCCTCGACGGCGTCGTGTCGTTGCTCGGGTCGTTCCCCGCGTTGGCCGGGATCGACCTGGCGGTCGGGGCCGGCGAGATCGT
>JAWSVN010000030.1:0-311 GCA_033851875.1 Acidimicrobiales bacterium
GAATAGAGCGTGCCCGAGCCGTCGCGGGCGAAGCCGATCAGCGTGAGGCCGGCACGGCGGGCCGTCGCGGTGGCGAGCGAGGACGCACCCGAGACGGCGACCAACGCCGAGAAGCCGGCGGCCCACGCCTTCTGCACCATCTCGAACGAGGCCCGGCCGCTGACGAAGAGGGCCAGATCGAGGGCGTCGCCGAGCTGATCGTCGAGCAGGAGACGTCCGATCACCTTGTCGACTGCGTTGTGGCGGCCGATGTCCTCGCGCACGACGAGTACGTTGCCGGCTCGATCGAAGGCCGCTGCGGCGTGGGACGC
>JAWSVN010000030.1:394-2564 GCA_033851875.1 Acidimicrobiales bacterium
GGCTCCGGCGCTGCGCCTCCCGTCTCGATCGTGACGACGTTGAAGTCGGTCTCGACGGCCGAGCCGGTGCCGCAGTAGCGGATCCCGAGGATCGGGGCCTCGCCGAGCACGCCCTCGGTGTGGCAGAACCCGGCGGCCAGCTCGAAGTCGTGCCCGGGGGTGCGCATCGTCGAGGAGATCTGGGTGCCGTCGAGATGGATGGCGAGGGGCTCCTCGACGACGAGGTCGTCCGGGCGTCGACCGGCGTCGTCGCCACCGATGCGGCGCACCAGGATCGATTCCGAGCGGGTCCTCGCCATCCCCCGAGCCTACGGCTCGCGGGCCTCTAGTCGAGGATCCACAAGACCACCTCGTTGTGCGGGAATGAGGCGGCGGCCACCGCCCCCGCCAAGGCGAGGGCGGCGAGCACGACCTGGAGTCGACCCAACCCTCTCTCGTCACCGTCTCTTCGCCCGACGGAGATCGCAACCGCCCACGGGGCGAGCAGCAGTGCGGCGGACCACCCGCCCATCGGGTAGAGCGGACCGGCGACATCGTGGATGCGGTCGTAGAGCGTCTGACCCTCGGCCCTCGAGAAGAAGCCGGGGCGGTGATACTCCTCGACCCCGAACGTCTCGAGCCCGACCGCGGCCCGATAGGTCGCCAACGCGTCGGCGGCTCGCCACAACGCGAATGCCAGCAGCCCGGCCTGGGCCAGGGTCAGGAGGCCGACCAACCTGGCGAGCCTCCGACCGACCTCATGACGGCGCACGAGCACCGCCGCCAGGGCGAGCCCGTAGGTATCGACGAGCAGGACGGCCGGCAGCACCGACGGATCGGGGGACCACCCTCGCAGCAGGTCGACGGTGGCCCGTCCATCGACGCCGCGACGCACATCCACCCAACGGGACCTCTCGAGCTGGTCGACCCGGGTCTCCCCCGCCGCACCGACAACCTCAACGGTGACCGTGGCGATCGGCTCGGACCTCCCGACGAGCGGGCTCCGATGCCGATCGACGCCCGTCACCTCGATCCCCGCGAACGCCGAGAGCTCGTCGACCCGGTCGTCGATTGCACAAAGGTGCGACGAGTAGACCCACAACGGCCACGCCAGCGAACCGAGGGCGAGCGCGGCGGCAGCGACCCGGCCGGCCGCCCAGCCCCGCACCTGCGCCGGTGCCGGTGGCCTGCGCCGCCGCGGCCACCACGCGCACCGTCCAACCGTGAACAGCCCGATCGCCGACAGGCCGGCGAGGCTGATCACCCGGTCGGCGCCCCACCCGAGGCCGGTGCCACCCTCGCCCGCAGCCGGCGAACTCGCACCGGGAACTCCAACGGTCGCCAGCAGGGTCAGCGCACAGATCGCCGCCAGCAATCCGACGAAACTCGTCCGCTCCGCGAGTCGTCGGCGACGCCGACGCGCCTCTGCTCGCTGCACGACAGCCGTCCAACCGGCGCCGGGCGTCAGCGACTCCTCGTGCATCGCGTCCCGGACCCTGCGCTCCACCGACGTCATGACTGCTCCGTTCGCAGGGGGCCGCCGACCGCCTCGGTGGCGGTTCGGTCGGGGTCGACCGCCTCGATGTGACGCTCGAGGGCCCGCATCGCCCGGTGGAGGTGGGTCTTGACCGACCCCTCACCGATGCCGAGCGTCGCCGCGATCGCTGCCACCGACAGATCGGCGTGGAAACGGAGCACGACGACCTCACGCTGACGACGAGGGAGCGCAGCGATCGCGGCGCGCACGAGGGCGACCTCCTCGGGTTCGGGTGGGCCGTCGGTCCGATGATCGGTCGTCGAAGCGTGGCGGCGCTCCAGGACGAGGCGTCGGATCCGTGAGCGCGACCGGTTGACGATCGCCGTACGCACATAGGCCCGCAGGTTGGTTTCGTCGGTCAGGGTCGGCGGCCGCTCGAGCAGTCGGACGAAGGTGTCGTTGACGAGCTCCTCGGCCAAGCGCCGATCGCTGACGATCCAACGGGCAAGGCCGACGAAGGCGGCGAACTCGGCGCGATACAACGCCTCGAGCGTCGCCGTCGCCCCGCGCGCCGCCTCACCTCCGCCCGCCGTCATCAGACCCATCGAACACCAGGACGCACGCCGTCGCGAAAACGTTGACACCCAGTTCTCGAACCCCGCGGGCCGCCGCCTGCGGCAAACCGCTCCCAAGGCATCGACGAGCAACCGGTTG
>JAWSVN010000030.1:2569-34255 GCA_033851875.1 Acidimicrobiales bacterium
AAAACACAAACGACCCCGCCCGGCGGATGCCGGACGGGGTCGCTGCAAGCAAACAGGAATTACATCATCCCACCCATGTCGGGCATCGCGGGCGCGCCCCCCTCTTCGGGGATGTCGGAGATGACGGCCTCGGTGGTGAGGAAAAGCGCGGCGATCGACGCCGCGTTCTGCACACCGGAGCGGGTGACCTTGGCGGCGTCGACGACACCGCGGGCCTTGAGGTCCTCGTACTCGCCGGTGGCGGCGTTGAGGCCGTTCCAGCCCTCGAGGTTGCGGACGATGTCGACCACCACGCCGCCTTCGAGGCCGGCGTTCTCGGCGATCTGGGTGATCGGGCCCTGGAGGGCCTTGGCCACGATGGAGGCCCCGGTGGCGATGTCGCCCTCGAGGGTTGCCTCGAGCTCGCGCACGGCGGCCTGGGCCCGCAGCAGGGTGACGCCACCACCGCACACGATGCCCTCTTCGATGGCGGCCTTCGTGGTGCTGACGGCGTCCTCGATGCGGTGCTTCTTCTCCTTGAGCTCCACCTCGGTCGCAGCGCCGACCTTGAGCACCGCCACACCGCCGGCCAGCTTGGCCAGACGCTCCTGCAGCTTCTCGCGGTCGTAGTCCGAGTCGGTGTTCTCGATCTCGGCCTTGAGCTGAGAGACACGACCGGCGACGTCGGAGCTCTCGCCCGCCCCCTCGACGATCAGGGTCTCGTCCTTCGACACGACGACCTTGCGGGCCGAGCCGAGCAGGTCGAGGGTGGCGGTCTCGAGCTTGAGACCGACCTCTTCGGCGATGACCTGACCGCCGGTGAGGATCGCCATGTCCTCCAGCATCGCCTTGCGGCGATCGCCGAAGCCCGGGGCCTTCACGGCCACGGCGTTGAAGGTGCCGCGAATCCGGTTGACCACCAGGGTGGAGAGGGCCTCGCCCTCGATGTCCTCGGCGATGATCACCAGTGCCTTGCCCGACTGCATCACCTTCTCGAGCAGCGGCACCAGATCACGGACGTTCGTGATCTTCGAACTCATGAACAGGATGTAGGGGTCGTCGTAGACGGCCTCCATCCGCTCGGTGTCGGTGACGAAGTAGGGGCTGATGTAGCCCTTGTCGAACCGCATGCCCTCGGTGAACTCGAGCTCCATGCCGAAGGTGTTCGACTCCTCGACGGTGACCACACCGTCCTTGCCGACCTTGTCGATGGCGTCGGCGATCAGAGCACCGATGGCGGGGTCGTTGGCGGAGATCGACGCCACCTGGGCGATCTGCTCCTTGTCGTCGACCTCGACGGCCATGTCACGGATCGACCCGACCGCGGCCTCGACGCCGAGCTCGATGCCCTTCTTCAGGCTCATCGGGTTGGCGCCGGCGGCGAGGTTGCGGAGTCCGGCTCGCACCATCGACCAGGCCAGCACGGTGGCGGTCGTGGTGCCGTCACCGGCGACGTCGTCGGTCTTCTTGGCGACTTCCTTGACCAGCTCGGCGCCGATGCGCTCGAGGGGGTCGGCGAGCTCGATCTCCTTGGCGATCGAGACACCGTCGTTGGTGATCGTGGGGGCGCCCCACTTCTTGTCGAGCACGACATTGCGGCCCTTGGGACCGATGGTGACGCGCACGGCGTCGGCCAGCGTGTTCATGCCGGTCTCGAGCTTGCGGCGTGCCTCGTCGTCGAACGCGATGTTCTTCGCCATGTGGTACTTCCTCCTGGACAGGGTGACGGAAGGGTTCGTGAGCGTTAGCACTCTAACGTCGCGAGTGCTAACGCCCAACCGCCACCCGGACGCGGGTCGGCCGGCGCCAATGACGCCGGCCGATTCCCGGTTCCCGCCGAGAAGGAGTCGACCAGTGGGACCCTCCCAGGGAGAAGAGGAGGAACTCCCGGCCGACACCAACACCTTCGGCCCTTGGGTGGATCAACGTGAGCCCAATGGGGCATCAGGCCCCCACGGCAGGACCACACGGCTCGCTCAAACGCAGCCGAATTAGGTCGAATGCCCCAGAAATCGCTCAAGCCGGACGGTCACTTTCGTCGTTGAGTGACCATGGAACCGACCGCGATCACCCTCCTCGACACCCGCACGGTGCGCCTGGTCGAACTGGTGGAGCTGATGGCCGATGCGCCATTCGATCTCGCCGCCCAGGCCGTCCTCGACGCCCTCGACCAACCCGACCCGTATCTCGACCCCGACGACCCCCTGGCCGTCGTGGCCGTGGCCCTCGTCAAGGTCCGCTCCCGACGCAACGCCGTCGAGCGGGCCGTGCCTCCCGAACCGCTCGCGGCCTGAGCAGCGGGCCAGCCGACCTCAGCGGTCGGTCAGGGCAGCGAGGAGCTCACCCTCGACGAGCTCGACCGTGCGGGCCATCGCCGCCTCTGCGCCGTGGGCCGCAGCGAGCGACCGCACCGTCACCCCGTTGGGCACCACCCCGTCGGCCGAGGGGTCGACGATGCCGACCATGGCCAGGACCGGCACGTCTTGTTCGGCTGCCCACGACGCCACCCCGCCGACGACCTTGCCGTTGAACGACTCGGCGTCGAGCTTGCCCTCGCCGGTGATCACCAGATCCGCGCCGTCCAACGCTTCGTCGAGGGCGGCGTGCTCGGCGAGGACATCGAAGCCCGAACGGACGGTGGCGCCGAGAGCGACCAGGCCGCCGGCGAGCCCCCCGGCGGCCCCCGCTCCGGCGATCTGCGACAGGTCGACGCCATAGTCGTCCCGGTAGAGCTGCACCAGCCGCTCGAGACGTCGGGTCAGCAGCGCGACCTGGGCCGGCGTGGCCCCCTTCTGCGGACCGAACACCGAAGCGGCGTCGACGAATCGGGTAGCGACGTCGCACGCCACGACGAGTTCGATGCCGCGCAGACGGGCCGCGTTGACGGCTCGCACCGCCCCGAACCCGCCGTCGGTCGTGGCCGACCCGCCGAGCAGGACCACGACCGTCTTCGCACCGGCCTCGACCGCCGCCATGATCAGTTCGCCGGTGCCGGTCGTGTCGGCCGCGAGAGGATCATTCAATTCGGAGCCGCCGGCGACCACCAGGCCCGACGCCGCCGCCATCTCGATGAAGGCGACCTTGCCCTCGGGCGAGTTGGCGAGCCGCCAGGCCGCCTCGACCGGGTCGCCGAGCGGGCCGGTGACCGTCGTTCGGCGGTTGGCGCCGCCGAGCACGTCGAGCGAGCCCTCGCCGCCGTCGCCGAGCGGGACGGCCGTCGACGACCAACCGGCAGCGCTCGCGGCACGGCCCCCCGCCGCCACGAGCTCGTCGGCGGTGGCGGTACCGCGGAACTTGTCGAAGGCGAGGACGACGCGCGGCACGACGAGACGCCGGGAGGGCGTCAGACCTGGATGAGGCCGTCGTTGCCGACCCGCACGATCACGTGGGCGCCCTGGGTGTCGGCGATCGGCGACGTGGCCGGGTCGAATGGCTGCACGACCGCTGCCGGGTCGACCGAGAATGCCTGGGCCACGGCGATGGCGTCGGCTTCGTAGCCCTCGACGTAGAGCACGACGGACGGGCCGTCGACGTCAGCGTTCTTGGCCTCGGCGGTGGCGAACCCGGCGCCAGCGGCGACCTCGGTACCGCGTCCCGCAACGCCCTTGATGCCGTTGGTGCCGTTGAGCACCAGCACCGTCACCTCGGCCGGCGCGTGGGCGACCGGCGCGGCGGTGGAGTCGGGCGTCGTGTCGGTGGCGCCATCGGTCGCGGTGCCATCATCGGTGGCGTTGGTGTCGGTGTCGCCGTCGGCGACCGCGTCGTCACCGCTCGACACGTCGTCGGACGTCGTCTCCTCGGTGCCCCCGGCGTCGACCGCCTGCGAGTCGGTCTCACCCAGACCACGCCACATCAACAGGAGCCCGACCGCCACGGCAGCGACGATCACGATGACGCCGCGGGCCGAACTCGCCCCGACGGAACCGCCGGGGCCGAGATTGCCGCCGGCCGCCTCGTGCGCCCCTGCTGTCATGTCGTGCGGTCCCTTCGTCGGCGTGGCCGCGGGACGACCCCCAAAACGACCAGGACTGCAAGCTACCACCCTCGGTACACTCAGGGGCAGTGCCCGGGCCGTCATGGCCGGGTCGATCTGCCCGAATAGCTCAGTTGGCCAGAGCGCTGCTCTTGTAAAGCAGATGTCGTCGGTTCGAATCCGACTTCGGGCTCCTGCCGTTCGTCGGCCCTAGGGGGCCTCCTCACTAACCGAGTTCTTCGCCCGGGGGCTCAGAACTCGCATCGTGAGAGCGATCGGACCCTCTTTGGCCGACCTCTCAGTCAGACAAGCTCCTCTGGCGCACGACCTCGAAGCAGGCGACGGAGCTGGCCATGGCGACGTTGAGGCTGTTGAGCTGCCCGGCCATCGGGATGGCGGCGAGGCTGTCGACCCGCTCCCGCACCAGGCGCGACAACCCCTTGCCCTCGGCGCCCAGCACGAGGGCCACCGGCCGACCGTCGGACAGCGGCAGGTCGAACATCGACACGTCGCCTCCCATGTCGAGACCGACGGTGTGGACACCGAGCTCCTGGAGCCGCAACAGTGCCGCCGGGATGCCCCCGACCAGGGCCATGTCGAGGTGCTCGACGGCGCCGGCCGCCGTCTTGGCGACCGTCGGCGAGATGTGGACCGCCCGGTGGCGCGGCAGGATCACGCCGGTGACGCCGGCGCACTCCGCGGTCCGTAGCATCGCCCCCAGGTTGCCGGGGTCGGTCACCCCGTCGAGCACGAGCAGGAAGGCTCCGTCGACCTGGGCCAACTCGTCGGGGTTCTTCTCGGGGAGTTCCTGAGCTCGGGCCAGCACCCCTTGGTGCGACTCGGTCAGGGCCTCCGACTCGAACCGGCGACGAGGCAAGGGCCGGAACGCCACCCCCATCTCGTTGGCCAGCTCGGCGATGTCGTCGAGGATGTCGGCCGGCTCGAGGTCGTCGATCATCAACACCTCGCGCACCCGCCGCCGGCCGGCGAGCAGCAGCTCACGGACGGCCTGGCGACCTTCGACCTGATCCCCGCCGAGACCCTTCTTGGAGCGACGCGACCGGTTGCCCTGCCGCGGCTGACCCTGGCGCGGCTGACCCTGGCGCTGCTGACCCTCACGCTGGTCCCCCTGGCGACCAGTGCCCTGCCCTCGACCGCCCTGCNNCCGAGCCGGCCTTGCCGCGACCTCCGGGTCGCTGCCCGCCCTGGCCGCGGCCGCCCTGGCCGCCGGCCGAACCACTGCGCGACGACGGTTTGCGGGGTCGATTCGGTCCTCCTGGTCGACTCATCGGTTCGTCTCCTCGCTGCCCGACTCGGGCGATTCTGGGTTGGGTGCCCGCTGCACGAGGGCAACGGCATGGGATTGGATGCCGCCGGCGAGGCCGTCGACCCCCTCGGTCCGCTTGCCCTTGATCGACACCGATGCCCCACCGAGGGCGGCCGACACGTTGGCGATCATCGCGTCGCGCTGGGGTGCCAGCTTGGGGGCATCACAGATCACCGTCACATCCGCGTTCACCACCTGCCAGCCGTCGGCCTCGACGACGGCGACCGCCCGACGCAGCAGCTCGATCGAGTCGGCGCCGGCGTGGGTCGGGTCGGTGTCCGGGAACAGGCTGCCGATGTCGCCGGCCCCGCAAGCGCCGAGTACCGCGTCGGTCACCGCGTGGGCGACCGCGTCGGCGTCGCTGTGACCGGCGAGACCCTGTGAGTCGGCGAAGACGACGCCGCCCAACACCAGCGTCCGCTCGGGGTCGTCGCTCCACGGGTGGACGTCGAATCCCTGACCGATACGAATCGGCGACACGGCGGGAGGTGGTCGGTTCGGGGGCGAGGGCATGTCGGCGGTCCGGTCAGCGGCGGCGGAAGGGTCGGTCGAGCGCTGGGCCAGCACGGCGGCAGCCTGGGCGAGGTCGTCGGCGACCGTGATCTTGAAGTTGGACGGATCGCCGTCGACATGACGCACGATGCCGCCCGACGCCGCCACCAGTGTGGCGTCGTCGGTGGCATCGTCCTCCCGCTCATGGGCGGCTCGAAGCGACGACATGGTGAATCCCTGCGGCGTCTGCACCGCCACGAGCTCGCTGCGGTCGACCACCGAACCGTCCCGGCGGCGAATCGTGTCGGTGACCGACACCACGGGGATCGCCCCGTCGGCCCCGCCGACCACGGCCTCGACCACGCGGGCGACCACTTCGGGCGGCACGAGCGGCCGTGCGGCGTCGTGGACGAGCACGCCGTCGGCGGCCGGGTCGACGGCGGCCAGGCCGGCGCGCACCGAGGCGGATCGCGTGGCCCCACCGGCCACGACGACGGCGGGGGCGAGACCCGGCGTGAGCTCGTCGACCAGCTCGGCCGGCACCACGACCACGGTGCGCGGTCCGGTCGCCATCGCGGCGATCGACCAGTCGATCACCCGCCGTCCGGCGAGCGGCTCGAGCTGTTTGAGCCGACCGAAACGAGCACCACTCCCGCCGGCCACCACGACCGACCACCATCCGGTTCGATCATCGCCGGCGGGACTCCCCAACATTCCTCCAGTATCTCGGCCCGGCAGTGACATCGACCACCTCTGAGCGAGTACCGTGGCGAGAATGGTTGCACCGGAACTGCTCCGAGAGGTCGATCTCTTCTCCGAGTTCGACGACGAGATCCTCAACCGGCTCGCCGAGGCGTCGGAACTGCGCGATCTGAAGCGCGGCGATGTGCTCTTCGCCGAGGACGACGACCCCGACGAGTTGTTCGTCACCCAGTCCGGTCGCATCGCCATGGTCAACCGCTCGGGCGACGGCCGCGAATCGGTGGTGGCGCTCATGGAAGAGGGTGACCTCTTCGGCGAGATGCCGCTGTTCGACGGTCGCACCCGCAGCACCGACGGTCGGGCCCTCGAGCCCTCGTCGGTGATCGCCATCCCCTACGAACCGCTCAAGGCCATCTACTCCGAGCATCCCGAGCAGCTCTGGAAGGTCGTCGATCTCCTCGCCAACCGGATCCGCAACGTCGACGGCGTCCTCGCCGACTCGGTCTTCCTCGACGTCACCGGCCGCACCGCCAAGCGCCTTCTCGAGATCGCCGGCGCCAACGACGAGTTCTCGCTCCCCGTCACCCAGGAGGAGCTGGCCGGCATGGTCGGCGCCAGCCGGGAGCGGGTCAACAAGGCGATCGCCAGCTTCGTGCGACTCGGCTGGCTCGACCAGCGCGAGCGTCGCTACCACATCCTCAAGCGCGACCAGCTCGAGCTNNCTCGCTGAACGCGTGCCGCTCGACCTAGATGGTCGTGCGGTCGTCGAGGTCGGCCCTGAACTCGTTCTCGAGCCGCGCCAGGCCGGCGACGATCGGCTGCGCACGGGCGACGCCGATGCCGCCGACAGCGGCGAGGTCGTCGGGCGATGCCTCGAGCACCGCGCGCAGGGAACCGAACTTCTCGACGACGAGGTCGGCGGTCTCCACCGACACGCGCGCCAGGCGAGAGAGCAACCGGAGACCACGGGGCTCCAGGTGCTCCTCGGGGTCGGCGGCCGCCTCGGCGAGGCGCAGCGACTTCGCCAGGACCGCGTCGTCGAACAGGGCCTGATCGTCGAGCTCGGCGAGCACCTGCATCGCGGCGTCGATGCTGAACCCGGAATCGTCGGCCGAGTAGTCGCGGATCAGTAGGCGGCGATCGTCGGCGACGCCGGCCATCAGCTCCTCGAGCTGGAAGCGGACCAGGCGGCCGTCGCTGCCGAGTTCGACGAGGTTGCGTTCGACCTCGGCGGCGATGCGGATCACCATCTCGGAACGCTGTAGCACCTCGGTGACGTCGCGCAGGGTGACCATGCCGTGCAACTCGAGCACGGTCAGTCGACGGGTGACGAGGCCGAGTCGGGTGCGGTAGCGCTCCAGGGTCTGCAGCGCCTGGTTGGTTCGTTCCAACAAGCGCGACACCGGCTGCAGCGGGTGTCGCTGGTCGTTTGCGTAGATCTGAATCTGCTTTCGAGATTCTGACACCGCGATGACGGGAACGTTGAGCGACCGGGCAACCCGCTCGGCGGTGCGATGCCGGGTGCCGGTCTCCGAGGTCGGCACGTTGGGGTTTGGCACGAGATGCACATTGGCCCGAGCGATCCGCGACGCGTCGCCGGCGAGGATGATGGCGCCGTCCATCTTGGCCAGCTCCGACAATCGCTGCGGGGTGAAGGCGGCGTCGAGCAGGAAGCCGCCCGAACAGATGTTGAGAACGTCGGGGCCGTCGCCGATGACGATCAGCCCGCCTCGACCCGACTGCAAGACTCGATCGAGACCGTCGCGGAGCGGTGTGCCGGGCGCGACCTGAGCGAGCGCTCTCAGTACCGCCCGATCAGTCCGCGAGTCCATCGTCGCATGCTAGTCGACGCCCACCGCTGCCTTCTGGGGCTTCGGCACCAGATCGAGGGCGGCCACCGCCTCGCCGAGCTCGCCGACCCGCAGCAGCTGGAGGCCTGCCGGCCCGTCGGGACACGACGCAGGCACGACCGCCCGGCGGAAGCCGACCCGCTGCGCCTCCTGGAGTCGACGGAGGAGGTGGGGCACCGAGCGGACCTCACCGCCGAGGCCGAGCTCGCCGCAGGCGACCAGGTCGTCGCCGAGCGCCCGACCGCTCCGCGCGCTGGCCACCGCCAGGGCGATGCCGAGGTCGCCGCCAGGCTCGGAGACCCGCGCGCCCCCGGCCGCCGAGGCGAAGACATCGTGACCCCACAACGGCAGCCCGACCCGTTCCCGCAACACGGCGCTCACCAGGCGCAATCGTCCCCCGTCGACTCCCTCGGCAGTGAGGGCCGGCGCTCGATCGCCGTTGGCCGGGGTGAGGGCCTGCACCTCGACCAGGAGGGGTCGATGCTCGTCGAGGGCGGGCACCACGATCGAACCGGGCACGCCGGGTCGGCGATCGGTGAGGAAGCGGCCGCTGGCGTCGTCGACGCCTTGCAGACCCTCCCCGGTCATCTCGAACAGACCCATCTCGGTGGTCGGCCCGAACCGGTGCTTGACCGCGCGCAGGAATCGCAGCTCGTGATGGCGGTCGCCGGCGAAGTGAAGCACGGTGTCGACCACGTGCTCGAGGACCCGAGGCCCGGCGAGGGCCCCGTCCTTGGTGACGTGGCCGACGATCACCACGGTCGTGTTGGTGGCCTTCGCCGCAGCGACCAGGGCATTGGCGCTGGCACGGACCTGAGTGACCGAACCGGGGCTCGCTTCGAGCTCGTCGACGCGGACCGTCTGGATCGAGTCGACGACGACCAGTTGAGGGCGCGACTCCTCGATCGTGGCCACGATGGTGCCGACCGACAGGTCGTCGACCACGCCCAAGGTGGGCGGTACCGGCCCGAGCCGGGCCGCCCGGGCGGCCACCTGTGAGGGGTGCTCCTCGCCACAGACGATCAGGACCGAAGCACCACCGGCAGCGACGGCGCGCGCGGCCTGGAGGCTGAGGGTCGACTTGCCGATGCCGGGCTCGCCGCCGAGCAGCACGACGCCGCCGGGGACGAACCCGCCACCGAGGACCCGGTCGAGCTCCGGGAGGCCCGTCGGCGAGGGCAGCACCGCGCCCGGGTCGAAGCCGGCGAGGGGATTCGGGACCGACGGCGCAGCGGGCGCCACCGACGCAGCGGCCGACGGCGACGCCTCGGCCACCGGCTCCTCCGACACCGTGGCCCAGCCGCCACAGTGGCCGCAACGGCCCGACCAGGTGGGATGGCGCGCTCCGCACTCGGAACACAGGTGAACTCGTCTCGGCTTGGCCATGGAGATCCACCGTAGACACACCCGGTGACACCGATCGGAGTCGACGAGTGCCACAAAACTGGTTCAGCCGTCGCCGGGCGCTGCCGACAACAAGAGGAGTGAGCGAGTGCGGCACCTTCCCTCTCGACCGGCAGCAGGTGTTCGGTCTCGATTTCGTCGTCAACGACGACCCGGCGCACACCCGCGTCGTCGACGCGCTCCTCGCCCACTGCCCGTCCTCGTGTGCCGGCGACGCCCTCGGCGACGACCAGCTGCCCCTCGTGGTGACGCCCAACGTCGATCTGCTCGTCAAGCTGCGTCGCGACGACTGGGCCGAGGATCTCGAGTCGTTCCGTCGAGCAGCGTTCGTCGTGGCCGACGGCGCCCCGGTGGTCGCCGTCGCCAACCGGCTCGATCGTCATCTCGGTGTACGGACCCCCGGCAGCGACCTGTTTCCCCTGATCTGGCGGCGGGCCCGGAACGACGAGCTGCCGGTGACCGTCGTGGCTCCCACCGACATCGTCGCCAAGCGCCTGCACGAGGAACACCCGGACGCTCGGGTGCTGGTAGCGCCCCGCTTCGATCCCGACGACGAGGTCGCCCTTGCCGCGTTCGCCGACGAGGTGGGCACGCTCACTCGCCTCGGCGACGCGGCCCCCGTCGTGATCTTCAGCATCGGCAACCCGGTCCAGACCCGTCTGGCTCGCCTCCTGCTCGACTCGTGGCCGACCTCCGCCCCGAAGCCGCTCGTCTGTTGCTTCGGCGCCAGCGCCGAGCTCTACCTCGGGATCGTGCCGCGAGCCCCCGAGTGGTTCCAGCGCCACGGCATGGAATGGGTCTATCGGTTCGGCAAGGAGCCGAAGCGTCTGTTCCGCCGCTACTTCGTCGACGACGTCGCCTTCCTTCGGATCGCCTTCGACGAGTACCGCAAGACGCGACGCTGAACGAAAACGCGGCGCTGAGCGCGAACGTCAGGCGCTCTCGGGGGCCGCTTCGGCCACGGCGAAGCTCCGCAGGATCGCGTGGCCCCGCGACCCGGCGACGTCACCCTGAGGAGCGAACCAGGCCGTCTGGAAGCCGAGCTGGCGAGCGGCATCGAGGTTGTCGAGGCGGTCGTCGACGACGAGGATCTCGCTCGGTGCCCGGCCGGTGACCCGACGCAACACCTCGAAGATCGGCGCGTCGGGTTTGCGCACCCCGACCGATCCGCTGACCACCCAGGGATCGATCAGCCCACCGAGGCTGTGACGAACCTGGAGCTTGTGGGCCCACGCGGCGGCGTCGTCGGTGATGCACGCCACCTGCACCCCACGGTCACGCAGGTCACGGAGGAACTTCACCACGCCGGGATTGAGCTGGTGGCGAGCCAGATAGGCATCGTCGAGTTCGTTCGGGTCGCCGTCCACGCCGATCGACTGCCAGAAGTCGGCAGGGGTGAGGCGGCCGAGGCTGAGCATCCGTGCCCGGGCCTGGATGGCGTCCTCGCTGGCCTGTGACCCGAGCTCACGAGCGAACGGGATCAGGATCTCGGCGATGTCGGAGCCCTCGCGATAGAGCACGCCCATGCCGTCGAGGGCGACCACGGCGGGAGCGGTCTGCTCGGGTGTCGTCCCCTCGGCCAGATCGGCCGCCCCCTCCACGACCTCGGCCGCCGCCGGCTTCGGTCGTCCGTCGCCCTTGGCCGACGGACGAGGCTTGCCGGAGGTGGTCTTCCGGCGCCGACGACGCTCTGGACGCAGCAGCCGAAGGAGGTGACCGAAGGCCACCAGGATGGCCAGTACACCGGCCACGATCGCCACGCCTCGCCACACCAGGGCGGCCACGCCGCGGCTCGACGAGGCCACCAGCACCGGCGTGGCCGTGTCGGCCGCGAGGTCGGTGGTGAATCGGGCCCCGACCCCATCGTCGAGGTCGACGAGGGGCTGACCGGTCGGTTCGACCTCGCTGTCGGGGTTGCCGGGGAGCACGACCGTGAGGCCGATCTGCAGGTCGGACGCGCTTCCGCCGAGGTCGGCGGTCAGATCGGTCAGGCTGCGATCGAGGGCGGCGGTGAGCGCCTCGTCGCCGAGCGCCTCGAGCCCCGACGGGGTGATCTGACCCTCCACCTGGTAGTCGACGCGAGCGAACGACTTCGTGCGGAGGAGTTCGAAGTCGGAGAACAAGGGAGCGTCGCCCGACAGCTCGGCCATGATCTCGGCGAACTGCTCGGGCGTGCCGAACGGCTTCGACGCCCCGATCGTCGTCATCCCGTCGACGGTCGCCGGCGGCTCCACGGTCCATCCGGCCTCCGACAGATCGAGCAGGGGGAGCCCGGTTGCGGCGTCGAGGTCGAGAACCCCGTCCGCGGTCTCAGCGTCGAGGATCACCTGCACATCGACGACACCCGAACCGTCCTCGTTCACCTCGACGTTCACCTCGGTGGCGGCCTGACAGGCCGACGCCACGAAGAGGACGAGAACGCAGACGACCAGCCGCAAGCGGCTGGTCGTCGCACGAAAGATGGTCACGGGCACCCGGCGAGAGTACCCGTTTCCGATGCCGGGGCCGGGGTGGCCTCGGCGATCAGCTGTCGATCAGCCGTCGGTCTCGGCCAGCTCCGGGGTGGGAGGCGGCTGGAAGCCCTCGTGAGCCGTGAAGCTCAGCGAACGGTTGCCGTCCTCGTCGGACTCGACGTCGACGACGACGATCTGACCGGCGCGGAACTCCTTGTAGAGGAGCTTCTCCGACAGCATGTCCTCGATGTGACGCTGGATCGCCCGACGCAGCGGGCGAGCGCCCATCGTCGGGTCGTAGCCGACATCGGCGAGGTAGTGCTTGGCGTCGACGGTGAGCTCGAGTCCGATGCCCTGCCCCTCGAGCTGCTCGGCGGTGCGGGCGATGAGGAGATCGACGATCTCGGTCACCTCTGCCTTGGAGAGCTCGTGGAAGACGATGGTCTCGTCGACACGGTTGAGGAACTCGGGCCGGAAGTGAGCCTTGAGGGCGTCGTTGACCTTCTCCTTCATGCGCTCGTAGGAGACGGCCTCGTCCTGCTTGGAGAAGCCGAGGGTCGCCTTGCGCAGATCCTGGGTGCCCAGGTTGGAGGTCATGATCAGGACGGTGTTGCGGAAGTCGACCGAACGGCCCTGCGAGTCGGTGAGACGCCCCTCTTCCAGGATCTGGAGGAGGGCGTTGAACACGTCGGGGTGGGCCTTTTCGATCTCGTCGAACAGCACCACGGAGAACGGCTTGCGGCGCACCGACTCGGTGAGCTGGCCGCCCTCCTCGTAGCCCACGTAGCCGGGGGGCGAACCCACCAAGCGGCTGACGGTGTGCTTCTCCATGTACTCCGACATGTCGAGGGTGATCATGGCGTTGTCGTCGCCGAACAGGAAGTCGCTCAGCGTCTTGGCCAGCTCGGTCTTGCCGACGCCGGTGGGGCCCAGGAAGATGAACGAACCCGACGGACGCTTCGGGTCCTTGAGGCCGGCGCGGGTGCGCCGGATCGACTGGGAGACGGCCTTGATGGCGTCTTCCTGGCCGATGACCCGGCGGTGGAGTTCCTCCTCCATGCGGAGCAGCTTCTCGGTCTCTTCCTCGGTGAGCTTGTAGACCGGGATGCCGGTCCAGATCGAGAGCACCTCGGCGATCGACTCCTCGTCGACCTCGTCGAACAGGTCGACGCCCGACGCCTTGATCTCGGACTCCATCTCCTTCTTCTCGGAGAGGAGGTCCTTCTCGGCGTCGCGGAGGCGGCCGGCCTCTTCGAAGTCCTGGTTCTCGACCGCAGCCTTCTTCTCGGCGACGACGTCGGCGAGCTTGCTCTCGAGCTCCTTGAACGCCGGCGGAGTGCTCATGCGCTTGATGCGCAGGCGGGAGCCGGCCTCGTCGATGAGGTCGATGGCCTTGTCGGGCAGGTGACGATCGGCGATGTAGCGGTCGGCCAGGTTGGCGGCCGCCACGAGGGCCTGATCGGTGATCGTCACGTGGTGGTGGGTCTCGTAGTGCTCACGCAGACCCTTGAGGATCTCGATCGTGTGCTCGACGGTGGGCTCCTCGACCTTGACGGGCTGGAAGCGGCGCTCGAGGGCGGCGTCCTTCTCGAGGTGCTTGCGGTACTCGTCGAGGGTGGTGGCACCGATCGTCTGGAGCTCGCCACGGGCCAGCATCGGCTTGAGGATGCTGGCGGCGTCGATGGCGCCTTCGGCGGCACCGGCACCGACGAGGGTGTGGATCTCGTCGATGAACAGGATGATGTCGCCCCGGGTCTTGATCTCCTTGAGGACCTTCTTGAGGCGCTCCTCGAAGTCGCCGCGGTAGCGGGAACCGGCGACCAGGGCGCCGAGGTCGAGGGTGTAGAGCTGCTTGTTGCGGAGGGTGTCGGGCACCTCGTCGGCGGCGATCATCTGGGCCAGGCCCTCGACGATCGCGGTCTTGCCGACGCCGGGCTCACCGATCAACACCGGGTTGTTCTTGGTGCGGCGGCTGAGCACCTGCATCACGCGCTCGGCCTCGCGGGTGCGCCCGATCACCGGATCGAGCTTCTTCTCGCGGGCCATCTGGGTCATGTTGCGGCCGAACTGATCGAGGATCAGCGACCCGGACGGGGCATCGCCACCGGAACCACCGCTGGTGGCGCCGGCCTTGCCGGTGCCACCGGGCTCGGACGAGCCCGACGAGCTGCCCTGGCCGGCGGGGCCGGAGTAGCCCGAGAGAAGCTGGATCACCTGCTGGCGGACCCGACTGAGGTCGGCGCCGAGCTTGACGAGCACCTGGGCGGCCACGCCCTCGCCCTCACGGATGAGGCCGAGGAGGATGTGCTCGGTGCCGATGTAGTTGTGACCGAGCTGCAGGGCCTCGCGGAGCGACAGCTCCAGGACCTTCTTGGCTCGGGGGGTGAAGGGGATGTGGCCCGACGGCGACGAGCCGCCCTGGCCGATGATGTCCTCCACCTGACTGCGGACCGCCTCCAGGGAGATCGACAGCGATTCGAGGGCCTTGGCGGCGACGCCTTCGCCCTCGTGGATCAGCCCGAGCAGGATGTGCTCGGTGCCGATGTAGTTGTGGTTGAGGAGTCGAGCCTCTTCCTGAGCCAGGACGACAACCCGGCGGGCTCGATCGGTGAAGCGTTCAAACAAGGTGTCTCCTCCCGAGGGGACCACCGGACAGGGCGATCCTTGAGATGGGGTACGAGTGTACCGGCAGCACCCACTCAAGGTCGGCCCGGGGCACGGGTCCGTGAGGTGGCTGGTCGGGAAATCGGCAGGTCGGCGTCACAACTGGAGCGGATCCCCGGCCGACCAGGGAGGACAGCCGAGTACGTGCAGAGACAACGCTCGCCGGGTCGCCGGCATTCCCTCTCGCTCCCCTCCTGGTCAGGGCGTGATCGTCGATCGTCGAAGCGGAGCGGGCTGCCACCCCGGCGCTGCATCCCGACCTCTCATCGGGTCCGGTGAGCGCCGAGCGTGGCCGAGCACCTAGCCTTGTGGCGTGGCTACGAACCCGCTGGCGCTCCTTCCCACCGCCGACGCCGACCGCGACCGCGTCGAACAGACGCTGCTCGACGTCGTCCGCCTCGACGACGACCCCTATCTCACCGAGATTTCGTCGCACCTGATCAAGGCCGGCGGCAAGCGACTGCGGCCCCTTTTCGCTGCGGCGTCTGCCGCGGCGTCGATGGCCGACGGCGTGAGCGTGAGCGACGACGTGATCCGAGGCGGCGTGGCCGTCGAGCTGGTCCACATCGGCTCGCTGTATCACGACGACGTGATGGACGAGGCGTCGATGCGGCGTCAGGTCGTGAGCGTCAACGCTCGTTGGGGCAACCTGCGAGCGATCCTGTCCGGCGACTACCTGCTGGCCAAGGCGTCGGAGATCGCTGCCGAGCTCGGCGTCGAGGTCGCCGGCCTGCTCGCCTCGACGATCGCCGAGCTGTGCCAGGGCCAGGTGGCCGAGCTGCAGACGATGTACGACGTCGAGCGCACGCCCGAGCAGTACTTCCCCTCGATCGCCGGCAAGACCGCCTCGCTCTACGCCGCGGCGTGCCGCATCGGCGGCATCGTCTCCGAGCAGCCCCGGGCCGACATCGACGCCCTCACCGAGTTCGGCCGGCTCTATGGCATGGCCTTCCAGGTCGTCGACGACATCCTCGACGTGATCGCCACCGACGAGCAGCTCGGCAAGCCGGCCGGCAACGACATGATCGAGGGTGTCTACTCCCTCCCGGTGATCTTCACCCTCGCCTCGTCGAACGGCGACGCCTTGCGTGCGCTGCTCACCGACGGGCTCGACACCGCCGATCGCCACGCCGCGATCGAGCTGGTGCGCAGCGGACCGGGTGTGGCCGAGGCCTACGCCGTCGCCGCCGGGTTCGTGGAGCAGGCCAAGGAGGTGCTGGCCGGGGTCTCGACCAACGCCGCGGCCACCGCTCTCGCCGGTGCGGCCGACCACCTCCTCGGATCGATCCCCGGATCCGAGGCGTTCAGCGCCTCGCCCGTCCCCACCGCCTGACCCGAACCGTGCTCGAGACCCTCGAACCGCCGATGCGGCGGGCGTTCGACTTGGCCTGGCAGTCGTGGGGTGAGGGCAACTTCGGCATCGGCGCCGTGTTGGTCGACCCGGGCGACGGCGCGACGGCGCCAGCGATCGTGAGCGAGGGCCGGAACCGGGTGACGAGCCGCCCGACCGCCGAGCAGCCCCTCGGCGGCAACTACCTCGCCCACGCCGAGATGAACGCCTTCGCCGCGCTCCCCCGCTACAACGCGGCGGGGCTCGAACTGTTCTCGACCCTCGAGCCGTGCCTGATGTGTGCGGCGTCGTCGATCTTCATGAACGTCGCCCATGTCACCTTCGCGGCGGACGACGAATTCTTCGACGGGATGGACGACCAGCTCTGGCCGGCTCACCCCTACACCCGGGATCGGCGGCCGGCCCGCACCGGTCCGCTGGGTGAGGCCCTCGCCCTCCTCGCTCGGCTGTTGCCGATGCACCACACGATGGCGACGATCCCCGACTCCCGCCCGGCGGACCGGGCACGGGCCGCCTATCCCGCGCTCGCCGACCTGGCTGCGTCGCCGTCCGTCGCCGATCTCCGGGGCCGAGCGGCGACGCTCACCCTCGACGAGGGTGCGAGCGAACTCGCCGCCCGGCTCGAGACGATCGCGGACGAGCCCAACGGCTAGCCTTTGTCGCCATGGCTTCCATCCACGACCTGGAGATGACCGGCATCACCGGGGAGCAGGTCAGCTTCGACCGCTTCCGTGACCAGGTGATGCTCGTGGTGAACGTCGCGAGCGCCTGAGGCCTCACCCCCCAGTACGCAGGTCTGCGTGCGCTTCATCACCAGTTCGACGACGTCGCGGTGCTCGGGTTCCCGTGCAACCAGTTCGGCGGTCAGGAGCCTGGGACCGAGGAAGAGATCCTCGAATTCGTCACGTCGAAGTTCGACGTCGACTTCCCGATGTTCGCCAAGATCGAGGTGAACGGGCCCGGCGAGTGCGAGCTCTACTCGCTGCTCAAGGCCGCCCAACCGGGCGAGGGCGACAGCGCCGACATCACCTGGAACTTCGAGAAGTTCCTCGTCGACAAGACCGGCACCGTCGTGCGCCGCTTCGCTCCCCCGACCACGCCCGAAGAGATCGCCGAGATCATCCCCGAGTATCTCTGATCCCGCCGGCCGCGGCCGACAGGATGGAGATCATGGCCGGCGAGCGACAGGACAGGCGAGCGCGGTGACGTCGCTGGCCTGGGTCCAGAGGCCGGCGGTGGCCCCGCCGACGCGGCGCGCCCTGCTGCGGGGCGTGCTCGCCTTCCGTTGGTTGGTCATCGGCTGGATGGCGGCCGTCTACCTCTGGGAGATCTGGGAGCGAGACCGGCGTGACGATCGGGTCGACGTCGCCCATCCGTGGGCCGGCGTGGCCCTGCTCGGCGTGGCCCTCGGCATCACGATCGCGATCCAGGTCGCCTACCGGCGCGACCCCGACCGGCTCGTGCGGCCGCCGCTCCCGATCGCCGAGATCGCCGTGGCGTCGCTGCTCGAGTTCCTCGACACGTGGGTCTATGGCTCGGTCCACTCCCAGGCCCTGCCGACGGTCTGGCCGTTGGCCGCCATCTTCACGGTCGCCATCGCCGCCGGCACCAGGCTCGCGGTGATCACCGGCGCCGGGATCGGGCTCGCCCGCTACGTCGGCTGGCTCGTGTTCCCGTATCCGGGCGACAGCGGGCCGTGGAGCCTGTCGCGCCTCGCGTCGCTCGTGTTGTTCGCCGTGGCGGGCTGGGTGGCCGGCCGTCTTCTCGAACAGCAGGCCCGCTCCGATGGCGAGATCCTCGCCTTCCGGGCCCGCGAGACCGCATTCAAGGCCCGCGAGGAGGTGGCGCTCACCCTTCACGACGGCGTGCTGCAGACCCTCGCCGTCATCCAGCGTCGCAGCGACGACCGTGGGCTGATCGAGCTGGCCCGCTCCCAGGAGCACGAACTGCGGCGGTTCCTCTTCGGCGCCGCGTTGCTGGGTGAGGAGGGTGCCGAAGCCGACCTCGGCACGGCCCTGCGCGACGCTGGGCGCCACGCCGAACAGCGCTACGAGCTGCGGGTGAAGGTGATCTGCGCCCCCGACCTCGAGTCGCCGCCCCCGGCCTCGGTCGTCGCCATCACCGGTGCGGTCACCGAGGCCCTCAACAACGCAGCGAAGCACGGCGGTGCGACGGGGGCGACCGTGTATGCCGAACCGTTCGACGACGACACGGTGTTCGTGTCGGTGAAGGACGACGGCGCAGGGTTCGACCCCGACTCCGTCAAGCGCGGCGAGGGCCTGGATGGCTCGATCACCGGCCGCATCACCGACGCCGGTGGACGCGTCGAGATCGACGGCCGTCCCGGCCGAGGCGCCGAGATCAGGATGTACTTGTGAGCCTCTGTGGGAGAGTGCGGCAGTGAGTCTGAACGAGAGAGTCCGCGTCGTGTTGTGCGACGATCACCCGATCTGGCGGAGCGGCGTGCGCGCCGACCTGGGTGAGAACTTCGTGGTCGTCGGCGAGGCCGGCGACGCAAAGGAGGCGATCGAGGTGATCGGCTCGACGTCGCCCGATCTCGTCGTCTGCGACCTCCACATGCCCCACGGGGGCGGCATCGCGGTGGCCAAGGCGTGTGGCGACGACACCAACGTGATCATGTTGACCGTGTCGGAGGCCGAGCGCGACCTGCTCGACGCCGTGGCCGCAGGCGCCAACGGCTACCTCGTGAAGTCGACCCCGCCGGACGAACTGCGAGCCGGGCTGTGGCGGGCGGCGAAGGGTGAACCGGTGTTCTCGCCGGAGCTGGCCGGACTCGTGCTCGGCGAGTTCCGCCGCATGAGCAAGCAGGCCACCGGCGACCAACCGCTGTCGGACCGTGAGCGGGAGGTCTTGCAGTACGTGGCCCGAGGCCACACCTACAAGGAGATCGGCGAGGAGCTCTACATCTCGCCGAAGACCGTCGAGAACCACGTGCGCAACATCCTGGGCAAGCTCCACCTCAACAAGAAGCAGGAGCTGATGCGCTACGCCCTGGAGCACGGCATCGAATAGGGCAGCATCGAACAGGCCAGCATCGAGTAGCCGCGGCGCTCGGCGTGCGCGAGGCTTCGGCCATGAGCCGCACCGAGTCGTCCTTCACCTCCGCCGCCGACGGCGTCGAGGTGTTCACCACCACCTGGCCCGACGTCGACGGCGCCCCCAAGGGCGTCGTGCAGATCGCACACGGGTTGGCGGAACACGTCGCCCGCTACGACCGCTTCGCCACCGCCCTGAACGCCGCCGGCTACGTGGCCGCCGGCACCGACCACCGGGCACACGGACGCACCGGCGCCGACGCCCTCGGCGACTTCGGCGGTGCCGGCTTCGAGGGCCTGATCGCGGACGTGGTGCAGTTCGGCCGACAACTCGCCGCCGCCCACCCGGGCGTGCCGGTGTTCCTGTTCGGACACTCGATGGGGTCGTTCGCCTCGCAGTCGGTGATCGCCGACGGCGGTCAGCCCTATGCAGGCGTGATCCTGTCGGGCTCGACCGCGATGGACGTCCTGGCGGCCAACATGGCCGAGGCACCGCCCGAGGCGGCGGGTCTCGAGGCGTTCAACGCGGGCTTCGAGCACCGCACCGGCTACGAGTGGCTGTCGCGCGACACCGCCGAGGTCGACGCCTACGTCGCCGACCCGTGGTGCGGGTTCGACGCCCCGCCGGAGGCGATGGGGCAGCTCTTCGGTCAGGCCACCCGTCTCGGCGATCCCGCCGTGTTGGCCGAGATCCCCTCGACCCTGCCGATCCTGCTGGTGTCGGGCGACGCCGACCCCCTCGCCGGCGGTGGCCAGCTGATCGAGCTGGCGGCGCAGCGGTATCGCGACGCCGACGTGGCCGACGTGACGGCCACCCTCTACCCCGGGGGCCGCCACGAGCTGCTCAACGAGACCAACCGCGACGAGGTGACCGCCGACGTGATCGGCTGGCTCGACGCCCGGGCGGCCGGCTGATGCTCGATCGCGCTGCCTACCTCGAACACTTCGCCGCCGACGTCGAGCGGATGAGCGAGACGCTGGCCTCGGTCGACCTGGCGGCGCCGGTGAGGTCGTGCCCGGGGTGGACCGTCGTCGACCTGATCGACCACGTCGGGTTCGTGCACCGCTGGGCCGCAGCGTGCGCGACCGACGCCGCCCCTCCCGGCCGCGACGCGTTGGGCGGCTTCGCCTGGCCCGGTGACCGCGACGAGCCCTCGGCCGACGACCTCAGCGCGTGGTTCCGGGCCGGCGCCGATCGGATCGCCGGCGTGCTGCGCGACCTCGACCTCGACGGCCCCACGTGGCACCCCTTCCCCACCGCCCACGTCGGCGCCGTGTGGCCCCGACGTCAGGCCCACGAGATCAGCGTGCACCGCTGGGACCTCGATTCGACGACGACGGCCGAGCCGTCGCCGGTCGACGCCGTGCTGGCGAGTGACGGGATCGACGAGTACTTCGAGTTGGCGGTGCCCCGGCTGGTGGCCCGCGACGACATCGCCCTGCCGACCGGCAGCCTCCACGTGCACTGCACCGACGTCGCCGGCGAGTGGCTGACCACGACCACCGACGGCAGCTACGAGCTCGAACGGAGACACGCGAAGGGCGACGCAGCCCTCCGCGGCAACGCCTCGGATCTGCTCCTCGCACTCTGGGGCCGGCTCCCCGTCGAGCGGCTCGACGTCGTCGGCGACGCCGACGTCGCCAAGGCGTGGCTGGCCATCAGCGGTATGTGAGTCGCTCGGCCCAGTCCACTCAGGCCGAGCTACCCACCGGTCCTGTTTGCTCTGGATCGGCCACCGAGTGCGACGTACCGTCGGTTCGGTGGGAGAGAGGATGCCAACGGCATCCGGTTTGACGGTGCGGCACCTGGCGGGGTCCATCCGTCGACCCGAGGTGCTTCTCGTCGACGGCACGGTCACGCTGACCACAGCGGCCGGTGTGGTGACCGTGAACGTCGCGCCTTCGACGCACGCCGCCCTCCCGACAGTGACCGTGGAACCGTGCGACGGTGCGACGATCGAGGGCCGGCCATTCACCGCCCCGACACGCTGGCATGCGGGCGCCATGCTGGTCGTCGAGGACGACGCCTGGCTCCTCGACGATCGCGGCGACCTCCCCCTCCTCGACGACCGCCCGATCCACGTCACCCGAATCGCTCCCGACGTTCGCACCGAACCGGTCACGTTCACCGGGCACCTCCTGGCCGCCCCGTGGTGGCCGGCCACCGCGGTCGGCGCGACCATCCTGGCCCTGGGCGTCCACCGCGCCTGGTGGCTGCTGACCGTCGTCGCCGCAGCCATCCTCGTCGTCACCTGGTGGGCGCGCCATCGCCACGAGCAGGCGGAGACCCGACGGCGCGACCTCGAACGGCGCCGAGCGTCCGCCCGCCTCGGCGCCGACCTCGACCGACGACACCATCAGCACCTGGCGCGAGCCCGACGCCGACCGAATCGGCCGGGCGAGATCCTCCTCGGCGTGGGCGACCTGCCCTGGGCGCCGACGGTCGCCGGCATCGAGCGCGCCGGCTGGGACCCGACACCGGTGCTCGACAGCGACTGGAACCTGAGCGGCGTGCCTGTCCGACTCGAGGTCGGACGCGACCCGATCGCCATCGTCGGCAGCACGAGCGCGAGCGGAGCGGTCGTGCGGTCGATCGTGGCCCAACTGGTCGCGGCCGGCGTCGTCGATGCCGTCGCTGCGCCGCCTTCCGCCCCGTGGCGGTGGGCCGTCGGCGCACCGGGGTTCACCGCCCGTCCCGACCGTGTGGCGCGGGACCGCCTCCTGCTCCTCACCGAGACGGTGCCATCGGCTCGCGCCGCCCACCGCCCCGAAGGTCCGACGATCGTGGTCGTCCCGGCCCTCGATGACCTCGAGCGACGCCGGTTCGCCACCACGGTGGACGTCGAGGCCGATGGCCGCGCCCTGGCGAAGCAAGGGTCGACGGTCCTCGCCGACGGCGTCCTCACCCGACGGCTGTCGGAGGCCACGATCCTCGGCCTCGCCGACCGAACGCTCACCGACCGAACGTCCACCGAGCCAGAGGACGACACCGGTCGTGAGCGGGGGATGTTGCTGTTCACCGCACCGTCGCTGACGGCGGCCAACGAACTCCTGGCCAGCCTGGTGATCGACCTGAGCCGACGATCGCCGGCCGAGGGACTGCGGGTCCACGTGGTCGACGCCGTCGACCAGCCCCTGGTTCGGCTCCGTCAACTCCCCGACGTCGCCTCCTACGTCTCGCTCGACGACGACGAAGCCGTGGCCGAGATGCTCGAGCGAGTCGCCGGAGCCAGCGGCCCCGCGCGTCACGTGTTGGCCGTGGTCGACGTCGGCGAGGCGGACCGCCACCTCCGCCACCGGCGGGTCGCTGCCGCCGACACTCTGCTTCGCCTGGCGGCCGGCGCCGACCACCGGACACTCACCGTCGCCGGCTCTCGAGCGGCCGACGACGCCGTCGATCTTCCGCTCGCGGCCGCGATCGGGCCGAGCGTGCAGCGCCTGAACGGCGACGCCGTCGTCAACGACGCGAACGGACGCCGAGTGATCAGCCTCCCGACGCCGTCGGCTCGCGACCTCACCGCAGCCGTCGCCAGCCTCCGCACCGCGGCCGACTGACGAGCCGGCCCGACCGGCGCTACTGCTCGGGGCGCAGCGTGGGGAAGAGGACGACGTCGCGGATCGTGTGGGCGTCGGCCAGCAACATGATCAGCCGATCGATCCCGATGCCGAGGCCACCGGTGGGCGGGAGGCCATACTCCATCGCTCGCAGGTAGTCCTCGTCGACGACCATCGCCTCGTCGTCCCCGGCCGCCTTCTGAGCGGCCTGCTCCTCGAAACGGGCCCGCTGTTCGGCCGGGTCGATCAGTTCGCTGAACGCGTTGCACAGCTCGCGCCCGGCGACGATCCCCTCGAACCGCTCGGTGAAGCCCTCGAGTTCGCGGTGGTCACGCGACAGCGGCGAGACCTCCTTGGGGTAGTCGGTGACGAACACCGGATCCCACAGCACGCCTTCGGTGGTCTTCTCGTAGATCTCGAGGATGAGCTTGCCCGGCCCGTAGGAGTCCTTCACCTCGACCTCGTACTCGGTGCACACCGCCCGCAGTTCGTCGAGGTCCATGTCGAGGGCCAGGCGCTTGCCGGTGGTCTCCTCGATCAGGTCGAGCATCGACGCCCGACGCCACGGCGCCTTCACATCGATCGTGCGATCGCCGTAGGTGAGCTCGGTCGTGCCCCGCAGCTCGAGGGCGAGGTACTCGACGAGCTGCTCGGTCAGCTCCATCATGTCGCCGTAGTCGGCGTAGGCCTGGTAGAGCTCGAGCATCGTGAACTCGGGGTTGTGGCGCGTCGAGATGCCCTCGTTGCGGAACACCCGGGCGATCTCGAACACCCGCTCGAAGCCGCCGGCGGTGAGCCGCTTGAGGTAGAGCTCGGGGGCGATGCGAAGGTAGAGCTCGAGGTCGAGAGCGTTGTGATGGGTGGTGAACGGCTTGGCCAGGGCACCGCCGGGGATCGGGTGGAACACCGGGGTCTCCACCTCCATGAAGCCTCGGTCCTCGAGCCAGCGCCGCATCAGGGAGATCGCCCGGGACCGCAGGACGAAGGTGTCGCGGCTCTCCTCGGTCACCCACAGATCGAGGTAGCGCTGGCGGTAGCGCAGGTCCTGGTCGCTGATCCCGTGGAACTTGTCGGGGAACGGCCGCTCGGGGCGAGCGAGCACGCTCCACTCCTCGACCTTGACCGACAGCTCACCCTTCCGGGTCTTCATCACCTCGCCGGCCACGCCGATCCAGGTGCCGATGCTGAGTCCGGAGAACTCGGCGAAGTCGGGGGTGACCTTGCCGGGGGCGAAGAGCTGGATGCGCCCGCCGCCGTCCTGGAGCACGCCGAAGGCGAGCTTGCCCTGGACCCGACGCAGCATGAGGCGGCCCGCGATCGTCACCCGGTCGCCGGTCTCGGCACCGTCCTCGATCGACTCGTAGCCATCACGGATGGCATCGGTGGTCGTCGTCGGCTCGAACCGGTAGGGGATCGGCTTCGGGGCGGCGGTCTCGGTCTCGGTGGATGCTGCAGTCTCGTCGGTCATACCGGGAACCTTCAGGTGTTGGGGACGACATCGAGTCCGATGTCGAGCACGGGAGCGGAGTTCGTGAGCGAACCGGACGACACCAGGTCGACCCCGGTGGCGGCATAGGCGTCGAGGGTGTCGATCGTGATCCCGCCGGACGCTTCGAGCAGAGGTCGTGGCCGACCGTTGGCGACGGCCCGCTCCTCGGCTCGGACGACGAGGGCAGGGAGCTCGTCGGGCGAGAAGTTGTCGAGCAGGAGGATGTCGGCGGCAGCGTCGACCGCCTCGTCGAGCTGATCGAGCCGTTCGACCTCGACGTGGATCGTGCGACCCGGCCACAGCGACCGCGCCCGGCCGACGGCCTCGGTGATCGACAGGCCGATCAGGTGGTTGTCCTTGAGCATCAACCAGTCGCTGAGGTTGCCCCGATGGTTGGCGGCACCCCCGGCGCGGACGGCCGCCTTCTGCAGGGAGCGGTAGCCCGGGGTGGTCTTGCGGGTGTCCCACACGATCACCCGGCCGGCCGCGATCTCGACCCACTCGGCGGCGTGGGTGGCCACCCCCGACAGGTGCGACAAGAAGTTGAGCGCCGTCCGCTCGGCGGTGAGCATGCGGGCGAAGGGGCCGGTGGCGACGCCGATGACGGTGCCGGCGTCGACCCGAGCACCGTCGGTGTGCGACCACTCGACCGCGAGGGTGGGGTCGATCGCGGCGAAGGTCTCCTCGACGCAGCGGGTCCCGGCGATGACGCCGGCCTGGCGGACCCGGAACTCGGCCGTGGCGGTCAGCGACGGGTCGAGGAGCGACGAGGTCAGGTCGCCGAACGGCGTGAGGTCCTCGGCCAGGGCCCGCTCCACCAGGAAGCGGATGTCGGCCAGCGGCGGATCGAGGTCGTGACGCATCACGACGATCGTAGGGTCATCAGCTGGCGGACGAGCCAGCTTTCGTCGCGATCGGGGTGGTCTTCGCGGGTGTGGGCACCCCGGCTCTCGGTGCGGCTGGCGGCCGCCGCGGTGGCGGCTCGGCCGAGCACGACGAGGTTGCGGACCTCGATCCACGCCGGTGACGGGTCGTCACCCGGCACCTGGCCGGCGAGCTCGTCGAGGGCGCGCATCGTCTCGGCCAGCGACTCCGACGTGCGCAGCACCCCGGCCCCTCGGGTCATCGCCTGCTGGACGCCCCGGCGGACGTCGGCCGGGTCGCCGCCGCCTCCCCAGCGAGGCAGGTCGGGGGTGTCGATGGCTCGACCGCCGACGCGGGCGGCGGGCTCACCGTCGGCCACGCCGAGGGCGGTGCGCATCGCGCCGGTCGGGGACGGGCCCCGCTTGCCGCCGGCGAGGGCGTCGACCGCCCGAGGGCCGAAGACCATGCCCTCGAGGAGGGAGTTGGAGGCCAGCCGGTTGGCACCGTGTACGCCGCTGCAGGCGACCTCGCCGGCGGCCCACAGGCCCGGCAGGGTCGAGGCGCCGTCGAGGTCGGTGAGGATGCCGCCGCAGGTGTAGTGGGCGGCCGGGGCGATCGGGAGGAGGTCGGTGGTCGGGTCGAGCCCGACCTCGGCCAGCGACGCCATGATCGTCGGGAACCGGACGGCGAAGTCGTGGATCGGCCGGGCGTCGAGGAACGCATGGTCGGTCCCGAAGGTCAGCATCTGGTGCATCACGGCCCGCGAGACGATGTCGCGCGGCTGGAGTTCGTCGACGAAGCGCTCGCCGTCGGGGTTGCGCAACAGGGCCCCGTGACCCCGCAGCGCCTCGCTCAGCAACGGCCGGGGCATCGAGTCGATGGCCAGCGCCGTCGGGTGGAACTGGGTGAACTCGACATCGGCGAGGGTGGCCCCCGCTGCCAGGGCCATGGCGATGCCGTCGCCGGTGGCCGCATGGGGGTTGGTGGTGAGGGCGTAGAGCTGGCCGGCACCGCCGGCCGCCAGCAGGACGTTGTCGGCTTCGATACGGTGCCGCCCGCCGGCCTCGTCGGAGTAGGTGATGCCGCCACAGGATCGGTTGCCGTCCGCATCGGTCTCGACGATCAAGCCGTCGACGAAGGCGTGTTCGACGAGGGTGGCCGCGGTGTCGTGCACGGCCACGACCAGGGCTCGTTCGATCTCGGCCCCGGTGGCCGCTCCCTTGGCGTGGAGGATCCGGGGCTGGGAGTGCCCGCCCTCGGTGGCGAGGGAGTAGGCGCCGCCCTCGAGTCGGTCGAAGACCGCTCCCATCGCGATCAGTTCGGTCACCCGTTCGGGGCCTTCGTCGACGAGCACCCGCACGGCGTCGACGTCGCACAGGTCGGCGCCGGCGTCGAGGGTGTCGGTGAGGTGGAGGTCGGTCGAGTCGGGGTCGACGCCGCCGAGCACGGCGGCCACGCCCCCCTGGGCCCAGCGGGTGGTGGTCTGGTGGAGCTCGCCCTTGGTGATCACACCCACCCGGAGACGGTGGGCGCTGGCAGCGCGCACGGCGGCCGACAGGCCGGACACGCCGCTGCCGACGATGAGCAGATCGAGACGGGGCACGGGGAAGCTCCGGGTTCAGGTGGGGACAGAAGGCCGGTCGGCCGGGCCGTCGTCGAGGGTGCCGACGACGCTGACGTCGCCGATCGCCGTCTCGGGGTCATAGCCCGGCACGTCGAGATCGGACGCCAGATCGAGCAGGGGCGCCATCACGAAGTTCCGTTCGTGCATCCGAGGGTGGGGCACGATCAGGCGAGGCTCGGCGGAGGTGAACCCGTCGATCCACAACACGTCGACGTCGAGGGTGCGCGGTCCCCAGCGCACCCGCCGCTCTCGCCCGGCCGCTCGCTCCAGTTCGAAGCAGCGTTCGAGGAGGGCGTCGGGCTCGAGATCGGTGGCCACCTCGACCACGATGTTGAGGAACACACCCTGCTCGGGGCCGCCGACCGGTTCGGTCTCGTAGACGGGAGACACGCCCACGACGAGACCGTCGGCCCGCAGGGAATCGACGGCGCGCCGGAGGTGACCCCAGCGGTCACCGAGGTTGGTGCCGAGCCCGAGGAAGGCGCGGGTGCTCACGCCCCGGCGGCTCCGGTGGCCCGGCGTCGATGGACTCGCACGCCGGTGGTCTCCACGTGTTGGGGAACCGGGGGCCGCATCTTGCGGGCCACCACGGTCACCTCCTCGACGAGGTCGTGGTCGAGGGCGAGTTCGGCCACCCGGGCCGCCATCGCCTCGAGCAGGAAGAACGGCTCGGTGTCGAGGGCCTCGGCGATCCGTCCCGACAGCGCGCCGTAGTCGACGGTGAGGGCGAGGTCGTCGCTCTTACCGGCTGGGCCGAGATCGAGGTAGAGGTCGAGGTCGAACTTGAACGGCTGCTTGCGGGCCTGTTCCTCGGGGAGCACGCCGCACAGCACGAGGAGCTCGAGGCCGCGGACTTCGATCCGCTCGGGAACGTCAGGCATCGGACGTCGACGCTCGTGCAGCTGAGTCGTTCGGGGCGTCGCCATCGGCCAGCGGCTCGTCGCCGAGGGCCGCCGCTGCGGCCACGATCTGGCGGGCCTCGGGGCCGAGCTGGCGGCTGAGGATCTGCTCGATGATCACGATCGCCTTGGGGCTCTCCTCGACCTTGCCCGACCACAGCAGGTAACCGGCGAGCAAGCCGGCGAGCCGATCCCCGACCTCTTCACCGTGGAGGACGACCTTGATGTCCTGCGACAGCAGCGAGTCGAGCGCCGGGTAGATCTTGGCGAGCGCATCGCCGGTGTCGTGGTGGGGGGCGAACGGCCAGTGCTTCCACGGCAGGCCGAGCTCGTCGTAGCTGTGGAGGTTGTGGTCGGAGGGGATCAACGAGATCACGAAGGCGAACCCGTTCTCCCGGAGCCAGATGATCTCCTCCTGGCGTCGGACCCGGCGGTGGTTCGGTCCGTAGCCGCCGGGACGCTCGCACACCGCGAGCTTGTCGCCGATCACCCACTGGAACCGGCGAGGGGTGATGCCCTGTGCCCACTTGCCCTTCGCCATCAGCGGAGACCTCCGAGCGCAGCAGCGCTGGACGGGCTCGTCGCAGCCGCGACCCTGGTGGGCACGGCGGCGAAGCCGGAGGGGTGAAGAGGGGGCGTCGGTGGGTTCACGGGTGTCAACTGGCGGTCTGGTCCTGTTCGGATACGGCGGGCCACGGCCCCTGCGGTGTCGACGAGACGACGGCCGCGGCCTGACGCGTCGCCTTCACGTCGTGCACACGCACCATACGAGCGCCACACAGCATTGCATAGGTGGCGGTGGCGACCGAACCCTCGAGTCGGTCGTCGAGGGGCGCCGGTTCGTCGGTGCCGTCGGACCGACGGGTCAGCTCCCCGAGGGTCGACTTGCGACTGAGTCCGACCGCCACGGGGAAGCCGCAGTCGGCGAGCTCGTCGAGGTGGGCGAGGAGGTCGAGGTTGTGGTCGAAGGTCTTGCCGAACCCGAAGCCGGGGTCGATCCAGACCTGGGGCACCCCGGCATCACGGGCGGCCGTGGCTCGTTCGACGAGGTGGGCGGCCACCTCGGCCCGGACGTCGTCGTAGCGCGGCGACCGCTGCATCGAACGCGGCTCGCCCTGCATGTGCATGGCGATCCAGCCGACACCGAGCTCGGCGGCCACCGGCGCGAGGGTGGCCGACACGTCGTTGATCAGCACGGCCCCAGCGTCGACGGCGGCGCGGGCGACCTCTTCGCGACGGGTGTCGATCGAGATCGTCACCCCGTCGCCGGCCAGGGTCTCGATCACGGGAAGGACCCGACCGAGTTCCTCCGAGACGGGCACCCCGGCGGCCCCGGGCCGGGTCGACTCGCCGCCGACGTCGATCACGTCGGCGCCGCCGGCCCGCATCGCGTGGCCGTGGGCGACGGCGGCGGCGTGGTCGAGGAATCGGCCTCCGTCGCTGAACGAGTCGGGGGTGACGTTCAGGATCCCCATGATCGCCGGGCGTGCCTGGGTGGCGAGGCCTTCGAGGACGGAGGCTGCGTCGGTGCGCCGCATCGGGCGAGCCTATCGACGGGGGTCGGCTTCCAGCCGCAACACACCATCGGTGCGGGCCAGCCGCCAGCCGCCGGCCAGCTCACACGCAGCCCGCCGAAGATGGACCACGTCGAGGATGCGCTCGAGCTCGTCGACCGAGGGCGGCCGGCCCCGCCGGGCCTTCACCCAGCGCCGGAGTGCCCCGATCGCCACGAGGTCGTGGGCGGCGCGCAGCCCTCGACTGTCGGTGGGGTCGACCGCGTCGACGAGACGGTCGAGGTGATCGACGTGGCGGCGGGCGGCAGCGGCGGCGCGAGCCAGGAGGGGCACGGGGTCGCGGCCGGCGATGTCGGCGGCGAGGGGGATCAGTTCGTGACGGATCCGGTTGCGGACGAACCTGGGGTCGTCGTTCGACGGGTCGACGACCGGGTCGAGTCCGAGTGCGGCACACAGGGCGTGGGTCTCGGATCGGCGCAACCCCAGGATCGGCTTCGCCGGCCCGGGTCGCATCGCCGCCAGGCCGTCGACCCCGGCGCCCCTCAGGAGGTTGATCAACACCGTCTCGGCCTGGTCGTCGGCCGTGTGGCCGGTGGCCGCGCCCGGTCCGAGGACGGCCAATCGAGCGTTGCGGGCCCGTGCCTCGAGGTTCGGCCCATCGTCGACGTCGACGCGATGCGCTTCGAATGAGGCCCCGAACCGGTCGGCGGCCGCCGCCACCCGCTCGGCCTCGGCCTCGCTGCCGGCGCGCAGCCGGTGATCGACGTGGACGGCGGTGACGTCGAGGTCGGCGGCGGTGGCCAACACCAGCAACGCCAGGCTGTCGGCACCACCCGAGACGCCGAGCCGCACGGCGCTGCCGGGCGGGGCGAAGGTGCACCGCCCGAGGAGGGCGGCCGGGTTCACGACGTGGTGGCCATCCGGTCGATCCACCGCTGGGGCTCCCGGATCTCGGCGATGTCGGGCAGGTGGCCGGCGTCTTCCCAGACCCGGTCGAACAGGGATCGGCCACCCCGCGCCTCGACGGCGTGGATGAACGACTCGCCCTCTTCGTACTGGGCGAGCTTGGCCTCGAACCCGAGGACCCGCTGGATCAGTTTGTTGGGGCCCTTGGCCTGCTTGCGGCGACTGGCCATCACCCGGGCGAACCGCGGCTGGCTCGGGATCAGCCCGGCGCCGGCCCGGTCCATCGTGATGTCACCGTGCCCTTCGAGCAGGCTCATCAGGCCGGTCATCTTGTCGAGCGTGGCCTTCTGCTCGGGCGACGCCAGCAGCGCCCCGAGCCCTCCCTCGGCGAGCGATGGGCCCTCGCCGCGACGCTTGGCGGCGGCGGCGTCCTTGAGGGTGTCGAGCAGGCTGCTGGGGTCGGGGTCGACGTTGTCGAGCAGCTCGTTGACCAGGCCGAGGAAATAGGGACGCAGCCACGGCACCCCGGTGAACTGGGCGCGATGGGTGCACTCGTGGAGGGCGATCCACAGCCGGAACTCGCGGGGCGGGAAGCCGTAGCGCTGCTCGAGCATCCGGACGTTGGGGCCCACGTAGTAGACCCAGTCCTGGTCCTCGGGCCGTTCGTCCTCGATGATCAGCAGGTCGTACTGCCCGATCACCCGACGCGACATCCAGCCGAGCAGGGCGCCGAGCTCGGCGGCCGCCATGCGAGGGCCGACGGCGTCGGACACCGGGGCGAGGAACCGACCGATCGGCCCCGACGGGGGTTCGTCGTCCTCGAAGGCCCCCAGCAGCGGCCGCATCAACCGGTCGAACGAGGCCAGGTTGGCGCCGATCCAGCCGTCCCGGTCGGTGACCTTGGCTTTGGCCTGGCCGGCGTCGGACTCGAGACCGGTCTCGGACGCGACGTACTCCTCGGCCCGAGCGGTCAGGTCGAGGAGGTCGGTTTCGAGGTCGTCGACGGCTGGTGTTGGGACCTCACCGCCGGCGACCCGGCCGGCGATCCGCCGCGCCAGTTCCCAGTCGACGGCGTGGCCCACTCAGGGCTTCTTCGGGTACTTGGGGTGCTGGACCTTCGCGAAGTAGCCGGCCACCAGGCCGATCACGGTGAACACGGCGCCCACGGCCAGGGCGACCCCGATCCAGAAATGCCAGATGACAGCCAACAACATGGCGGTGGAGTGTAGAGGCAGGAACGGTCCGGCCCGAACTCGGCGACAGAAACGGGTCAGTCGGGCTGGTCGAAGGCCTCGAGGGCCGCGAGCACCCGGGCCCGCAGGCTCTCGGGCAGCTCGGTCTGGCAGCGGCGGCTGACGACGACCTTGAGCTCGTAGTGGAACCCGTAGGCCTCGAAGCACTCAGGACAGCCGTCGAGATGCGACTTGATGACGGTGCGGCGGGCGTCGTCGAGCATGCCGTCGAGGTAGCCGTAGAGCTGTTCGACGGCCTCTCGGCAGTCGGGACCGCTGCAGCAATCGGAGGGTTCGGAAGGAGTCATGTCGCAGAAGGGGAGGTCGCCGCGGCGCGGGCGGACGGCTCGGC
>JAWSVN010000200.1:0-4548 GCA_033851875.1 Acidimicrobiales bacterium
CGGATTCCACACCGGCCGAGGGCTTCGTTAGGGTTTCGGCCATGACGACAAAGGTTGACGGAATCGATGGTCTCAAGTCGGTCGAGGGCCAGCACCTCGGCTACTCCTCGTGGGTCGAGATCACCCAGGAACAGGTGAACCTGTTCGCCGATGCCACTGGCGACCACCAGTGGATCCACATCGACCCCGAGCGCGCTGCCAAGGAGTCGCCCTTCGGCGGCCCGATCGCTCACGGCTATCTCACCCTCTCGCTCGGCCCGCGCCTGCTGCCCGAGGTCTTCGTCGCCACCGGCTTCGCCATGGGCGTGAACTACGGCACCGAGAAGGTCCGCTTCCCCTCGCCCGTTCCCGTCGGAGCGAAGCTCCGCCTCGGCGCCACGCTGGCCGAGGTGAAGGAGATCGCCGGCGGCGCCCAGTGCACGCTCGATCTCACCTTCGAGGTGGAGGGCGCTGCGAAGCCGTCGTGCGTCGCCACGGCGATCTTCCGCTACTACCAGGGCTGAGGAAAAATGCCGCAGGTCCCGGGGGGGCGGCGGCAATCCCCGGGACCTGCGAACAAGAGAAACCCTATGGGTGAACCCGGTTCACCTCAAGCGAAAACTGGTCGCAGTTTGAACCTTCTCATGCCGAATGATGTCGATGCTTCGACAGCTATCGCGGCCGTCCGGGTCGAGAAATGGCGCCGATGATCGCGGAACGGGCCCGACGGTGCCTGCTACGACAGGTTCAGGCCTCGGCGGCGCGATCGAGCTGTGTGACCCCCGAGCCGAGCTGGAGATTCCCCACGACGGTGGCGACCAGCGCATCGACTTCCTCGACCATCTTCCGATAGCGGCGCTTCCCGCGCTTGTAGGGGTCGTCGACGTCCCACCGAGTCGACAAGTACGCCGAGAGATCGCGATCGGCGAGCTCGCCATGCACCTCGGCCACCGCCTTCGGCACCCGGAGACGCTCGGCTGCTTCGCGGAGCGGGAGCATCTTGGGCAAGGCGAATGCGTGGTCGACCGCCATCTCCTGGATGTGGCGCCCTTCCATCGTGAGCACGAGGTCGGCGGCGTGCAGCGTGTCGGCATCGACGTGGTGGCTCCGGTGCGCCGCCGCGTCGATGCCTCGGCGATCGAGGACCTTCGCCAGGTCCGACGGAACCTCACGGCCGGACCGCAACAGGCCCGCGGACCGGAAGAGGGAACCGGCCTCCCCGAAGCGACCACGAGCCAGCAACTCGGCGGTCGGTGAGCGGCAGATGTTTGCCGTGCACACAAAGAGGATGGCCAACGGCTGCTGGGGCGATTCCTCCATGACGCAAGGGTACCCAGTGAACCCGGGCCGCTTCGACCGGAAGATCGGCCCACGACCACCCGGGCCGCGCGGGCTACGCTCGTGATCCGGTGGGACGAGAGCAGGCCGAAGCGGACGAGACGATCGAGGACGAGACCGGGCGCACCGAGTCCGGCGGCTGGCCGGCGCGCCGGCTCGCGTTGCTCGGGGTCGGCGTGGCCCTCGCCGTCGGCGGGCTCAGCGCCGTCGGGCAGGCGGCATCGAGCGGCCGGGTCGAGGCGATCACGACCCTCGCGCTCGACGAGCGCGAGGTCGGCTGGCCGTTCTACGGCGCGGCGCAGGAGAAGGCGGTTGCGTACTTCGGCGACGACGCCCTCGTCGCCGAGCTCACCGCCGATCTCGGGATCTCCACCGATGCGTCCCTCGAGCTGCGGCTTCCCGGCGATCTCTCGTTACTCCAGGTCGTAGCGGGTGCTGATGACGAGGCGACGGCACGGACGCTCGCCGACGAAGCGAGCGAATCCCTCCTCGAGTGGAGCGCGGTGGAGCAGAGGTCCCTGCTCGACGACGAACTCGCGATCGCCGCCGATCGAGTCGCTGACCTCGACGCCACGGTCGAAACCCTCCAGGCCGATCTGGCGACGGCCACCGACGATGACCGCGTCGAGATCGAGGCCGAACTCGGCCGGCGGACCACCGAACGCACCGATGCGCAGCTCACCCTCGAGGACGTCGAGCGAACGATCGAGGCCACCGGTGCCGAGTTCCGGGTGATCGACCCGGCCGAGATCGTCCCCCGCCGGGCCACCACCCTGGTCACCGCTGCGGCGACAGGCCTGGGGGCGGGCGCTGCGGCGATCTTCGTTGTGCCACTCCTGACGCGGCGAGACCCCTGACGGCGAGCTGATCGTGAACGCCGGAGCGCGACGCCTCCTCCCCCTGGCCGTGGCCGGCGCCATCGCCGTCCTGGCCTTCGACCCCGAGCGCTGGATCCGAGGATGGATCTTTGCTGCGGCCCAAGCGGTTGCGGTCGCGGCCGTCGCGCTGCTCGTGATCGTGGACGTCGTCGCGGACGACCGGGCGGGAAGCCGGTCGACGCCCGATCGACGGCTGGCGCCGCCGATCGCCCTGCTCGCGGCCTGGGTGGCCTGGTCGGCTGCGGGGCCGGGAGCGGCGTCGACGGCGGCATGGTACGCGGTGATCGCTGTCGGCCTCCTCCGGGTCTGGCACCACGATCGACGGCCAGGGTCCGGAATCGCGGTGGCGACCGTGCTCGCCGGCGCCCTCGTCGGGCACCTGGGGGTGGCGGCGGCCGTGGCGTCGATCACGACGATCGACCCCGTCCTCAGCGGGCGCCTCACCCTGGTGTCGCTCGAGGCCAACGAACTGGCTCGCGTCGCTGCGATCGGAACGGTCGCGGCCTCTCACCTCGTGCTTCGAGGACGCCCCGGCGAGCGCGTTCTCGGTCTCACCGCCGGGCTCGCCGGCGCGTCGGCCGTGGTGTTGACCGGGTCGCGCACGGGCGCCGTCGCCGTTGCGATCGGCGTCGCCATCGTCCTGCTGCTCGAGGCGCCCCGCTGGCTGATCGCGGCTGCCCTCACCATCGGCGCCGTCGTCGGCGCGATGGCGTTGACGTTCGACCTGGCGTCGTTGCCCGGCACCAATGCGCTCGAGCGCAGCACCGACGGCCTCGGTTCCCTCAACGGCCGCAACAACTTCTGGCCGCGACTGCTCGACGCGACCGAACACTCCCGAGTCTCGGGGATCGGCCTGGGCAATGACCGGGACTTCATCCAGGCCGAGGTGCCGACCGGGTGGAACGCCCAGCACGCCCACAACCTCGCGCTACATCTGCTGGTGACCACCGGCGTGGTCGGCGTTGCACTCTTCGCCAGTTCCGTCGGCGCGAGCCTGGTGCGGGCTGCTGCACGCCCACCAGGTGACCCCGCGGCGACGTTGGCGCTCGCCCTCCTCGCGGTCGTCCTCGTCGACGGGGTGACCGAGGCGGTGGTCCGCACGCCGTCGTTCGGGTGGGCGGCGGTCGTTGCAGCGGCGGCGCTGAGTGCGCCGCGGGCCGAGCCGCTCCCCTAGCCTGGCCGAATGGCCATGCCCACCGACCGGCTCCCCGAAGGCGACGAGAAGCGTCAGGCGGTGCAGTCGATGTTCGACACGATCGCACCGCGCTACGACCTGGTGAACCGGGTGATGACGTTCCGCATGGATGTCGGATGGCGCCGACGAGCAATGACGTCGCTGCGGCTCCCGCCGGGAGCGGTCGTGCTCGATCTGGCGTGCGGCACCGGCGACTTCTGCGTCGAGCTGGAGAGGGCCGGGCACCGCCCGATCGGAGTCGATCTGTCGTTCGGGATGCTGTCTGCCGCCCGTACCGAGGTGCCCCTGGTCCAGGGCGACCTGCTCGCCCTGCCGATGGCCGATGCCTCGGTCGATGCTGCGGTCTGCGGGTTCGCGCTCCGCAACCTGGTCGACCTCCCTGCGTTCTTCGTCGAGCTGGCCCGAGTGGTCCGTCCCGGCGGCACGATTGCCCTCCTCGATGCGTCGGCGCCCGACAATCGGCTGATGGCCTGGGGGCACGGCATCTACTTCAACAAGATCGTGCCGTTGATCGGCGGTGCGCTCAGCGACCGCAACGCCTACGGCTATCTGCCGCGATCGATGAGCTACCTCCCGCCGGCCGACGAGATGGTCGCCGCACTCGACGCCGCCGGCTTCGACGACCCCGAGCGCAAGCAGCTGTCGGGGGGCATCGCGCAGCTGCTGACCGGCACTCGACGCAGCTGAACGGAGCGGGCGCGACAACGCCCCGCCGCTCGAGGCGTCGGGGCGTTGTGAAGATTGCTGCTCATCGGGCCCGGCGGTCGGCCGGGCTCGCGGCGTCAGCGGGTGAGACTCAGGCCTGCGCCGTGGAGCGTGAGCGCCACACGAGGGCGCCTCCGCCTGCGACGAGCGCAGCACCGGCAAGGGCCAGCGTGCCGGTGTTCGAGCCGGTGACCGGCAGCGTCTGCTGCGCGTTCTGCACCTGCACAGCGGCCGTCTCGGTGCCGGAAGGAGCGGGGAGCTCCGACTGCACGACGGCCGGGTTCTCCTCGTCGCCTGCGTAGCTCACCTGGGCGCCAGCCACACCGGCCCACGCGAAGGCGGCGGTGGCGGCACTGGCAACGATCATCGATGACTTCTTCATGGCAAGGCCCCTCTCGGCCAGTGGTTCTCGGCCTCCGCCCAGAACTCCTGACGTGGATCGTACAACGTGAT
>JAWSVN010000201.1:0-1511 GCA_033851875.1 Acidimicrobiales bacterium
CGGTCGCGGCCTTCCCAGAAGGGGGCGCGCAGTTCCTTCTTGAGGATCTTGCCGGTCGGGTTGCGGGGCAGCTCGGCGATGAAGTCGACCGACTTGGGCGTCTTGAAGCCGGCCAGGCGCTCCCGGGCGTAGGCGATGATCTCGTCCTCGCTGGCCTCGGCGTCGGCGGCCCTCACCACCATCGCCTTCGGAACCTCGCCCCACTTGTCGTCGGGCACCCCGATCACCGCCACATCCGCGATCGCGGGATGGCCCGACAGGGCGTTCTCCACCTCGGCCGGGTACACGTTCTCGCCGCCCGACACGATCATGTCCTTCACCCGGTCGTGGATGTAGAGGTAGCCGTCGTCGTCGAGGTAGCCGGCGTCACCGGAACGGAACCAGCCCTCGGCATCGACCGCCTCGGCCGTCGCCTCGGGACGGTTCCAGTAGCCGACCATCACCTGGGGCGACCGGATCACGATCTCGCCGACGTCGCCGGTCGGCAGGTCGTTGCCGGCGTCGTCGACGATGCGCAGCTCGACGCCGGGCCCGGGGACACCGCAGGAACGCAGGCGGTGCTTGTTGGGGCCCGCGGGGTCGTGGTCCTCGGGCGGCAGGTTGACCACGGCACCGGTGGTCTCGGTCAGGCCATAGGCCTGCCAGAAGTCGCAGCCGAACATCTCGACCGAGCGGGCGAGTACGTCCTCGGTGATCGGCGACGCGCCGTAGGCGATCATCTGGAGCGACTCGAACTGGGACGGGTCGATGTCCGGGGTGAGGAGCATGAACTGCAGCACGGCGGGCACGAGGAAGGCGTGGGTGACCCCACGGGCTTCGATCAGGCCGGCGAGGGCGAACGGGTCGAGGTCGCGCATCAGCACCGTGGTGCAGCCGTAGTACATGCCGGCGGTCGCCCAGCCGCCGCCGCCGATGTGGAACAGCGGCATGGCGGCGAGGTTGACCATGTCGGCCGAGAAGCCCCAGATGTCCTTGGCGGCGGGCAGCAGACCGAGGAAGTTGTCGTTCGACAGCATCACACCCTTGGGCAGGCCGGTGGTGCCCGAGGAGTAGAGCTGGAAGGCGACGTCGCCGGGGGCCGACGGGGTCTTGGGGTCGACCGGCTCGTGGCCGGCCAGCCAGGCCTCATATGCAGTGTGGCCAGCTTCGCCGGTGTGGGTCGCGTGACCGCCGATGACGACCGTGGTGCCGACCTTGGGCAGGCCGTCGTGGATCCCGTCGATCAGCTCGGCGAACTCATTCGAAGCCACGAGCACCTTGGCCTCGGCGTCGTCGACGATGAACTGCACCTCGGGCCCGGCGAGCCGCCAGTTGGGGTCGACGCACACGGCGTTGAGCATGGCCGCGCCGAAGAACACCTCGAAGTGCTCGATCGAGTTCTTGTCGAAGAACGCCACCCGGTCGCCGGCGCCGACACCGGCAGCGGCGAGGGCCTGGGCGGCCTGGGCCGCTCGGTCACGCAACTCGGCCCAGGTGCGGCTGCGGTCCCCGTCGATCAGCGCCGTGCGGTC
>JAWSVN010000201.1:1646-31936 GCA_033851875.1 Acidimicrobiales bacterium
GCGGCCAGGATGCGCCCGGAACGCGGCGGCACGATCACGATCCGTTCGGCCCCCTCGGCGTCGGCGCGGCGCAGGGCGTCGTAGAGGTGGGCGGCGTAGTCGTCCGCGTCGGTCGGCAACGCGATGGCCCGCGAGTGGGCGCCGACGACCTCGGCCGCGGGGCCCAGTAGCGCCGTGGCCGCGTCGAGGTCGGCCGGCACCTCGTCGACGATCGACACGGGTGCCTCGGGGGCGTAGTGCGACGTGAGCATGCCGGCGGCTCGGCTCTCGCCGGACCGACCGTCGACGACCTCCTCGCCCAGCGCGGCCGCCACCTCCTCCACGGGCACGCCGCCGGGTCGCAGGAGGGTGGCCGGCGCACCGGGCACGAGTTCGACGATGGTCGACTCCACCCCGACCTGGCTCGGCCCACCGTCGAGCACGGCGTCGATGCGGCCATCCAGATCGGCGAGCACGTGATCGGCCGTCGTCGGGCTCACGTGCCCGAACCGGTTGGCCGACGGGGCCGCCACCCCACCGCTGCCGCCGGCCAGGCGGAATCGACGGAGCAGGTCGAGGGTCAGCGGGTGGTCGGGCACCCGCACCCCGACCGTCGGACGGCCACCGGTCACCGCATCGACCGCACGGTGGGCGGTGGACACGATCAGGGTGAGCGGACCCGGCCAACACGCCTCGGCGAGACGGCGAGCGCGGCCGTCGACCAGCCCTTCGGGGTCGGCCCAGTCGGCGAGCTCGTCGGGCGTGCCGACGTGCACGATCAGCGGGTGCCCGGCCGGCCGCCCCTTGGCGGCGAAGATCCCGGCGACCGCCTCGGCCGAGGCGGCGTCACCGGCCAACCCGTAGACGGTCTCGGTCGGGATCGCCACCAGGCCGCCGGCCAGGAGGATCTCGACGGCCCGGCCGAGGTCGCTCGGGCCGAGCCGCTCGGTCGCGCTCACGCGCCCGCGGTCCCGCCCGCCACGACGAGATCGCCGAGGTAGCAGACGACCGCCTGGCCGGGCGCCACCTTCACGTGAGGCTCGGCCCACCGGATCACCGGCACCCCGTCGGCGGTGTCGACCGTGGCCGCGACGGGTCGACCGTGGGCGGAGTGCTGCACGAGCACCTCACCGTCGACGGGCTCGCCGATCCAGGCCAGGTCGGGCACGGGGGTGGCGTCGGTCAGCGTCCCCGAACGCGGGCCGACGTGGACGACGGCCCCCTCGTGGTCGATGTCGGTGACGTAGCGCCGCTCGCCACCACCGCCGAGGTCGAGGCCCTTGCGCTGGCCGACGGTCACCAGCTCGATGCTGTCGGTGGCGCCGACCTCGGTGCCGGTCTCGTCGACGATGCGAGCCGACCGCAGCGGGATGCGGTCGCCGAGGAACGCCTTACGGGCCGCCACGCCCCGGCCGGGGCTGCGCTCGATGAAGCACACGTCCTGGGAGTCGGGCTTGTCGGCGGTGCGCAGGCCGAGCTCGGCGGCGCGGGCCCGGACCTCGTCCTTGGTGAGCCCGCCCACGGGCAGGAGCAGCCGGCGGAGCACCGGGGCGTCGAGCATGTGGAGCACGTACGACTGGTCCTTGGCGGCGTCGGCGCCCCGAGCGATGTGGCGGACCCCGCCGGGACCGTCGACCACACGAGCGTGGTGGCCCGTGGCCAACAGGTCGACGCCGAGCACGTCGGCCCGCTCGAGCAGGCGATCGAACTTGATGTGGCGATTGCACTCCACACACGGGTTGGGGGTGCGGCCCGCGGCGTGGTCGGCGACGTAGGGGTCGACGACATGACGCTGGAAGTCGTCGCCGAAGTTGAACACGTGGTGCTCGACGCCGAGGGCGTTGGCCACCCGGCGGGCGTCGGTCACGTCCGACACCGAACAGCAGCCCGAGTCGGTCTCGCCTCCCCACAGCTTGAGGGTGACGGCGGTGACCGAGTGGCCGGCCTCGAGACACAGCGCAGCGGCGACCGATGAGTCGACCCCGCCCGACAGGGCGACCATCACCTCGGCCATCAGTTCGCCTCCATCGCGGGCCGCTCGCCTCGGGCGCGGGCGACCGCGTCGGGGACGACGGCCAGTGCGGCGTCGACGTCGGCGTCGGTGCTGGTGGCCGACAGGCTGAGACGCAGCGAACCGAACGCTCGGCTGCGCTCGACGCCGAGGGCCGACAGGACGTGGCTCGGTTCCATCGCCCCGCTCGAGCAACTGGCGGCGGCCGAGGCCATCACGCCGCCCCGCTCCAGCAGGATCAGCAGTGCCTCGCTCTCGGCACCGTCGAAGCACAGGTGGGCGATGCCGGGAACCGTGGCGGCCCGGGGCACGGTCTCGACCGCGTCGGGCACGGCGGCGAGGAGGCCGTCGGCCAGGCGATGGCGCAGGGCCCACACCCGGTCGTTGCGGTTCGCTCGATCGTCGGCGGCCTCGGCGGCGGCGACCGACATCGCCACGATGCCGGCCAGGTTGGGCGTGCCGCCCCGGCGGCCCTGTTCCTGTCCGCCGCCGACGGCGAGGGGGCGGATCGGGCGTCCGCCGCGGGCGACGAGTGCGCCCGTGCCCTTGGGGCCGTGGAACTTGTGGGCGCTGACCGACACGAGGTCGGCGGCCGCCCAGGCCGACGGGTCGAGCCAGGCGAAGCCCTGCACGGCGTCGACGTGGAACCAGGCGCCGGGCGCCTCGCGCCTCACGACCTCGGCGATCGCGTCGAGGGGCTGGATCGTGCCGACCTCGTTGTTGACCGCCATCACCGAGACCAACGGTGTGCGCTCGTCGATCGTCGCGGCCAGGGCGTCGAGGTCGACGACGCCGGCGGCGTCGACCGGCACGGTCACCCCGCCCGCGTGTTCGACCGGCTCGAGCACGGCGTGGTGTTCGATCGCCGAACACGCCGGAGGGCCGGTGCGCCCCGCCGCCTGCCCCTCGGCCAACGCGGCGGCGACGGCCAGGTTGTCGGCCTCGGTGCCGCCCGAGGTGAAGATCACCTCCGACGGACGGGCGCCGAGCAGGTCGGCCATGGCGTCGCGGGCGTCGTCGAGCACGGCGTTGGCCCGTCGGGCCAGGCGATGGGCTCCGGACGGGTTGGCCGGCTCGTCGACCAGGGTCCGGCAGAGCGCGTCGATGGCCGCCGCCGACACCGGGGTGGTGGCGGCGTGATCCAGGTAGTGGATCGGGGCGGCCGAGGTCACCCCGAAAGGCTACCGAGACCAGACGGGCGGCGGAGCGGCCAGCAGCTGCTCCCGAGTGGCGGCCGGGGCCGAGGGGGACGACGGCGCTGGTGACACGGGGGACGACGGGGACGGCGGTGGCGGCGTGGGCGCAGCGGCGCCGAGCCGCCGGTGGTCCTCCCGCTGCGCGGCCCACAACACGGCGCCGAGCAGGTCGGGGGCGGCGAGCCCGGGCGGTGGCACGACCCGGAGGTGGCGACAGACGTCGCCGGCCAACGCCTGCGCCTGCCGCTGCCGCACGTCGGCGTCGAGGTGGTTCCAGCGCTGCCAGTAGTCGCGCAGGAGCCCGTACCAGCGGGGATCGAGTCGGCGCACGTCGAGGGTCTGCCCGAAATGCAGGGCGATCGGGGCGGCCGGCACGGGGAAGGCCAGCGGAGCCGCGTCGGCCGGGCGGGACCGGACGACCAGGGTGCCCGCGGCGAAGTCGCCGAGGCGCTGGGAGCGCCGGCTGAACAGGGCGCTGGCGAGGGCGACGATGCCACCCGGCGGGATCCAGAAGTCGGCCACGCCGATCATCGCCCGGATCGCGGCGTGACGCAGTCGGACGGGGCCGCCGTCGACGGTGACGACCTTCAGTTTCACGATCCGCTTGCCGAGGGTGGCGCCGTCGAACCAGGCCTCGGTGAGCGGATAGACGAAGAGGGCGAGGAATCCCATGATGATCGACAGGATCAGGGCGACCACCTCGGCGCCGGCACCGGCCACGCCGATCAGCACGATCGAACCGATCATCAGCCCGATCCCGACGAAGATGATGTCGAGCATCTTGGCCAGCGCCCTCGACCCGATCCCCGCCGACCGGAACTCGAGCAGCACCCCTTCGGGGGTCACGACCCGCGTGAGCAGCAGGTCGGTGCCGAGATCGTTGTCGGCCAACGTCAGCCGATCGTCTCTCACACTGTCGTCTCTCACACTGTCGTGTCGCGCCCTGTCGGGCCGCCGGGCGTTCACCCTCCCACCGTACGACACGGGTACGGTCGAGCGAGGGAAGCGTCGCCAGGACGACCGGACCGGAGAGCGGCAGCATGCAGATCGACAGCTTCATCGCCTCGCATCGCCCGGCGTGGCAACGCCTCGACGAGCTCGGCCGTCGACTGCGCCGCCGACGGTCACGGGTCGAGCCCGCCGACGCGGACGAGTTCCTCGCGCTGGCGGAACGGGCGTCGAGCCATCTGAGCCACGCCCGCCGCCGCTACGACGATGCCGACCTCACCACCGAACTCACCGGTCTGGTGGCCGCCGCCAACGCCGAGGTCTACCGACGGACCTCGCCGCCGGGGTCGGCGGTTCGCCGGTTCTTCACCAGCTCGTTCCCGGGCGCCGTGTGGCGGGTCCGCCGCTCCCTCCTCGTCGCCTTCGTCGCCACGTTCCTGCCGGCGTGCATCGTCGCCCTCTGGTTGTCGTCGTCCGACGCCGCCCTCGACGTCGCCGCGCCGGAAGCGGCTCGCGCCGCCTACGTCGAGGAGGACTTCGAGAACTACTACTCGTCGACGGCCGCCTCGCAGTTCGCCACATCGGTGTTGATCAACAACATCCAGGTGTCGTTCACGGCCTACGCCGTCGGCGTCGCCTTCGGACTCGGCAGCATCCTCGTGCTCGCCTACAACGGCGTGATCCTCGGCCAGGCGTGGGCCCTGTTCATCGTCGCCGAGCAACAGGGGAGATTCTTCGGCCTCATCCTCCCCCACGGGCTGCTCGAGCTGTCGGCGATCGTCGTCGCCGGGGCGGCCGGCTTCGCCATGGGCTGGGCCCTCGTCGCCCCGGGTGACCTCGGCCGCGGCGAGGCGTTCGCCCTCGAGGCCCGCCGGTCGGTCACGATCATCCTCGGCCTGGTGCTGGTCTTCGTCGCCGCCGGCCTGATCGAGGGATTCGTCACACCGAGCCTGCCCCTGGTGCCCCGGATCGCCATCGGTGTCGCCGCCTTCGTCGCCTTCTGGACCTACGTCGTCACCCTGGGCAGCCGGGCCGAGGTTCTCGGGCTCGCCGCCTTCGTCGACGACGACCTCGAAGGCGAGCAGGCACGCACAGCGCTGGCCTTGTAGGGGCCGCTACAAGCGTCCGAAGTGCTTGGCGTCGAGGTAGACGTCGACCAGGGCGGCGGAGAGCCGATCGGGGGTGACGTCGACGACCCGGGCGCCGAGGCGTCGCATCCGTCCAGCGATCTCGTCGCGCTGTCGCCCGACCCGCACCGACTCTGCCCGCAGGAACGCCCCCTCGGCGTCGTGGTTGGTGCCGCCGGGCGCCGCCCAGGCTGCGAGGTCGGGATCGCGCACCGCCACCACGACCACGTGATGGCTGCGGGTGAGCGAGGGCAGGACCGGGAGCACGAACTCCTGCACGACCTCGGCGGCCAGCTCGGTGACGATCACGAGCATCGCTCGCCGCCGATGTCGGGTCAGCATCCACTCGGCCAGCACGGCCAGCTCGCTCTCGTCGAGCGAGGGCTCGAGGTCGAACATCGCGTCGGTCACCGTGCGGCGCTGGCCTCGCCGGTTCGACGGGTCGACCACGGTGTGGACCCCTCGATCGAAGGCGACCAGGCCCATCCGGTCGCCGAGCCCGGTGGCGACCTCGGCCAGCAACATCGCGCCGTCCATCGCCCACTCGAGCCGCGGCGCCCCGCCGACACGACCGGCCATCAGCCGGCCGGTGTCGACCGCCACGACGACGGTCTGGTTCTGTTCGGCCCGGTAGGTACGCACGATCGGCCGACCGCGTCGCGCCGTGGCCGCCCAGTCGATGTGGCGGGTCTGGTCGTCGGGGGTGAGCTCGCGCAGCGAGTCGAAGTCGGTGCCGGTGCCCGCGCCACGGACCGAACGAAGGCCGGTGTCGAAGGTGCGGGCCTGGTGGAGGGCGAGCTCGGCGTCGCGCTGGGAACGGAACGGCGGCAGCACCCGCATCTGGTCGCGCACCGCTCGGCGCTGCTGCCAGTGGATCAGCCCGAGCGGAGACCGGGTCCGCACGACGAGCTCCGGCAGCGTGAAGCGGCCTCGGCGGCGCGGAGCGGCGCCGATCCGCGACGTGACGAGGCCCGACGGCGGCACGGTGGCGGTGAAGCGACGACGGCCGGTGTCGAAGGACGACGGCACCTCGTCGGCCACGGACACGAGGGCCTGGCGACCGGCCGTCGACCCGACGCGCCACACCAACTCGACGTCGTCGCCGATCGTGACCACCGGCGGGAAGGCGCGCTCGACGTCGATCGATCGGGGCCGGACGGCGGCCAGGGCGTCGCCGACGGCGATCGCCGCCACGACGGCGTTGGCGATCAGGAAGGCCGCGCCGAACGACAGCGGCCCGGCCGCCACCGACCCGAGGTCGCCGACCAACACGATGGCGAGGGCCGCCAGCGCCGCGAGGGCGACGAGCCGCCCCGTCGGCACGGGCCAGGTCACGGGATCGGCACCTGCGCCAACAATCCGTCGATCACCTCGTCCGGCGTCACGCCCTCGATCTCGACCTCGGGGCGGAGCACGACCCGATGGCGCAGCGTCGGCTTGGCCATCGCCCGCACCTCGTCGGGCGACACGTAGGCGGCCCCGGTGAGCCACGCCCACGCCTTGGCCGCCTTGAGCAGGGCGGTCGCACCGCGGGGCGACACCCCGAGTTCGAGCGACGGCGAGGTACGGGTGGCCCGCACCAGCTGAACCAGATAGGTCAGCACCGGGTCGGTCACCCGCAACCCCGCCACCTCGGCGCGGGCCCGGGCCAGGAGTTCGGCATTGGCCACCGGCCGCACCCCGGCCGAGATCGGGTCGTGGGGATCGAGGCCGTGGTGGTGACGTCGCACCACCTCGATCTCCTCGGCCTCGGCCGGGTAGTCGACGAGCAGCTTGAACAAGAACCGGTCGAGCTGGGCTTCGGGCAGCGGGTAGGTGCCCTCGTACTCGACGGGGTTCTGGGTGGCGATGACGGCGAAGGGCTCGGGCAACGGCTTGGTGACGCCGTCGATCGAGACCTGACGCTCCTCCATCGCCTCGAGCAGGGCGGCCTGGGTCTTCGGCGGCGTCCGGTTGACCTCGTCGGTCAGCAGCAGGTTGGTGAACACGGGCCCCTTGCGGAACCGGAACTGGCTGCCGTCGTAGACAAGCTGACCGATCACGTCGGACGGCATCAGGTCGGGGGTGAACTGGACCCGGGCGGCGTCGACGTCGAGGGCGGCGGCCAACGCCTTGACCAACAGCGTCTTGGCGGTGCCGGGCACCCCCTCGAGCAGGACGTGGCCATCCGCGAGCAGGGCGACGATCAGCCCGGAGACCACGGCGTCCTGGCCGACTGCGACCTTGGCCACCTCGGTTCGGATGCCGTCGATCGCCGCCCGCACCTGCGGATCCGCCGCTGCGGGCGCCTCGGCCGCAGGCGGCGCCGGCTCGCCAGACGGCGGCGGCTGGTTCGATGGCGGGGGTTCGGGCGGGGGCGGCGGCGGTTGGTCGGTCACGGGGATACCTCCTGGCGGGTGGGTGCCGAGCGGTCGGCGAGGGCGACGATCCGGTCGATCGCGGCGAGCTGGTCGGTGAGGGCGGCGGCGTCGTTGGCGACCTCGACCCCGAGGGCCCGATGGGCCTCCGACGGCGTCACGTCGATCCCGTCGGGCAGGGCGTCGAGGAGGTCGCGTCGAGGCACGTCGGCGGGGATCCGGAACCTTCGACGCAAGAGCCGATCGAGGTCGTCGCCGAGGACCTTCGACGCACCGGCGTGATCGCCGACCGTACGACGGAGCTCGCCGGCGGCCCGCACTCGGAGGGAGCCCGGCAGCCGAACGAGGCGCGGCTCGTCGACCACACCACCGAACCGGCGCGCCTGCCACCAGACCCCGAGCAACGCGACGACGCCGAGCTGGGCGAATCCCCACCGCACGGGCGACGCCACGAGCGCCCACAGCGATCCGCCGCCGCCACCGAACGACGGGTCGAAGGCGATCCCGACGACCGCCGACTCGTCGCCGACCGCTGCCTCGATCAGGCGCACCGGCACCGCGGCGTTGTCGACGTCGGCGAGGCTGTCGTTCACCAGGAGCGAGGGACCGCCGATCGCCACGATCTGGCCGGCACCCGCCGGCCATTCGACGACGGTCGCGCCGCCGGCGCCGACCCCGTCGGTGAAGCACGATCTGGCCGCACCGTCGGTCGAGACGGAGAAGAGGGCGGGAGCGTCGAGCCGCTCCAGATCGGCGAGCTCGGAGATCGAACACGATCCGACTGCCACGTCGTTGGCCGAGAAGAACGGGTCGACCTCGACCGGGACCAGGGGGGACCGCACGTCGGCGACCAGCACGCGGTGCCCGTCGCGCACCCACGCCTCCAGGTCGCCCCGGTTCGCCTCGTCGAGGCGGTCGCGCAACACGATGACCACGTCGACGCCGTCGAGCTCGTCGGCGAGCTCACTACTGTCGAGCACGCGAACGCGATGGTCCCGGGCCTCGAGCAACTCGACCAGAGCCAGCGTCCCGTCGGGACTGGTCGAACGGGGCGAGAGGGGCTCACCCCCGTTCGAACCACGGCCCACCCCGACCGCGGCGAGCAGGATGACGACGCCGAGCGCCACCCAGAACGCTGCCCCGCGGGCGCGACCGCCGGCGTTCACGCGCCGTCCACCCGATCGCTGAGGACGAGCTCGTCGCGTTGGACGAAGGCGGCGTCGTCCGACGCGGTCGCCTCGGCGCCCCCGTAGCGGACGTCGCGGAACCGGTCGGCCCCGTCGCGCAGCGCGGCACGGCGCGGCGGCGTCCCCTCGTAGGTCGAGGCCGACTCGAGCGCGGTCAAGGTCGTGCGCTCCGGCAGGTCGCCCCGCTCGGCCAGCCCGGCGGTGAGGGCCCGCCACCGGGCGTTGACGACGGCCGGCCAGTCACCGGCCGCCGCCGCCTCCCGGGCCGCCTCGAGCCAGGTCTGGCGGGACCGCGTGGTCTCGGCCTCGACCGACACGCTCGCCGGCGCACTGGCCACGGCCCCCCGCCGGGCCGGCCAGAAGCGGACGGCGAGCCAGACGATCACCACGCCGAGAACGGCCAGGACGACGTAGCCGATGAGGTAGCCCCCCGGCAGGCCGGCGGAGCCGATCGCACCGAAGAGATCGTCGAGCCGGCCGCTGACCCAGTTCAGCGCCCGGTCGAGGAGGGTCGGCTCCTCGGGCCGATACTTGCCGTGGGCGAGGATCCGTTCGGCCTCGGAGCGGATCTCGTCGGCATCGGCCGCCTGGGCGAACGCGCCGAGACGCGGCAGNNCCGCCGGCCAGCAGAGCACTCACCGACCCACCAGCGCGGCCCGACGCAGGTCGAGGTCGTAGGCCTCGGTGCGGTAGCGCAGGTCGAAGTAGACCAAGGTCATCGCCGCAGCGGTCACCGGCTGCATGATGATCGCGTTGAGGAGGACGCTGACCGAGCTGAGCGGCCAGGCGGCGTCGGGCGGGAGCACGAACAGGCCGATCGAGGGCAACAGCTCGATGGCGTAGCTCACCGCATAGGAGACCCCGAACAGGACGAGCATCACGACGAGGACCACGCCGGGCGATCGACGAACGAGGGTCGCCGAACGACGCAGCGACGCCCATGCGCCGAGGCCCTCGAGGGCGAGCACCGGCGACGTCAACGACAGCGCCACCACTGCGGCCAATCCGGGGAGCACCAGCAGGACGAGGCCGACGAGCTCGACGACGTGCACCAGGACGAAGGCGAGGGCCCACCGCGGCAGGAGGGGGACGAGGCGTCGCACGATCGACGACACCGTGGCCTCGCGGCCCTGCCGGTGCTCGTCGACGACGAGAGCGACGACCACGCCGATGAGCGAGAGGACCAACCAGTCGAGCAGGAACAGCATCGCCTGGGTGCCGACGCCGAACGAGAACGGCTGCTCCTCGTCGACCAGGGCGCCCGTCTCGAGACTGTCGAGCAGCGACGTCTCGCCGAGGGTGTCGCGCAGCACGAGCCCTTGGAACACGGCCACTGGCAGCACGATCAGCGCGGCGAGGCTGACGATCACCTTCGGGGCGCTGCGGATCACGGTGAAGGCACCGTCGATCAGGTCGATCGCCCCGAGGGGACGGTCGGCCACCACGATGGGTCGGCGAACGGGCTCCTCCTGGGTTGCTTCGCCGCTCATCGCCTCATTCTTGCCGACATCATGCGGTGGCGGAGGGACGGCGCTGGCTAGCGTCCAACGGATGCCGAGCTTCGGGCCCGAGACCTACGGAGACGCCTTCGCCGACGTCTACGACGACTGGTACGGCGAGGTGAGCGACGCCGACTCGACGGCGTCGTTCGTCGGGGCGAGGGCCGGTGCGGGGCCGATCCTCGAACTGGGCGTCGGCACCGGTCGGTTGGTCGGCCCCCTCCTCGCCACCGAGGTCGGCCGTCGCCACGGCGTGGTCGGCATCGACGCGTCGGGGCCGATGCTCGAACGGTGCCGGGCCGCGCACCCCGAGCTCCCCCTGCTGCGCGCCGACCTCGGCGCGCTGCCTTTCGGTGCTGCACTGCAGGACGGCACTGCNNGCGCAGCACTTCGGCGCGGCGCTGTGCGCCTTCAACACGCTGTTCAACCTCGACGAGGGTGGGCAGCGGCGGCTCTTCGAGCGGTGCGGCGGCACCCTCCGGGCCGACGGGGTGCTCGTCATCGAGGCCCTGACCGGGGAGGGGCTGGGTGACGGCCCGGCGTCGTCGGTCGGGGTGTCGCGCCTCGAGGCCGACGCCCTGGTCCTCGCCGCCACCGTCGTCGACGCCGACGAGCAGACGATCCGCGGACAGCATGTCGACATCACCGAAGCCGGGATCCGGCTCCGCCCGTGGCGGGTGCGGTGGACGACACCGAGCCAGCTCGACGACATGGCCGCCGACGCCGGGCTCGAGTTGGCCGAACGCTTCGAGGACGTGACCGAGACGCGGTTCGGCCCCGACTCGGGCCGCCACGTCAGCGTCTACCGCCGCAATCGTTGAGGTACAGAGCCGCTGAGGTTCAGCACCCCTGAGGTTCAGACGAGCCCGCCGAGGCCGGCCACTGCGATCGACGCCGCCGCCAGTGCGGCGACCACACCGCCGGCCACCGCCCATCGTTGGGGCGGCGCGCCGGGAGCGGCCAGCAGAGCCGCCGCGACGAGGGCGCCACCCGCCGCACCACCGGCGTGGCCCCAGAACGAGATGCCGCCCACCAGCAGGGGGAGCGCCAGGTTGAGCAGGATGATCTGCCCGGCCGCGCTCTGCAGGAACGGGATGCCGTTGCGCTGCATGAACACCGCGGCGCCGCCGGCGAGGCCGAGCACCGCGCCGGACGCCCCGAGCGTCGGGGACCCGAAGTCGAAGGCGAGCACGGCCGCAGCGCCCCCGAACAACCCACCGAGGTAGATCAGGCCGACCGGCACCTCGCCCGGCCCTCGCCGGAACAGCTGCCCGAACAGGTAGATGGCGTAGAGGTTGAAGCCGAGGTGGAGGAGCCCGGAGTGGAGGAAGCCGCTCGTCACCACCCGCCACCACTCCCCCGCCGCCACGGCCGGGCCGAAGAGCAGACCGTCGTTGGTGACCGCAGTGCTCGCCTGCTGGCCGAGGTAGGCGACGCCGATCATCGCCATCGCCACCTGGAGCACGAGCGGGATGGCCCGACCGGTGCGCTGCAATGGTTGCACGACGCGTTGGCCGCCCTGACGAGTGCAGTCGGGGCACTGGAACCCGACCGACGCCGTGATCATGCACGACGGGCAGATCGGACGACCGCAACGCTGGCAGCCGACGGCGGCCTCGACTGCAGCGTGTCGGTAGCACGTCGGGCCGCGAACATCGTCGGGAGTGATCGGTTCGCTCATCGCCATGTTCTCCAAGCGTCGAAGCCCGGGTGAAGGTTCCCAGGTCCGGGCTCTTTGCGCAGGAATTCCTCCCAAGGACGCGACTTCGGGCGGGTCATAGCGTCTCAAGCGACGGTCGGCATCGGGAGGCGGCCCGCCCGCTCGACCCCATCGTCATCCGTTCGGGGGACATCCCGTTCGGTCTACTCAGAGAGGCAAGTGTCATGCTCAAGGAATTCAAGGAGTTCATCAACAAGGGTGGCGTGTTCGAGGCGGCCGTCGGGCTCGTCCTCGCCCTGGCGTTCGCGCCGATCGTCAACTCGATGGTCGCCGACGTCATCATGCCGATCGTCGGCCGCATCTTCGGTGCCCCGGACTTCTCGGAGCTGAAGATCGGTCTCGGCGGGCAGGAGTGCTCGATCGACGAGGCGACCGGCCTCGAGGTGTGCACGGAGGCCGCCATCCGCTACGGCGCCTTCATCAACACCGTGATCAGCTTCGTGCTGATCGCCTTCGTCGTCTTCATGCTCGTGAAGGCCTACAACAACGCCACCAAGAAGGAAGAGGAAGAGGCCGGCCCCAGCGAGGTCGACCTCCTCACCGAGATCCGCGACTCCCTGGCTCGCTGATCCCGCCTCGACGAACGTCCCGCCCCCGCCTGCCGAGTGCAGGCGGGGAGGGGCGAGCGTCATCGCTCGCCGGCGAACGGCGAGGTCTTGCCGCCGGGCAGCGCCACGACGGTGCCGGTCTCGGCGTTGAGTTCCGCTCCGACGTGCTCGACCGAGGTCACCCCGTCGACCCGCTTCTTGAGGATCCGCTCCACCCCGTCCTTGAGGGTGGCGGTGGAGACCGGGCAGGTGACGCAGGCGCCGACGAGCTCGACCTGGACGACGCCGGTGTCGGGATCGGCGTTGCGCAGGAAGATGTCGCCCTCATCGGCCTGGATGGCCGGGCGCATCACCTGGATCACCTTGTCGACCTTCTCGACGAAGGCCGTGGGGTCGATCGTCGCTTCGGCGGTGTCGGCGGACATGGGTGAGGCGGGATCCTCTCGGGGAGACGTGGCGGCGAAAGCCGTCGTGCAACGCTAGCGCCCTAGGATCGAGACCGATGAACGGGGCGCCACCCACATCAGCACCGATCGAGGCCAGAACATTCCCGTTCGTGGTGTCGCCCGTGCTGGCTCACCAGGGCGGCTGGGACGAGGCGTTGCTCGTGTTGACGCCCCTGGCGGCGATCGGCGGCCTGCTGTGGCTGGCCAACCGTCGGGTCCAACGGCAGTTGGACGAGCAGAGCGCCGTGACGGACCAGCAGAGCGGCGACCAGGGGCGACCGCCCACGTGACCGTCGTTCGCGTCGAACGGCAGGTGTCCCGTCCCGACGACCTCGCCCCCCACCTCGAAGCCCGCACCGACCTGCTGACCGAGGTCGAGGTCGCGCCCGGCCGCTTCGAGCAGGCCGACGGCCCGTTCCGGCGCTATGAGCGCACGGTCGAGGTGACCGAGGGCGTCGACGGCCATCACATCGCCGAGACCACCGACTTCCGACTGGCGATGCCCCTGTGGTGGCCGCTGTTCACCCCGTTGATGAAGCGGGCGCTGCGCGACCCCGACCGTCGGCCCCGTCCTCGCTGGTGGTGGCCCAAGGACGTGTTGCCGACCGACTCCGCGGTCCTCGTGTCGGTGTTGATGGTGATCGCCGTCGTCGCCGGCTACCTCGGCGTCGTCATCAGCCAGACACTCACCTTCGCCGCCGAGGAGTTCGGCGCCGACGATGCTGCCCAGGGCCGCACCCTCGCCGCGGTCCGGATCGGCGTACTGGGTTCGATGCTGCTGATCGGGCGTGCCGACCGGGTCGGGCGGCGGCCGCTCTTGATCGGGTTCGCCGTCGGCTCGATCGTGTTCACGGTGGCCGGGGCGTTGAGCGGCGGCCTGGTGAGCCTCGGTGTCACCCAGGCCCTCGCTCGCGGCCTCGACACGGGCCTGCTCACCCTCCTCGGGCTCACCGTGATCGAGGAGGTGCCGGCCGGGGTACGGGGCATGGCGGTGGCCCTGATGGCGATGTGCAACGCCCTCGGCGCCGGCATGGTCGTGTGGGTGTTGCCGGTGGCGGGCACCTCGATCGGCGCGTGGCGTTGGGTCTACGTGGCTCCAGCGGTCTTCCTGCCGGCGATGTGGTGGGCGTGGCGACGATTGCCCGAGACCCGCCGCTTCGTCGCGGCCGACGCCGCCGAGGCGCCGGCCGCCATCGACCGACGTCGCTTCGCCCTGGTCGCCGGCACCGCCTTTGTGTCGGCCCTGTTCCTCTCGCCTGCGTCGCAGTTCCAGAACGAGTACCTGCGCGACGAGCGGGGCTTCGAGCCGGGCGAGATCTCGATCTTCCGGATCCTGATCTCGACGCCCGCGGGGCTCTTCATGATGGGGGCTGGCGTACTGGCCGATCGCCGCGGGCGCCGGGCGGTCGGCAGCGTCGGCGTCGGGGTCGGAGTCGTCGCCTCGTTGGCCTCGTACTTCGCCACCGGCTCGATGCTGTGGATCAGCGCCGCGGTCGGCGTCTGGATGCTCGCCGGCGCCTACCCCGCCACCCGGGGCTACCAGTCCGAACTGTTCCCGACCCGGGCCCGGGCACGGGTCGGTGGCTGGATCGACGTGATCTCGGTGACCGGCAGCGCCATCGGCCTGCTCGCCGTCGGGGAACTGTCGACGAGGTGGGGATCCCTGGGCTCGGCGCTCACCGCGCTGATCTGGGGACCGCTCCTCGCCGCCGTCCTGCTCGCGTTCGCGTTCCCCGAGACGGCGAGCGCCGCCCTCGAGCGGTTCAACCCCGACGATCCCGACCCAGACCGACCAGCCAGTCGATGACCGCGGCGACCGCGGTGTCGTCGTGCTTCTCGACGGGGTCGTGGCCGGTCTTGGGCAGCCAACACTGCGTGAGTTCTCCAGGGATCGCGTCGACGTGTTCGGCGAACTCCGGTTCCTTGCCGAACGGGTCGCTGGCCCCCTGCACCAACAGGATCGGGAGGCCGAGCTCGCCGAAGTGCTCGGTGCGGAGCTTCTCGGGCTTGCCCGGCGGGTGGAGGGGGTAGCTGAGCAGCAGCAGTCCGGGGGCGGGTGTTCCCTCGGCCACGGCCATCGAGCAGGCCCGACCGCCCATCGAGCGGCCGCCGAGCACCAACGAGGCCGGATCGACGCCCCACTCCTCGGCACAGCGTTGGCGATGCTCCTCGATCGAGGTCAGCAGCTTCGGCATCCGGTCGGGCGGACGGCGGCCCGGTCCCTTCTCCCGGTAGGGGAAGTTGCAGCGCGCGACCGGCAGGCCGAGCGTGTCGGCCAGCTCGGCCTCGAGCCGGAGAAAGAGCCGATGGTCTCGGTCGCCGCCGGCGCCGTGGAACAACAGGAGGCCCTCGGGAGCGGTCATGGCGCCGAGCGTAGAGGAGGTCGGCGGCGTCGCAGCGCGGCGGCGCTCAGCCGGAGAGGATCTTGCGGGCCTCGGTGAGATCGGCGATGCGAGCGGCGGCCTCGTCGGTCAGCCCGCCGTGGTCGGGATGGGCGTCGCGCAGGAGCGAACGGAATCGGCGCTGCACGATGCGCTTGGTGATCTCGGCCGGGTCGAGGTCGTCGAGACCGAGCACTCCGATCGCCCACGCCCGGGGATTGTTCCACGCCGCCAGCTCGGCCACGGTGGCCCGGCCACCGCCGAGGATGTGGCTCACGTAGCGGTCGTCGACGTCGCCGATCCACAGCAGCGACGAGCGGATGGCGTCGAAGGTGAGGGCGCGGGCTTCGGGCGGGAAGCCGGCACAGGCGTAGATGGCGCCGAGGGCCTGCTGCACGGCCACCCCGAGATCGTCGTCGAAGTCGAAGCGGATCGATTCGCCTTCGGCGACGAGCCGGTGAGTCGAGCGAAGGAGACCGATGCGGTCGGTCTGGAAGCGATGACGGACCCGCGGTTGAGCCACCCGGCGACGACTGTCGAGATCCTCGATCAGGAGGACGAGGTCTTCACGGAGGTCGGCGGGGATCGCTTCGGCCGTGGCGGCGACGACCGCCGCCAGCAACAACCCGCCCGCACCCGGGGGCGGTTCGGTGGGAAGCGAGCAGTCGCCCAGGGCGATGCGTCGCGTGGGGGCGATCGGCCGCGAGTGGTAGATCTCGAGCTCGGCCAGGATCACCGTGACGACGGTAGCGCCTGCCCGTCAGGCACGCGGACCCGGGCGACGGCCTCGACCCGGCGGGTCTGCCATCATCTCGCCATGGCTTTCGACATCGACGACCTGCGGATCCAGCCCGGCGAGCTGGTCGACCTCAACGACATCGACCCGCGATCCACACCGTCGTGGGCCGACGACCCCTCGGGTGACCGGGAGCTCGACAAGGCGTCGGCCAGGGCCCATCTCGAGGTGTGCAACGCCCGGCTCGAGGAGCTCCAGGAGTTGCTCTACGCAGAGGGCAAGCACCGGGTCCTGGTCGTCCTCCAGGCGATGGACGCCGGCGGCAAGGACGGCACGATCCGCCACGTCTTCGAACACGTGAACCCCCAGGGCGTGAAGGTCACGTCGTTCAAGAAGCCGAGCTCGCTCGAGCTGGCACACGACTACCTCTGGCGCATCCACGCCCACGTCCCCGGCAACGGCGAGATGGCGGTGTTCAACCGCAGCCACTACGAGGACGTGTTGGTGGTGCGGGTCAACGACCTGGTGCCCGAGCGGCAGTGGCGCAAGCGCTACCGGCACATCCGCGACTTCGAGCAGATGCTCGCCGACGAGGGAACGACGATCGTGAAGATCTTCCTCCACATCTCGCCCGACGAACAGGCCGAACGGTTCCAGTCACGGCTCGACGAGCCCCACAAGCACTGGAAGTTCTCCCACGGCGACCTCGAGGTCCGCACGCAATGGAACGACTACATGCGCGCCTTCGAGGACGCCCTCGGGCAGACGTCGACCGACGACGCCCCGTGGTACGTGGTCCCCGCCGACCGAAAGTGGTACCGCAACGTGGCGGTCTGCGAGATCATGGTCCAGACGCTGGAGTCACTCGCCATGGACTGGCCCGCCGCCGAGGACGACCTCGACGACGTCGTCATCCCGGAGGTTGATTGAGCACGGCCGCCTGCGAGGCTTCGCCGAGCAGGCCCCGAGCGCGTGGGCCAGATGGGCGAAGCCCGGACCGGCGAAGCCGGTCCAAAGCAGCAGAGCCCATCAGCTGTACTTGAGGGCGTTCATGTTCCGGAGCTTCGAGGGCTTGTGGTACGCCTCGATCACCCGGACGGTGCCCGAGCGGCCCCGCATGACCAGCGACTGGGTCTGGATGCCGTCCGCGGTGTACTTCACGCCCTCGAGCAGGTCGCCGGTGGTGATGCCGGTGGCAGCGAAGAACGAGTTCTCCGAACGGATCAGGTCGTCGAGCCCCATGATGGCGTCGGGGTCGTAGCCGGCCTCGATCACGGCGGCCCGCTCCTCGTCGTTCTCGGGATGGAGCTTGCCCTGGAGGTCGCCGCCCATCGCCTGGAGCGCGGCCGCAGCGATGACACCCTCGGGGGTGCCGCCGATGCCGAACAGGATGTCGACGCCGGAATCGGGCCAGGCGGTGGCGATGGCGCCGGCGACGTCGCCGTCGGAGATCAGTCGGATGCGGGCGCCCGCCTCACGAATCTCCTCGATCAGGCCGGCGTGGCGAGGACGGTCGAGCACGACGGCGGTGAGGTCGGAGACCTCCACCCGCTTGGCCTTGGCCAACGCGGTGAGGTTGCGGGCGACGGGGAGGCGGATGTCGACGACGCCGGCACCGGACGGGCCGACGGCGATCTTGTCCATGTAGAAGCACGGGCCCGGGTCGAACATCGCGCCCCGCTCGGCCACGGCGATCACGGCGATGGCGCCGCCTTGACCCTTGGCGGTGAGGGTGGTGCCGTCGACCGGGTCGACGGCGATGTCGGTGAGGGGAGGTTCGCCGTTGCCGATGCGCTCGCCGTTGTAGAGCATCGGAGCTTCGTCCTTCTCGCCCTCGCCGATCACGACGATGCCGTCCATCTCGACCCCGTCGAGGACCTCGCGCATCGCGTCGACGGCGGCCTGGTCGGCCCCGATCTTGTCGCCCCGACCCATCCACCGGGCGGCAGCCATGGCGGCGGCCTCGGTGGTACGCACCAGCTCCAGTGCGAGGTTGCGTTCGGGCTTGACGAGGGCGTCGGTCATGGCACAACCGTAGTGACTTCGACCCACCTGGAGAAAACGGCAGATTTCACCAACGCGTCAGGCTCGGAGACCCACTCGGTCAGGCGCTGTGGCGCCCGCCGAAAACGACGAAATCCATACGCCTGCGACCCCCGCAGGGGCCGAGGCGTATGGATTTCGGGAAAGAAGGAGGATCAGGCGGCGGCTGCGGAGGCCAGGTCGACTCGGATCTGGGCCCACTTGACGTCCTCGATCGCATAGGCGTCGGTCTCGTCGGCCTGCAGGGCTGCCTCGGCGGCAGCCAGGTCGGCCTGGGCTGCCGAAAGATCGATCTCGCCCGACGGGATCGCCTCGTCGGAGAGGACCGTCACCTTGGTGCCGGTCACCGACACGAAGCCGGCCCGTACGGCGAAACTCTGGACCCCGCCGCCGGTCTCGCTCACGCGGACCTCCGACGCCTGGAGCGAGCCGATGAAGGGCTCGTGCCCGGTGAGGAAGGCGATCTCGCCTCCGCCACGGGTGCGAGCCACCACCTGGCTGCCCTCGCCCGAGTAGAGCAGCGTCTCCGGGGAGACGAACTCGACCTGGAACGACATCAGACGCCCGCTTCCTTGCGGAGCTGCTCGGCCTTCTCGCGAGCCGAGTCGGCGCCACCCACGTTGAGGAAGGCCTGCTCGGGAAGGTCGTCGAGGTCGCCGTTGACGAGGGCCTCGAACGAGTCGATGGTCTCGTCGACCGGGGTGAAGATGCCGGGGAGGCCGGTGAAGACCTGGGCCACGAACATCGGCTGCGACAGGAAGCGCTCGACCTTTCGGGCACGGTTCACGGTCACACGGTCTTCCTCGGAGAGCTCGTCGAGACCGAGGATGGCGATGATGTCCTGCAGCTCCTTGTAGCGCTGGAGGATCTCCTGCACCCGGCGGGCCACCTGGTAGTGACGATCGCCCACGACCTCGGGAGCGAGGATGGTCGAGGTCGACGACAGCGGGTCCACGGCGGGGTAGATGCCCTTCGCCGCGATGTCACGGCTCAGCTCGGTGGTGGCGTCGAGGTGGGTGAAGGTGGTGAACGGCGCCGGGTCGGTGTAGTCGTCGGCGGGCACGTACACGGCCTGCAGCGAGGTGATCGACTTGCCGCCGGCCGAGGTGATGCGCTCCTGGAGGATGCCCATCTCGTCGGCGAGCGTCGGCTGGTAACCCACCGCGGACGGCATACGACCGAGGAGGGTCGACACCTCGGAACCGGCCTGCACGAAGCGGAAGATGTTGTCGACGAACAGGAGCACGTCCTGGCCCTGCACATCACGGAAGTACTCGGCCATGGTGAGGGCCGACAGGGCGATGCGGAGACGCACACCGGGCGGCTCGTCCATCTGGCCGAAGCAGAGGGCGGCCTTGGAGAGCACCGACGTCTTGCCGTCGCCCATCATGGTCTCGCCCATCTCGATGAAGAGGTCGGTGCCCTCACGGGTCCGCTCCCCCACACCGGCGAACACCGACACACCACCGTGGTTGGAGGCCACACGGGTGATCATCTCGGTGATGAGCACGGTCTTGCCCACGCCGGCACCGCCGAACAGGCCGATCTTGCCGCCCTGCAGGTACGGGGTGAGGAGGTCGATGACCTTGATGCCGGTCTCGAGCACCTCCTTCTTCGGGGCGAGCTTGTCGAAGTCGGGAGCGTGACGGTGGATCTCCCACCGGGTCTCGATGTCGAGCGAGTCGACGGGCACGTCGAGGGGTTCGCCGATCACGTTCCAGATGTGGCCGAGCACGACGTCGCCGACCGGCACGGTGATGCCGCGTCCGAGGTTGCGCACCTCGGTGCCGCGACGCAGACCGTCGGTCGGCTTCAGGGCGACGACACGGACGCGGGAGTCGCCGAGCTGCTGGGCGACCTCGCCCATCACTCGGGTGACCTCGCCGTCGACCTCGACGTCGAACTCGACGGCGGTGTTGATCTTGGGCAGCGCGTCGGGCGGGAACTGGACGTCGACCACGGGGCCGGCGATGCCGACGATGCGGCCTGCTGCAAGCTTCGGTTCGGTGGCAGTCATGGTGGCTCCTGGTCTCAGGCGTTCGTTCGGTGTTCGTGGCGATCGGGATGTTCGGGGAACAGCCGCTCGGGATACAGATGGTCGATGAGCAGATCCCCGTCGGACGAGGCGTCTTCATCGAGGGCGGCCGCACCGCCGACGATCTCCATGATCTCGGTGGTGATGGCTTCCTGGCGGGCCCGGTTCATGATCCGGGACAGCTTCACGATGAGCTCTTCGGCGTTCTCGGTGGCGGCCTTCATGGCCCGCTGCCGGTTCGCGTGTTCGGACGCCGCAGCGTCGAGGAGGGCGGCGAAGAGCCGGGCCTCGACGTAGCGGGGAAGAAGGTCTTCCAGCACGCCCTCGGGGGACGGCTCGAAGGAGTAGCTGGCGAGGGCCTCGGCGTCGCCGCCGCCGGCCTCGGCGATCGTCTCGGTCGACTCGAGGGGGAGGAACCGACGGATCACGGCCCGCTGAGTGCCCATCGAGACGAACTCGGTGTAGATCAGCTGGACTTCGTCGACCTCGCCCGAGTCGAACATGGCGCGCACCGCACGGGCGATGTCGCGAGCGTTCTCGTAGCCCGGATTGCCGGTGAAACCCTCGAACTGTTCGGTGATCGAGAAGCCCTGGAACTTGAAGTAGTCCTGGGTCTTCTTGCCGACGCCGATGATCTTGTAGTCGCCCCCACGGGCACGCAGGTCCTGGATCTCACGCTCGGCGAGACGGAAGACCTGAGCGTTGTAGGGCCCGGCGAAGCCGCGGTCGCCGGCGCACACCACATAGGCGACGTTGTTGACCTCGGCGGCCTGACGCAGCAGTGGATGATCCACGTCGGCGCCGCCGGCGGCCAGGTTCTCGATCACGCCGGTGAGCTGCTCGGCGTAGGGCCGCGCCGCCGCCGCCCGGCGCTGCGCCTGGGCCACACGGGTGGCGGCGATCAGCTCCTGGGCTCGCGTGATCTTCTTGGTGTTCTTGACGCTGCCGATGCGGCGTCGGAGAACTCGTTCGGCTCCACCTGGCATGTGGGATCAGTCCTCGCCCCGGGTCACGTCGGACTCGGGAAGGGTGTTGGTGGCGTCGACGGTGGCCGACGAGGCGGCACCGGCGGCTTCGGCATCGGGGGCCTCGACCGCATCGACCGAGCCCTGGAACTGGTCGGTGAAGGCGGCGATGGCGGCCTCGAGGGCCTCCTCGTCCTGCACCGAACCGTTGGCGACGATGTGGTCGAGCTGGTCGCTGTGACGGGTGCGGAACCACTCGAGCAGCTCGCTCTCGTAGCGCTGCACGTCGGACACGTCGACCTTGTCGAGGTAGCCGCGGGTGCCGGCGTAGAGGACCACGACCTGCTCCTGCACCGGCACCGGCGAGTTGATGCCCTGCTTGAGGAGCTCGGTGAGGCGGTAGCCACGGTCGAGCTGCTGCTGGGAGACGGGGTCGAGGTCGGAACCGAAGGCGGCGAAGGCGGCGAGCTCACGGAACTGCTGGAGGTCCGACTTGAGCGTGCCGACCGCGTTCTTCATGGCCTTGATCTGGGCGGCCGAGCCGACCCGGGACACCGAGATGCCGACGTCGACGGCGGGGCGGATACCCGACTTGAACAGGTCGTCCTGGAGGTAGACCTGGCCGTCGGTGATCGAGATGACGTTGGTCGGGATGAAGGCCGAGACGTCGCCGGCCTTGGTCTCGATGATCGGCAGCGAGGTCATCGAGCCGGCACCGTTCTCGTCGGAGAGCTTGGCGGCCCGCTCGAGGAGGCGGCTGTGGAGGTAGAACACGTCGCCGGGGAAGGCCTCACGGCCCGGCGGGCGACGCAGCAGCAGCGACACCTGGCGGTAGGCCTCGGCCTGCTTGGAGAGATCGTCGTAGATCGACAGGGCGTGTTCGCCGTTCTCCATCCAGTGCTGCCCCATCGCGCAACCGGCGTAGGGGGCCAGGTACTTGAAGGGGGCCGGATCGGAAGCGGCGGCGACCACGACGACCGTGTAGTCGAGGGCGCCGAACTCGCGGAGCACCTCGACGGTCTGGGCGACGGTGGAGGCCTTCTGGCCGACCGCCACGTAGATGCACTTCACGCCGAGGCCCTTCTGGGCCAGGATCGTGTCGATGGCGACGGTCGTCTTGCCGGTCTTGCGGTCGCCGATGATCAGCTCTCGCTGCCCACGGCCGATCGGGATCAGCGAGTCGACGGCCTTGATGCCGGTCTGCATCGGCTCGTGCACGGGCTTGCGGCCGGTGATGCCGGGCGCCTGGATCTCCATGCGGCGGGGCTGGACGTCGGTCAGCGGGCCCCGGCCGTCGATCGGCTCGCCGAGCACGTTGACGACTCGGCCGAGCACGCCGTCGCCGACGGGGATCGAGAGGATCTCGCCGGTCGACTCGACCGCCTGGCCCTCGTTGATGTTGTCGACGTCGCCGAGCACCACGGCGCCGATCGAGTCCTCGTCGAGGTTGAGGGCGAGGCCGATCGTGCCGTCCTCGAAGCGGAGCATCTCGTTGACGGCCGCGTTGGGCAGGCCGTCCACGCGGGCGATGCCGTCGCCGACCTCGATGACGCGGCCGACGGTCTTGGAGGAGACCTCGTTGGACAGCGCGTCGAGGTTCTTCTGGAGTGCCCCGGTGATCTCGGAGGGGTCGAAGGTCAGTGCCATGGTTTCTCTCTCGTACGTTCGAAAAGTTCCGGGGGCTTACAGGGCGTCGCGCATCGTCGTGAGACGAGCCTTGACCGAGCCGTCGATGACGGTGTCGCCGATCGTGGTGATGGCGCCGCCCACGACCGAGGGATCGATGACGACCTGGAGTTCGACCTCGCTGCCGGCCTTGGCGGCCAGCGCCTGAGCGAGGCGGGCCTCCTGCTCCGGGGTGAGGGCAACGGCGGTGCGCACGGTGGCCACCTGCTTGCCGCCGGCGGCGGCGGACGAAGCCACGAAGGCGTCGACGATGTCGGAGAGCTGTCCCCCACGTCCGGCGTTCACGATCAGCGCGACGATGGCTCGCACGGCGTTGGACGCCTTGTTGGCGAGCAGATCGTCGACGATCTGATTGCGGGTGGCGGCCGGCACCAGGGCGTCGCTCAGGGTCGAGCGCAGCTCCTCGTTGCCGGCGACGGCACCGGCGACGGCGACGAGCTGGCTCTTGATCCCCTCGGGATCACCTTCGGCCTGGGCGACGGCCACCAGGGCGTCGGCGTAGCCCTTGATTGCATCGGACATCTGAGACGTTCTCCGCGGTTTCGATCGGGGCCGCGCTCAGCGGCTCTGGCCGACCTGGTTGATGTAGTTCTCGATCAGCTCGGCATGCGAGGCAGCGTCGAGCTGCTCGCTGACGACCACCTCGGTGGCCGACCGGGTGATCTCGGCAACCTCGGCCTGGATGTCGGCGAGGGCCTGACGCTTCATGGTCTCGACGTCGCCGGCAGCACGGGCCTTGAGGGCCTCGGCGTCGGCTTCGGCCTTGGCCTTGAGGTCGACCTTGAGCTGTCCAGCGGTCTCGGTGGCCTCGGAACGGATCCGAGCCTCCTCGGCGCTGACGTCGGGAAGGTCGGCGGTGGACGCCGAGAGGGCGGCCTCGGCCTCGGCCCGCTGGGCCTGGGCCTCGGCGAGCTCGGCACGGATGCGCTCGGTGCGCCCGGCGACCATCTTCTTGATGGCCGGACCGGCCTTCCAGACGATGAGTGCCAGCAGCACGAAGAACGCGGCCGACCCCCAGTAGACCTCGCGCATGTCGCCGGCAAGGTGGACACCGTTCGGTGCCTCCGAGGCGAAGAGTGCAGTCAGCATGGGTGACCTCAGTTCGGGTTGTTGAGGTAGCGGTCGACGACCGGCTGCGCCGCGTCGAGCGACACCTGACGGTCGAGCACCTTGGAGGCGGCCTGGGCGGTGAGGCCGGCGACCTGCGGACCGAGCCCCGAAAGGGCGTCGGCGCGGGCGGTGGCGATCTCCGCTTCGGCTGCACTCTTGAGTGCAGCGGCCTCCGACTCAGCGGCGGCCAGGATGGTGGCCCGTTCGGCCTCGGCTTCGGCTCGAGCGGCGTCGACGATGGCGGCGGCCTCGGCCCGCACGTCGGCCAGCTGATCGCTGACCTCGGTGGCGGCGGAGCCGGCTCGAGCTCGGGCCGCATCGGCGGCGTCGAGATCGGCACGGACCCGTGCGGCACGCTCGTCCATCACCTTCAACACCGGCGGGAGGAGCACGAACTTGACCAGGGCCCAAAGCGCAAAGAACGAGATGGCACCCCAGAAGATCTCGGGAAGGACCGGCAAGATCGGGTTTGCGGCCTCTTCCCCTTCCTCGGCGGCGAGCAGGATGAACGCAAGCACGAGATCAGGCGAACTTGAGGAGGATGAAGACCACGAAGCCGATCAGGGCGAGCGCCTCGGTGAAGGCGATACCCAGGAACATGGTGGTCTGGACCTGACCGGCCGACTCCGGCTGACGAGCCATGGCCTGGACGGCCTGACCGACGAGGTAGCCGATGCCGATACCCGGACCGATGGCGGCGAGGCCGTAGGCGAAACCAGCGCTGGAGGCGCCGGCGGTGGCCTTGTCGGCGTCAGCGGTGGACGCTTCGTCGACGGCAAGCTCGACGACCTGAGCTGCGGTGCTGGCAAGGACGCTCATGTGATGATGCTCTCCTGATTCGGTGCTCCGGATCGGAGCGGTTGGTGTTCTGCCCGAAGGCGAGAAATGGACGGAAGGTGGGTGGCCGGCCGGCGAACCGGGCTGGCCGAGGAAGTCGTGGCGATCCGCTGAACCGTGTGGATCAGTGGTGCGGGTGCAGCGACAGCGAGATGTAGACGGCCGTCAGCAGGCTGAAGACGAACGCCTGGATCAGCGACACCATGACCTCGAAGCCGGTGAGGCCGACGAGGGTGGCGAAGCTGAAGGGCAGGACCACGGCGAGGGCCGAGGCCTTGAACAGGGCGATGCACAGCACGCCGAAGGTCACGAGCAGGATGTGACCGGCGAGCATGTTGGCGAAGAGACGGACGGCCAGGCCGAACGGGCGGAGGAGGAAGGTCGAGAGGAACTCGATCGGGGTGACCAGGATGTAGAGGGCCTTGGGCACGCCGGGCGGGAACAGCGACGACTTCATGAAGCCGCCGAAGCCCTGGGACTTGATGCCGACGGCGACGAAGGTGACCCAGGCGACGACGGCGAGGATGACCGGGTTGGCCATACGAGCGTTGGCCGGCATCTGGAAGGTCGGGATGACCTCGAAGATGTTGCCGAAGAAGACGAAGAGGAACATGCTCAGCAGGAGGGGGAGGTACTTCATGCCCTCCGGCCCGATCGCCGACATGATGACCTGCTTCTGGACGAACTCGACCGAGCTCTCGACGACGTTCTGCAGACCGCCGGGCACGAGGTCCTTCTTGGAAGCCAGGAACAGGACCGTCGGGATGATCAGCGCGAGCAGGCTGATCAGGGCGATCTTGTTGAAGGCGTAGAAGGTGTCGTCACCGAAGTAGTTCGGCCATTCCACGAGGTTCTCGATGGGCGGGAACTCGAGGGCTGCCAGCAGTGAGATCACGGTGGGTCGCTCCTTGGATTGGGAGATCAGCGGCGCCCCGCGGCCACGGGCCGAGGAGCGGTGCGAGGGGTACGGGGCTTGAGACCGGGGTGGGCCATCGACGCCGAGACATGGCGGAGTTCCCACACGAGGAGACCGAGGTGCGTGACGATGAGGGTGATCCCGAGCGGCACGATCGCCACCCAGCTCATGTCCTTCACGATCCAGACGCCGGCGAAGATGATGCCGAGGCGCAGGACGTAGCCGCCGAGCGCCACCGAGGCGACGAGGGCGAACGAGATCTTCGACGCCCACTGGAGGAGGGCGGCGGACAGCACGAGGTTGAACAGCACGAGCGCCATGCCGTAGGCGACGCTCATCGCTCCCTCGAAGCCGGCGAACAGGGCGCCGATCACCATGGCCACCGGCACGAAGGGGATGCCGCGGCGGACCATGTCGAGCGCCACCTCGGTGGCGGGCGACGGGCCCTCGAGTCGACCGTTGACGGCGATCGTCCGGGCGACGCCGGCGTCGGCGGCGGTCATCGTGCGCTCTCCATCACCGGGGCGGTGCGGGCCGCAGTTCGCAGCTCGGCGGTCTCGGACTCGAGCCGCGCGATCTGATGGCGATAGCGGTAGTACAACGAAAGGGTGGCGCCGACGAAGCCGAGCACGGTGAGGACGATCGTGAACACCGGGGTGGTGCCGACCTGACGGTCGACCAGCAAGCCGATGAGGCCGAGGGCGACGGCCGACAGCACGAGCTCGTAGGAGCCGGCACTGTTCTGGACGTGACTGCGCATCGGCTGCTCGTCGATCGGGGGGTGTTGGGCGTCCACGGGCCTCGAAGGTGGTCGTTCTCGCGCCACCCGATCGGGGGCGTGGCATGCCGAGAACTCCTCCCGACAACGGCCGAACCATAAATGCCGCGACAACGGCTTCGCAACCCGATGAGCACGATCCTCTCCATCGTCAGGGACGATCGGCCCACGAGGTTCGATCGCCAGACTGTTCCGACGCACCTCCGAGACCGCCGGGCCCGGAGTCAACCGGCCTTGGGTGCTCGCCGACGGCGGACGTGTTCGGCCAGATCGGCGACGTTCGAGCTCACGGCCGCCGCAGCGTCGTCGTCCCTGGTCTCGGGCCTGCCGGTCTCGCCCAGAGCGTCGCTCGCCCCATCGCTCGACGCCGGCAGGTCGACGCTCGGCGTGGCTGTCCCGGGCGACGATGGTCCCGCCTCGGAACGTGCCGGTTCGGCGATCGCGTCGTCCCACGAGGTGCTCGGCCGGGCGACCGGCGTCCCGAAGCCTGGCTGAAACGAGACCAGTAGGAGGACGAACAATCCGAGCACGACGACGGGGACGAGGGCATCGCCGGCGCCCTCGTTGTAGACGGGCCACAACACGATCGCCGACAGCAGCGCCGACCAGGCCCAGAGGATGAACACGCTGCGGCGGTGGCCGTGGCCGAGCCGCATGAGCCGATGGTGCAGATGGTCCTTGTCGGCGGTGGCCAGGCCCTGGCCGCGACTCGCCCGGCGCACGATGGCGAAGACGGTGTCGAAGATCGGCACGCCGAGGATCACCAGGGGGATCACGATCGGTGCGTAGAAGAAGAACGTCTGCCCGCTGAAGGGGTCGGGGGTTCGTCCGCCGACCGCCATCGTCGATGCCGCCATCAGGCCGCCCAGCAGCAGGGAGCCGCCGTCGCCCATGAACACCTTCGCCGGGTGCAGGTTCCACGGCAGGAAGCCGACGCAGATCCCGATCGTGATGGCGGCGACGAGGATGCCGATGTTGCCCGGCACCAACAGGTCGGCCTCGGCCAGCCGGAGACTGTAGGCGAAGAAGCCGACGGCCCCGATGCCCATGATGCCGGCGGCCAGGCCGTCGAGCCCGTCGATGAAGTTGACGGCGTTGGCCATGCCCATCACCCACAGCACCGTGAACAGGAAGCTCAGGTCGGGCGAGAGGACGAACACCGAGCCGAAGGGGATGCGGAACCAGATCAGGCTGACACCGCTGAACGCGAGGGCGCTGGCGGCCAACACGAGGCCGGCGGTCTTGGCGGGCGCCGACAGATCTCGGATGTCGTCGAGCACGCCGACGAGGTAGCAGATCGCGGCCAGGGCGATCACGCCGAACGGTTCGGTCGTGCCGCTGAACGACGACTCGAACCATCCCGTGTACCAGGCGAGTCCGAAGGCGACCGAGAAGCCGACGAACATGCCGCCGCCGCCCAGCGACGGCGTCGGCCGCTCGTGGGCCATCCGCTCGCCCGGCGCGACCACGCTACCGCGACGCAACGCCCAGGCCCGGAAGATCGGGACGGTCATCACCGTCACCGCAGCAGCGATGGCAGCGATCGTGAGGTAGGAGGTAACGGCGGGTTGCACGAAGGACCGGGGGACTGCGGGCGAGAGCCGCCGGCCCGGTGCCGACGGCGTCGCCTCACCCTAGGCGCTGCCGAGGTCGCCGTAGGGCGCGAAGGGCGCGCACAACGCCCGCACGTCCTCACGCACCGCCTTCACGGCGTCGGCGTTGTCGCGCTCGCGCAGGGTGCGGGCGATGCACGACGCGATCGTGCCCATCTCCGCGATCCCCATGCCCTGGGTGGTGACAGCGGGCGTCCCGAGCCGGATGCCGGAGGTGACGAAGGGCGAGCGGGGATCGTCGGGCACGGTGTTGCGATTGAGCGTGATGCCGGCCTCGTCGAGCACGATCTGGGCTTCCTTGCCGGTCAACTCGGCGTCGAAGGCCTGCAGGTCGGCGAGGAGGAGGTGGTTGTCGGTGCCGCCCGACACGAGGCGGAACCCCTCGTTGGCCAGACCCTCGGCCAGCGCCGAGGCGTTGGCGACGATCGCCGCGGAGTATTCCTTGAACTCGGGGGTGAGGGCCTCACCGAAGGCGACGGCCTTGGCCGCGATCGAGTGCTCCTGCGGGCCGCCCTGCTGGCCGGGNNGGCACCGGATTCGGGTGCACGCCGCCGGCGATCAGGCCCGCGATGTGGGCGGCGTCGAACATCAACAGGGCGCCGACCTCGTCCGCGATCCGGCGGAACGGCTCCGGCTCGATGATGCGGGGGTAGGCGGTGGCGCCGGCGACGATCAGCTTCGGCCGGTGCTCGAGGGCCAGGTCGCGGATCTGGTCGAAGTCGAGGCGCTCCTCGGCGGCCACCCGGTAGCCGACGAAGTTGTAGAGCAGCCCCGAGGCGTTGACGGGCGACCCGTGGGTGAGGTGGCCGCCGTGGTCGAGGCTGAGGCCGAGCACGGTGTCGCCGTGGTCGAGCACCGCCTGGTAGACGGCCATGTTGGCGTTGGCGCCGGAGTGGGGCTGCACGTTGGCGGCCTCGGCGCCGAAGAGCTGGCAGACCCGGTCGATGGCGAGGCTCTCGACCTCGTCGACCACCTGGTTGCCGCCGTAGTAGCGCTTGCCCGGGTAGCCCTCGGAGTACTTGTTGGTGAACACCGAGCCGGTGGCCTTCATCACGGCCGGCGAGGCGAAGTTCTCCGAGGCGATCAGCTGGAGGGCGGTGTTCTGTCGATCGAGTTCACGATCGAGCAGGTCCCAGACGGGATCGGTGTCGAGGGTGGGCCAAGGCATGGTGGTCTCACTCGTCGTTGGTTGGGGGCGGGGGTCGATCAGGGGCGTCAGGCGCCGAGGGCATCGATCTTGCCAACTCGGCGGGCGTGGCGACCATCCGGGTCGCCGTGGTCTTCGAACTCGGTGGCGACGAAGGCGTCGACCGCGTCGAGCGCCACCTGCACGCCGACGAAGCGCTCGCCGAGACACATCACGTTGGCGTCGTTGTGTCGCCGGCTCATCCGCGCGGAGGTGACGTCGTGCACGGTGGCGGCGCGGACGCCCCGGACCTTGCCGGCCGCCATGCAGATCCCGATGCCCGACCCACAGACGGCGATCCCGAGCTGGGCGGCGTCGGCCTCGGCGGTGACGGCTCGACCGACGGCGGCGCCGTAGTCGGGGTAGTCGACCGAGGTCGCGGTCTCGGTTCCCACGTCGACGACGTCGTGGCCAGCGGCACGCAGGTGCTCGGCGATGAGCTGCTTCAGCTCGAATCCGGCATGGTCGGACCCGACAGCGATTCGCATGGCAACCTCCACCCGGCGAACGAATCAGCCGCCAACCCTACCGGCGGCGAGCACCGGCCGGTGCGGTCACCCTTCGGTTCAGCCGCGACGCTCGGCGTTGGCCCGGCTACGAGCATCGAGCAGGGCCAGCACCCGCTCCTTCGCGGCCGGCGACTCGTCGAGCAGCGACCGGAACGCCTCGGTGCTGAAGGCGACGAGGACCATGTCGGTCTCGGCGACGACGGTCGCGTTGCGCGGCCTCCGCTCCAGGATCGACATCTCGCCGACCATCGAGCCCGAGCCGACAGTGGCCACATAGTCGCCGTTCATCAGCACGTTGGCCCGACCCTCGACGACCACGAAGGCGACGTCGCCGTAGCGGCCCTGATCGGTGAGCTCGGCGCCGACCTCGGCCTCGACCCGCTCCCCCAGCTCGGCCGCCGCGGCGAGCTGGTCGTCGGAGAAGCCCTCGAAGAATCCGACCTTGGCCAGCCACGTGGTGTCGAGCTTGTTGTTGCG